>RXJR01000018.1:221239-318246 GCA_003963305.1 Candidatus Melainabacteria bacterium | reverse complement strand
TCACTAACACTTCGTTGCCATCAAACTGTGTAGAAGACTTTCACCTCCGAGTTGTTGAACATGCCCAGCGCACAAATGAAAGAGGAGCACTCACATTGCTCCTCTTTCGTTTAAAAGTTCAGGCACAACTCTACAAATTGCGCACGTTATGCAGAGACGCTCTTACAATCGCGCTCGCAATCTTCATCCCAGAAGTTACGCAAATCGGCGCACTCGCGAAATCTTCGTTTCTTTGGCGGTGCCACGGTTTCAGCAGCAACAGCACCTGGTGCAGGGCTGAGGGCGAAAGACTTTTCCAGTTCAGTCACATCTATTGCTAGTTTTGCGCAACTCATGACGGCTCCAATGTTCGTTCGGCTTACCTGAGTTACATACTAACAACGGAGTTCGCAACCTGATAAAGCCATAATTTTTTCTTCGTCAATGCCGGAGAGAAACACTGGAAAACCTAGTTCCTGTGCGAATCTAAAGACTTTTGGAAATTGAGCAGATTAAATCATGGGCGTCGCGAGTTGTTGCGACCGATTCTCACTTCATCAATTGATCAAGCAGTTTCACGACTCTATCGTCGCCTGGATCAAGCGCCAGAGCCTGACTCAAAACGGCCTTCGCTTCGTTTTGCTGCCCGTCTTGATCGAGCACGCGACCAAGGTTGTACATCGCATTTTCATAATCGGGTCTGATTGCCAGTGCAGCTTTGTAGGCATTGATTGCACCTTTAGCGTCGCCGTTTGCCGACAGAGCATTACCCAGCACAGCCTGATAAATAGCCTGTTTTGCATCAAGCGCAACGGCCTTTTGAGCCTCTGTCAACGCTTCCGCCTTCTGTCCGCCATCGAGCAAAACGACACTCAAGTTGGAATGCGAATAGCCGAGATTCGGATTGAGCTTAATCGACTCTCTAAGACATGATTCGGCCGACTTTAAATCACCGTTCTGACGCCAGGCCCAGCCGAGGTCATTCTGAGCTTCCGCGTCATCTGGATGCTCCTGCACACGTTTCTTACAGGCGTTCAGGTCAGGGGCCCCTTGTGCGCCACTCTTCCAGCTGCCTGCCCTGCCTTCCTTATCTTTGGCCATCGCGGGGCTGCAAACGATAGGAGCCAACGACAACGCCAGGCTGACCAGCAGTCCAGCTCGCAAGGTAGAGCGCATCAAATTCATGTCTTAATCCTCAATTAGTCCGGAATGCCTGCAATAGCCCAGAAGCAAAGTAGCAGACCTGTCATCACACCCATCAGGGCGAACACAACAGATTCAATCACGTTTTTTGCGTCGTCGAGCGATTGCTTAACAAAAAGTAGACCACCGCCGAGAAACACGGAACCGACGATAAACATCATTATTCGTAGAATTATTATCTGTTGCACTATGTCTGGTATCAACGCGAGCTGAGGATGGTTAATCTTTCAATTGTAAATGCAATTGAGCTCGTTGCTACAAAACCTTTGTCGGCTTCGGGAAAAGCTTCAGGCACGGTCGAATATAACGGGCATTCTCTTGCGCCCCCAGGTGCCTTTGTTCTTATCAAAAACACCGGCAATGGCAGTCTTGCAATGCTTACAGCAACCATTCTTAATGTCGTAACGACCCAGCTCATACCAATCACGTTCAATCAGCAACTTTGAGCAGTTCGGACAATAGGTGCTCTGCCGCTCAGCATCGTTAACATTGCCAACGTATGCGTATTTGATTCCAGCCTTGATAGCCTGGTCGCGTGCACGAATCAAAGTCTGATGCGGAGTGGGCGGTCGATGTTTGACACGATAATCAGGATGAAACGCCGTGAAGTGAATGGGAACGGAATCGCCAATGTTCGTGACTATCCAGTCGCACATCCGCTCAATTTCATCGAAAGAGTCATTTTCATCTGGAATCATCAGATTTGTAATTTCGAACCAGACATCTGACTCATGTTTGAGCCACTTGAGCGTATCCAACACAGGCTCGAGCGCAGACAGAGTCAACTTTTCGTAAAAGCGTTCCGTAAATGCTTTCAGGTCAACGTTAGCGGCATCAATGACGGAATAGAACTCAGGTCTGGCCTCCCTGGTGATATATCCAGCCGTCACGGCAACTGTTTTAATGCCGACCTGGTGGCAAGCTTTAGCTGTATCAATGGCGTATTCAGCCCAGATAACGGGATCGTTGTAAGTGAATGCGACGCTATTGCAACCCAGTCTCTGAGCGGCGGTAGCGATATCCTCTGGTGTAGCCACCTCACTAAGTTGTTCGATTTCCCGCGACTTGCTGATGGACCAGTTCTGGCAAAACTGGCAGCCCAGATTACATCCAGCGGTTCCAAATGAAAGTACACTCGAGCCCGGCAAGAAATGATTAAGCGGTTTCTTTTCAATGGGATCGACACAGAAGCCAGTGCTGCGACCGTAAGTGGTTAGCATCATTTGCCCATCCACGTTCTTGCGCACGAAGCAAAAGCCGCGATCTCCGGCTTTTAACACGCAAGCGCGGGGGCACAGGTCGCAAAAAATTTTGCTGCCCTCTTCTACGTAATGCCAGTATCGGCCGGGTACTCCGGTCGGTTCGGCCTCTGAGTTGTCGGAAGGGCTCATCAGTTCGGTCCTATACCTGAAGGTTCTGCAATCAGTATATCCAACCGTGATTTATTTAATGTGCCCAAAGCCTCACAGTGCGGCGCAAAAGAAACGTTCGCCGTAACGCCGCGAACTTTTGTCCAAATGTCCGCCAATTCGCATATATACGGTCGGCACTCAGCTAATTATGCCGCCCGACCAAGGTTCATGACCCGATGAGCATCCTCGACAGCATCAAAAACGTAGCCTCAGAAGGGTTAAACCTGGCTGGCTCTGCCGCCAACGAGGGTTTGAACCTGGCTAGTTCTGTCGAAAAAGTTGCAGAAAATGGCTTGGGCACACTGGCCAGCGCCGGAAAGAAAGTACTCGACACGACTGCCCACCTTCCCGAAGTCTTCCTGCACACTCCCGTGGCATCGCTTCTGCCAGGCATCGCAGAAGCCAAGTCACTGGTTGCAGTCGGAGAAAACGTATTCAAAAGCAGCATATCAGGAGACATTTTCAAAGTCGCAACCACGACAAGCCTGGCCTCGATGATTCCCGGGCTGGGCGCACTTGTCGGCGCAGCTACCGCAGTAGAAAGCGCAGTTCAACCACACAAAAAAGACGAAATCTTCAACGTAGTTTCAAAAGACGAATGGAAAGAGATCCTGCTCAAGGGCGGAGCCACAAAGACCGAAAACAATCAGCCCACATCCAAACCAGCCGAAGCAACCATCCCAGCGGCACAGATTGATGCAAACGGAGTTGAATTTCAGCGCACCTCATTCGACACAAAACTGGCAAACTCTGCCGACACAACCAGAGAGCCCGTTAAGGCAGGTCAAACAAAGATTGAAGGCGATACCGCCACTCACACCGAATCGGATGGTACCGTAACCACGCAAACAGGCGGTCATACAGAGATTCAGCGTGGCGATCGCAAAATAGTGAAGGATACAGAAACCGGAACCGTCAAAGAGCAAGTTGGCGACCGGATAGCTTATCAACAGAACAGCAACACCCAGACCCAGGAATGGAATACGAAGCAAGGCGTGCGAGTTGTTGAAGAGAACGGCGAATACAAAATCTACAACAAAGACGGCACATTAATAGGCACAAGACCAGTATCCGTCATCGCCAGCGAAGTTCAAGAAGAAGACCAGACCCTGGCAAATGGTGACCAGATGAGACGGCACCTGTCGGGTCGCATTATGGATCATGTCCGCTGCGGCAGAAACAGAACAGTCCCATCTGGAAAAGAGTGGGACGTCTACAGCGACGGCGTGTCCAGAACACTGGCATCGGGCGAAACCGTTGGCATGATGGCATCCAGCGATGCGTTCGTTCAAATCGGTCAAACAACTGTTGTGCGCAAAGCGCAAGACCACAAGATCTACCTGATCGAAAATGGAGTCTCGCAAGAGATTGAAGTCAACAGCGAAACACTGACTGCTCCAGTGAAACGAGCGGTGACAATGCTGAGCGGCATCGATCAAGACAACAAGTTGCACCTTGGAGACGGCGCCTTTTTAACCGTGCGCAACGGCAAAGTCGTAGGCGGAACCGACGAAATAGTCGACGAGCCAGTTCCTGCGCCAGACGGCTCCAACACAGTATTGCAAATCGCACCAAGAAAAGTCGAAGTGACCATGGTCACTACCGGCAACGATTCATCGACATCGCGTTTGCTCGGAGGCTACCAATCAACTTACGAATGGCAATCACACAAAAGCACTCTTGCTGAGCCTGACGCAAAACCAGGCGAACAGCCTAAGCCGATCGTAACAATCGACGACAAATCAGTTACCACCGACGACGTAATCACAACCAAAGAAGGCACCACTGATAGAGTCACACACGACTTCATCGGCAGAGATGGAAGTATTGCCACCAGCAACGGCATCAAGGTCTCAGCCAACAATGATATTCAATTCGCAGACGGAACCAAATTCAATCATGATGGCACCGTCACACTGGCAGACGGAACCGTAGCGCGTTCAGCGACCAATCACGAATCAATCGAGCAGCAGGCATCGTCCGCGCTCGCTGCCGCCCTGACCATCGCCAGCGCAGTGGCCGGAAAAGCAGCCAGTGGCACCATCACCTTTGACGACATAGCACTGCTGCAGTCCAGCATCTGCGATGTACAGTCATTAGTCGGAAACTGCATGGCAAACGGCAATTTGGAAGTCGCCCAATCGCTGATGAAGACTGGAGCAAGCCTCGATGCAGCTCTTGAAACCGCCAACAGAAGCCTGTCCAGCAAAACGATTAAAACCAATCTGTCTGCCAATACAGCCGGTATTGACGTCAATAAGTACGCCTTTTTGCGATCACAGCGTGCTGCCTGATAAAGAAGCAAAAACCGATAGAGCTGTTTTCTACAAACCGATGGTCTTTTTCTTGGTTTCGCTAAGCTTATATTTTTCCAGCACGCCTTGCCAGAGATTCTGAGACTTGAGCAGCAACTCAATCACCTCTCTCACAGCGCCATCCCCGCCTGGTGCCTCAGTCGTGTAATGCGCCATGGCACGGAGTTCTTGCCGCGCATTAGCGACTGCAATCGACAGCCCACTGCGCACCATAAGCGGTGCATCAGTAAAATCATCACCAATGAAAGCCACCTGTTCTTCTTTCAGTTTGGCATCTTTGAGAATTTCGTTGTACGAGGCTTCCTTTTCCAAATGTCCTTGATAGACATAGGCGATATTCAGAATTTTTGCCCTTTCCACAACCGCAGGAGACTCTCTGCCGCTGATCAGCCCAGACTTAAGACCGGCATCGTGGAGCATGTGAAAACCAAGACCGTCATGCGAATTGAACCCCTTGAACTCAACCACCTTACCGTCAGGGCCGGGGAAATAGTAAAGGGTGCCGTCGGTGAAGACGCCATCAACATCCATCAAAAGCAATTTGATGTTAGCGGCTCGATTCTTGATATCAGTAATAGTAAGTTTATTCATCGACATTGTTACCCTTAGAGTGAACATGTGCATTGTACCGGGCAATTGACTCGAATTATCGCTAGACTAGTCGATAAAATTTTCGCCGCTGTCAGGAGGTCGAAGTTCAGTGATTCGGCGTTCACTTTCGGTAGGCTTGACAGTATCATTTTTAATTTTTTCCGGGGAATTCGCCATGGCAGCGCACCAAGATCAGACACGAGCCCGTCTCACAGAAGTTGTGGACGTGCAGAGCATATCAACGGAGAAACCTGCTCAATCGATTCGAAAAGTATCAACATCCAGACCTGACTATACGGTCAAATGCGACATAGTCATCATAGGTGGTGGCACAGGCGGAGCGGCGGCAGCAATCTCCGCGCTGGAGTCAAAGTACAAGGGCTTAAAAATATGCCTGACTGAGGAAACAGACTGGCTGGGCGGGCAAATGACCGCCCAGGGTGTTTCTGCGCTGGATGAAAATTATCTGGTCGAAACAAGCGGTGCTTGCAAGCGATATCAGGATCTCAGACGCGATATTCGAGAATTTTACAAAACGAGCAGAAAACTCTCGCCGACTGGTGCATCGAAGAAATATCTGGATCCAGGAAATTGCTGGGTAAGCAGGTTGGCTTTCGAGCCTGAAGTTTGCCTGGACCTCTTGAAGAAACGGCTGGAACCGGCTGAATCAGCAGGCAGACTTTCCACGTATTTGAGACACAAGCCTGTCTCTGCCGAATGCAAGATAAACAAAGATGGTCGCAAGACAGTCGAAGCCATCGAGACGATCGACCTTATCAGCGGAGAGATCACGAGGTTCGAAGCAAAAGTATTTATTGATGCCACCGAACTCGGTGACATGCTGCCTTTATGCGGATTGAGTTACGCCAGCGGCTCCGACTCCGCCGGCGCTACAAATGAAGCTCACGCGCCGGCGCAAGGCGACCCTGAAAACGTACAGGATTTCGTCTTTCCTTTTGTAATCGAATACCGCCCCGGCGAGCACCATGTTATCGAAAAACCGAAATTCTATGATCAGTTCAATGAAAAAGGGAAGTTCTCTCTACAAGGCTGGAAAATGTTCGAATCAGCCTTTCGTAAAAACGAAGACGGTTCGGAGACGGAATTACTGCCGTTCTGGACATATCGACGTTTGATCGACAAAACATTTTTCGAAGATCCTCACTATCCCGTCGATCTTTCCATGATCAATTGGGACAGCAACGATCTGCGCGGCGAAAACATAATAGACAAATCCGCCCAGACACAGGCAGAGCGCTTAGCGCGAGCAAAATTGCTCAGTCTCGGATTTCTCTACTGGCTGCAGACTGAGGTCGATCGTGACGACGGCGGTAAGGGATATCCCGAATTGATGCTACGTACTGATGTTCTGGCTACTCAAGATGGTTTATCGAAATTTCCCTACATCAGAGAATCACGCCGCATCAAACCGATAAAGCAAATCGTCGAAAAGGATATCGTCGCCAGTTCAAACGACCTGCCCCGCGCCACCTCCTTTGAAGACACAGTTGGCATCGGGCTTTACCCGGTCGACATTCACGGGCATCAGGAAGTGCCTGGCGCCGCGCAGCAAACTTCGCCCTTTCAAATTTCGCTATCGGCATTGATTCCAAACGATGCAGTGAATTTGTTGCCGGCGTGCAAGAATCTCGGGGTGACCCACATCACAAATGGTGCCTATCGCCTGCATCCGATCGAATGGGCAATCGGTGAAGCGCAGGGTGTACTGGCGGCGCACATGTGCAAAGAGCGTGATGAAGCCAAAGACTACCTGAACGATATCAATAAGCTGCGCAATCTGCAGAAAGAACTGGTCGAACGCGGCGCTCCCATTTACTGGTTTGACGATGTATCGACTGACCATCAGAACTTCGCCGCCATACAATATTTAGCCGCAACCAGAGTCTTTCAGGGCAGCACAGAAGAACTGAGCTTCCGACCAGACGAGCCTGTGACAGAGGAAGAGGTGTGCGCTGCAATTGCTAAAATTTACCCCACCGAGAAACTGAAAGAATACGAGCTGAATAAACAGGCCACAAAAGCATTCATTCGCCAGTTATGCAAAACAACAAAACATATGTTTGAGGAGTCCGAAGATAACGAAACTGCAGTTGTAACGCGTTCTCAATTTGCCGAAAGCCTGTACCGCACCATCACCAGGTAACGAATAGTCTACAGCAACCATTTACGCTAAAATTAAGATCGCAGGCAGAGGATGATTCCCGCAATGACTAAATCAGCAGCTGAAGCAGCAAGCGCCTATTCAACAGGTTTATTATGCCTGAAACTTCGGCAACCTGAAGAAGCTCTCAAGCACTTCAACTATGCGCTCAGCCTCTCACCAGACATTGCCAGGGTTTTATACCAGCGAGCTTTCACTCACAACATGCTCGGAAACATCAAAGAAGCTCTTGCTGATTGCAACGAAGCAGTCACGCTTGATGCCTCCGATCCCTGGTGCTACATTCATCGCGCCTTGATTTTCTCCGAACTAAATCAGCCCGAGAATGTTATTGAAGACTGCACAAGGGCAATCGCATTAAACCCGACGTTGGCAATCGCCTATTCAGAGCGGGCTTCGGCGCGATGCGATTTGCGCGATTTTGCACAAGCGATTACAGACTTAAGCAAAGCCATAGAAATCGATCCCAAAGACCCGAACAGTTATATTTGCCGCGCCGTTGCATCCGATGAACTAGGACAATACGATAAAACAATCGAAGACTTTTCGCAGGCTCTGAAACTCAACCCTCAAGACGCCACAGTGGTTTTCAGTCGCGCTCTGGCGTATCACAAAACGGGTCAGTATGAGAAGGCAATTGCTGATTACAATCAAACGCTGGAATTGCAACCGCAGTGCGAAGAAGCTGTGCACAATCGAGGACTGGCAATGGAGCAGATCGACATGAAAGAAAAATTGGAGATTCTCGCTCCCGAAACCAAACGTAAGTCCAGCGGAGCCAGAGTCTACGATCTATTTACTAAAGTAGAGATTGCCCAAACAGACAATTGATTCAGTACAGAAAAGAATTCTGGTAGAGCGTCTCTAACGCTTACCACTTTTATCGCGTCGCTTATCTTCCAATTCCATCTTCTCAATGGCGCTGTTCAACATCGGCACTGCCGCAAACGTTCCAACCCAACCTACTGCAAAAATAATCCCAATAGCTGACACGATCTGGATTCGCTTACTACCTTCAGGCTGAGAAAACCAGATCAGCGAACACAGAATGATAACCACACAGATTGACCAGATGCGATAACGCACGATCATCTCCACTTAAGTTTTAAAGACTTGAATACTTTGATTAGCAACCATCTTCAGATACTCGAATTGCTGATTGAGTAGGCATCACGCGCGATGTTAGCCAATCAGTGAGGAATTTTGCGCCCTGGTGCAGCGATTGATCGCCGTTAAATATCGAGAAACTGCTAGAACGAGAAGAGGAACTCCAGATCCTCCTGGGTCAGTTCCTTAGCCACACTGTCGTCGCCGCCTATGATCAGGTCAGCCAACTCCTTTTTCTTACGCTGCAATGCAAGTATTTTCTCTTCTACAGTTCCGCGCGTGATCAATTTGTAGTTGAAGACATGTCGAGTCTGCCCGATACGATGAGCTCGGTCTGTTGCCTGGTTTTCCACGGCTGGGTTCCACCACGGATCGTAGTGAATGACATAATCCGCGCCAGTCAAGTTCAAACCGGTACCGCCAGCCTTCAAGCTGATCAAGAAGATTGGAATCTTCGCATCGGCGTTGAAGCGATTGACGCGCTCAAGACGTTCCTGGGCAGGCGTTTGACCATCAAGATACTCGTAATCGTAACCGACTTTCTCCAGCTCGGCGCGAATCAGCGTAAGCATGCCGACAAACTGACTGAAGATAAGTATCTTGTGCCCTTCGTCTACAACTTCGGAGATCATATGCACGAGAGAGTTCAACTTCGCAGAACCCGGCACTGCACCTTCGTGATCTTTCAACAAGCGCGGATCGCAGCAGACCTGCCGCAACCGGAGCAAAGCGGCAAGCACAGATATAGAGGAGCGCTTGATACCACGGCTGGCAATTTCGCTGAACACTTTCTGACGGCACTCGTCGAGAACGTCGAGGTAAAGTGAGCGCTGATCGTCTTCCAGCTCGCACAGGTTGATGATATCGGTGCGTTCCGGCAATTCAGTTTCGACCTGGCTCTTCAAGCGGCGCAAAATAAACGGATGCACGATCTTACGCAGCTTCTGCCCCGCTCCCTCGACACCGGCTTCGATTGGACGCTCGTATACTTCGTTGAAATCTTTGTAAGTGCTGAGAAATTCCGGCATCAAGAAGTCGAACAAAGACCACAATTCTTTCAGTCTGTTTTCTACTGGTGTACCAGAGAGAGCCAGACGATGGAACGACTTCAAAGCCTTGGCTGCAATCGCACCAACCGACTCCGGATTCTTGATGTTTTGCGCTTCATCGAGAATCAAAAATTCGAACTGGATATTCTTGAGCGTTTCGTAGTCGCGGCGAATGATACCGTATGTAGTGAAGATAACATCCGGCTTTTTAGCATTCTCTTTGGAAAGAGTTTTTAAAAGCTCGCCTCTGTCACGTCCTAAGAACAAAGCTGTATTAAGGGTGGGGGCAAACTTCTCAGCCTCACTGAGCCAGTTGTAGACAACCGAAGTGGGGGCAACAACCAGTGACGGCGGACGTTTTCCTTTCTTATGATGGGTGAGCAGAAGGGCCAGGGTCTGAATAGTTTTTCCCAAACCCATGTCGTCAGCGAGGATACCAGCCAGTCCATATTCGCGAAGGAATGAAAGCCAGTTCGTACCTTCCTTTTGATAGTCGCGGAGCTCGCCCTTGAAGTTAGGATCGAGTTTCATCGGTTCCAACTCTTTGAAGTTGTGAATGCGATGAATGAATTCCTGGAAGCCCTTATCGGCGTCGATTGTTATATCGTGCGTCTCCAGTGCATGGGCTATGGGCAACGCCTGGTACAAAGGACGCGAGGCATCCTTGCTCTGACCGATCGACTTCATCAAGCTAAGCAGTGTTGTGGTAGGCAGCTTGACGTTCTTATTTTCAACTTTAAGGAAATTGCGATTGCGGAAAAGCGATTCAATGACCAATCCAAACGGCACAGGCTCAGCGCCCGCAAAGGTCTGCAAGTCGAAGTCGAACTTAAAGGAGTCTTTCTTGAGAGAAAGCTTGGCTTCTAATCTCAGAGGATCTTTGTTGACCAGATAATGCTTGAGAGTATCAAGCCCGGTGATATCCCAATCGGCATATTGCTCGGACTGCAAGTGATAAAGCACGTCCAGTGCCGGTTCTTCCACAAAGAAGAACCTGTCGGCGATGGTGCGCTGCGGCTGCAAGTTGGATAAGAATCGGCGCACCTGACTCTCTTGCTCCCAGAGCCTTTTCACCCAGACGCTCTGCCCGGTATCGGATATGGTGCGAGTATACTGCTCCGCTTCCACGGCACTGGTCTCATCACGAGAAGGCATGACGAGGTTACCGTAGCCAAATCCGAGACAGACTTCCAGAGTAGTTGTATGGGTTCCGCCCGGTTGCGTCGACGGTGCTTTGCGCTCCGAAACTTTTATCACCACGCGTGGTGGCTCAACAACCGAGATCGGGAACGGCGCAGATGCTTCATCAAGGCGGACGTTGAGCCGCTTTAGAAAAATCGGCAGGTCGACAGCGAGGAACTTGGGAACGACCTCCAGCTTAACCGTCATCTGCCCATGTGCATCGAAAAACGGAAACAGCTTATGCAAGGCGCTGACGTCGATGTTGTACAAAACATTTTGAGAAAGCACCCAGCAAGACGTGCCAAAGAAGAAAACCGGATGTGTCACGGGTTCGCCGCTATCATCGAGCGCCTCGATGCGCAAAAGCAACTCGCCGCTTTCAGTTTCGGAAAGAACAATGCGAGGTTTGAGCGGAGTGGGCGAAAATGTAATTGGCTTTCCGTCAGCGGCATTAACGAGATTGGCGCAGAGACTGAGGTGTCCAATCACGACGCCCTCTTCCCCGCGCGGTATGCGATGACCGCCAGCCGTCCCCTTTGTGCTCTGCGGAAGACTGGTGAGATATTTGGCCAGCTTATGCATTCGCGATTCAGGCTCGAGAATGTTTAAGACCTCAGGCGGAACTTTGAGAATATTGACCTTGCCCTGCACTTCTTCGGGAAGAGTGCCGACAATCAAGGCCAGTGGTTTCTCCAGAACTAAAAGACCAAGCGTGAAATCATCGACCTCTCGCACAACTCCCGGCACACGCGGGTCATCAAGCAACTCCTTTGCTTTAGGACCACGCTCTCCAGGTTCACGAGCAGGGCGGTCGTCATTGAGGTCGAAGCGAATACCAGGATTGGCTTTGGCAATGCTGGTGAGCAAAACTGCTACGGAGTGTTTGCATACTTCCTCGAAGTATGGGCATGAGCACTCGGCTTTGAACGTTCCCGAGTCGTCGATAGTGGCGACAACCTTGTAGGGCTGCGGCTCCGAACCGATTACAAGAGCCTCGATCTTGGTTCCACCCTCGAGCTCCTCGTATTTGAGAACTTTCTTGCGGCGATAATATTGCACGCCCCGTCTATAAACTGGTTCGCTGCTGGCTTCTTGCACAGCCTGTAGCGAGAGCATTTTGCGTTTGCCGGTTGCAGGTTTCATAGGCTCCTAAATCTTACCCACGTCCAAAACAACAATTAGCCGCACCTTCCAGACAAGCGGCGGCACGGGTCCAATTTCCCTTAGTAGTTAAGCTTATCACGGCTAGCAGCCACCCCAGTCACCTACAAATGTGATTAAAGATGCTCACTAACCAGCTGAACGGGGAAATCCGCCAACTGGCCTATCGGGGCGACATATCCAGAACATCTGGCAGTTGTTGTGCCCTTGTAGAAGCATGTTCCACAATTGTTCTCATTTCTGTCTGCCTTTGTTCAAGAATGGCGCAATAATCATGTAGCAAAGTAGCCTGTGATTTTAATGATCCAGCATTGTCGGTCAAAGCAGGAATCAACTGCTCTATTTCTTCAAGCAAAGCCGAGGGCGGATGCACTGCCGGGCGAATCTTGATGGCTTGCGAATTTTGAGCGCCTTGCCCGACGACGCCGTTATTGTTGTTGGCGTTGGCGTTAACCAGGGCGAGCGAATCGCGTAATTTCTCAAGAGATTGCTTGAGACTGAGGGCGCGCTTGTAAGACTCGTCGGCTTCTCGTTCAAGCCAGGTTTTTCGAGATTTCTGGGCTACCAATTCAGACGAAAGGTGCTCGAGTGCTTTCTTCCTTATGTCGAGCTCGCGTTGAATGTGATCAATTTCAATCTGCCGCATCTCGACCATGCGCTGGCGCAACATAACAAGCAAGATCACAACCAATCCAAACCCGATCGTTGTCAACGTAATAAATAGGTAGCCTCGTTTAGCACCGGAAAGCTCTGCCGGGTTGGTCGTGATGAATCCGGCCAGGTCTTCCAGGAAAGGCGGTGGATCTGGACGAACATAGTACAGGTGACCGATAACACGAGTGCCGGCATTCAGTGCATTCTGGTCACGCACAGCGGCCTGGGCACGCGGCGACTCATGCTGCCATACCGGTTCAAGTGGCGGTGGGTCAGTCAAAACATCAAAAGGCTCTTTCTTCCCTTCCTCTAAAAGCCCTTCAGGAGTTGCCTTAGCCTGCCATGACTTGCGGTGATATTCCTTATTCGTTTTATAAAGAATGGTTTCGCCGGAGGGATCAGTGACCACCAGTCCAAAAATGCCGTAGGTCGAATCGAGAACGTTTTGCACCTCGTCGTCGCGCCCGGCGATGATAAGCTCCGAAAGCGTAGTCGGCAGCGTGTGATGCAAAAGGTTGAAATCGGTTGTTTGAACGCGATAAATCGTGGCGTTCCAATAGCTCTGATAATGGGCTTCGCAAAGTATCAGCCAGACAATGACGCCGCCCAGAAAGACCACCGGCAGCAATATACGGTTATTGATAGAGAGAAAAAACTTATCCATTAGACACTTCTCTTGTCAACACTGATAGTACATGGGATCTCCGGCTTGTATATACGTAATATTGCCCCGGCGAATATTTAAGGTCAAATCTTGAAATGGCCCGGTCGAGACTTTTGGCTTCCATCAAGTACTAAAATGATCAGTAACTCGCCATCAAGTGTTCAATAGAACCACACCTACAGCCAGTTGCAGAGATTCAAAGACAAATCCAGGGCACTTTTCGATGCCACCATATACAGTGCCCAAGGCGGAGAGGCTCCATTGCAAAGAGCAGGCATGTTTTTACAGAACGTGAAGTAAGCTTCGTGTAGACTATCCAGGATAGCCCGAGCCTTCCAGGGGCTGGGATTATGGACCGCGAATCTATGACCGGGCATTTGCGGCAAAAGCTGTTCAACCAATATTGTCGGTTGTCTGGCTAGCTATGATCCTCAGTGGGCATATTCTAATAGCTAGAACTTGCGGGAAAAGATATGACCAGCGACGGCGTCAGATTGGGTGACTTACTAACAGGAGCAGGGCTCCTGCAAGCTTCGGACCTACGCGAAGCGATGATGATTTCAAAGCAGCAGGGGCTGCCTGTAGGACGTGTCTTGATCATGTCAGGTTATCTGACGGAGCAGCACTTGCAAGCGGCCGTGCAAGCACAGTCGCTACTCAAAGACGGACTGATTGAGTTCGATCTGGTAATCAAAGCCCTGACAATGGTGGGTACTGAAGACATCACTCTGGAAGAGGCGTTCAAACGACTGAAATGGAATCAACAGTCAGACGCCGTCACGAATAAACTGGGCGAACTGCTGCTGGCGGCAGATATTGTTCCTATTGACGCCTTGAATGCAGCTCTTTTGCAGTGCCAGTCGATCGGATTACCGCTGGGAAGAGTGCTTGTCGGTAATGGAAATCTGACAGAACAGATGCTGACAGCGGTTCTGAACGCACAGGTATTTATCCGCGACAAAAAACTGACGCGCGAGCAAGCTATTCAGGGGCTGCGTTCCGCCAAAGAGAGACAAATTCCAATCGAGCAATATCTGGCCGAAACCGGGGCATTGAGCCTGCCGACTGCAGAAACAGTGCGCCTTGGAGAGTTGTTCGTGATGGCCGGACTTGTCGACGAACAAGCGCTGATGAGCGCTGTTGAGGTCGGTCTGCTGCAAGAACAACCTGTCGGGCAGGTACTTCTGCAGACAAATCTGATTACCCAGGAACTTCTTGACGCAGCTCTTGACCTGCAGGCAATGGTTGGTGCCGGCGCCATCAAAAAAGATGAGGCGGCAAAATTCCTCGGCACGGTTAAACAAAAGAAGGTGTCAGTTGGCGAAGCTATCGCCATCAGCCATCAAAAACCATCCAAGAAGAAATCAGCTGCTGCGGCCCCACCAGAAGAGCCGCCGATGCCGGCGATTGAGCCGCTGCATCTGTATCAATTCTTGCAGCTCTCCGGCATCATCACCGCCAAAGATATCGAGCAAGCGATTCGAGTTGGCTCCAAAGACACAGCCATCATGGCGAAAATGCTCAGACTGTCAGGTGTTATGGACTCGGCCCTGGTTGATGCAGCAGAAAAATGCAACGACCTGATCACCTCGGGAGTCCTCAACCATGAGCAAGGCATGATCGTGCTCAAAAACTGCGAGCGCAACAATTTCACTCTCGAACAAGCATTCAATGAACTTGGCTGGAATACTGCTCCTCTGCGCGCAGATCCGGGTGTGCCGGAAGCGCTCATCGAGACGCCGGAGCCACGTACAGCTGAGACACCAACCGACACAACCGCCCAGATGGTTGAAGCTCAGGCTGGTGCCGGTCAGCCCAAAACGGCAGAGAATCCCGATACCACGGCGCAATCTATACCCGCGGCAGAGCCGGTTGCACAGGCAGCCCAAACAGGCGCCGCGGAGGCAACTGCTCCAGCGTTCAGTCCCGCCGGAACACCCGATGCAGGAGCACAAACATCGAATCCATTCGACCAGGGCGCGGCAGCCAACGCAAAGGCACAAGCAGATGCTCTTGCAGAATTTGGCTCATCTATCAATCAGCCACAATTTGCGCAGCAACAGCCTCAGCAGGCGCCAGCAGCATTTTCAGCACCTGCGCCCGACCTGACGAACGCAGGCGCAGACGCCTGGCACTCGCCGTCTCCGGATGAATGGATGCCCAAGCCCAGCGATGTACAGCAAGCGGAAGCGCCGCCAGCTCAAGCGGCTCAACCAGCACAAAGTGATACGTGGCAATCAGTTGGCCAGGCCCAGATGACAGCGGATGCATGGCAGAGTGGGCAAGCACAACAAGGGCAACAGCCGCCGCAAGCCCCTCAGCCACCGCAACAAGCACCACAACCGCAGATGCAACCACCTCAACAGGCGCAACAGCCGGCCTTCAGCGCGCCAGCAACGCCCGGACCAGCCACCGGTGTGCCATCAGCCGCGAGCGACTGGCAATCAACCAGTTCGCAAGAGTGGCCTGTGCATGAGCAAGCTGCTCAACCAGCTCAGAATCAGGCGCCAGCTGAATGGAGTCAGGCCGCCGGAGCCTCCGACTGGGCGGCACCAGCAGCGCCTGGTCAGCCGCAACCAGCAGCGGGTGAGTGGGCGGGTAGCACGCCAGCACCTTCAGCGCCATCACAAAATGAATGGGCACAAAGTTCTGAACAAGCAGACTGGGCGGCACCGCAACCTGCTTCTCAATCTGAGTGGGAAGCTCAAGCGCCACAGCCGCAACCTGAGTGGGGATCAACAACAGCACCAGCAGTTGCAAGCGAATGGGCTGCGCCACCCCAACAACAGCCACCACAAGCCCCCCAACAACAGCCACCGCAAGCCCCCCAACAGCCGGCACCTCCTCAACAGCAAGGAGACTGGGCCGCCAGCTCTTCGCAGTCTATGCCCGCTATGCAATCTGACTGGGCAAACCAGCAGCAGCCGCAGCAACAGCAGCCGCAGCAGCAAGCCGCTCCCGCCCCGACTGAATGGCAGCCACCGACTTCAGCAGCCCCGCAAGAATCAGCCTGGGGAGCGCCTCCGGATATGCCGGCACAAGCACCAGCTCAACCAAACTGGCAAGCCGCAGCACCAAGCCCACTTCCAGGCTGGCAGAGTCCATCTGCAACCAATCAAGAAGCATGGCAACCAATGCCCAATTCACCGGCCGCACAAATGTTCCAGGAGGCAGCTCAGTCGTTGCAGGGAGGCCCGCCTGAGGCCCAACCCCCTCAAGCTGAACCGGCTGCCTCACAGGGTCCGATGGATCTGTTCTCCGACGGCGAAGAAGAGCACGCCGAACAGCAAGATAAGCCAAAGAAACGACTGAGTGACCTGATGCCCAAGCTCGGACCAAAAATCTAGCCACCGCAAGTAGTATCAACAACGCCCTGCCCAGAAGCTCGGCTGTCGACTCTCAGTGTCATTAACCTGTAATAAAAAACCGCATCAAAGCGGGATTAATCTAGCTTTCAACATCTTGAAAATAGATTTATGGTATTTATTGACGCTAACTATCAAACGCCCCGGAACTTACTGTTCTGAATAGGAGAACATGATGACCGTACAGCAAAAAATTTCATACAAACCATATGCGGAGAAAGACTTCTCACACCTGAAGAATCTGACCGGCATCTCCGACAAAACTCTCGAAATACATCTTGGCTTGTATTCCGGCTATGTCAAAAACACAAATGCTTTGAATGAAAAAATCATTGAACTGACAGAAGCAGGCAAATCAGGACAACCTGAATATAACGAAATAAAACGCCGCTACGGCTGGGAATACAACGGCATGCGCTTGCACGAGTACTACTTCGGCAACATGAAGTCTGGCGGTTCTGAACTGAAAGAATCGAGCGCCATCGGCAACAAGTTGCAGGAAGTCTACTCCAGCCTGGAAGTCTGGAAGAACGATTTCTGCAAAGTAGGCGCAATGCGTGGTGTGGGCTGGGCCATCTTGTTCCAGGACCCATTCACCAAGACTCTCTCCAACCACTGGATAAGCTCACACGAAGAAGGCAACGTTGCCGGTTTCGCGCCTATTCTCGTTATGGACGTCTGGGAGCACGCCTTCCTTCTCGACTACAAACCTGCAGAACGCTCGAAGTACATCGAAGCTTTCTTCAGCAACATCGACTGGGCAGCTGTAGAGTCACGCCTGATCAAGTAAGAAACGCTCTCACAGAGCATTCACCAGAGCAGGTCCCCCGGGACCTGCTTTGCTTTAGGTGACAAATAAAGCCGTATTCAAGACCAATGCTGATTCAACCGCTACAATGAACTAGCCACTCCAGGATTGCGAAATGATCGAAGACGCCACAAAGCCAGTAATAGAACCATTCGAGATTTACCCTGACTATGAAATGAAGGCAGAGCCTCAAATCTCAGTTGAACGAAACATGGAACAACCGGTCACCCTCAATTTGAAAGATGCTGCTTTTGCCTTGGGCAAGTCGATGCGTGCACTGGAACGCAGCCTTTCCGGCAAATGGGGTAACAAATTACCGGATGGCTGGACTGCCCGCAAGGTAATCATCAACGACAATGAGGAGTGGGAAATAACTCCCCCGCTCGGGTTCAATCTTCAAGCTCTGTACGACCACAACCGTGAGACCGAGCACAGCGTCGTGGAGGCCAACCGCGAGACGCCTCAGTCTTCCCCATCCACCACCCGCCAGATCATCTCGAAAGCGGCATCTAAACTGGCGTTTGCTAAACCAATGATGGAGCTGCACTTGCTGCGCGAGCTGGCAGCCACGCACAAAGAACTCTCCGAGGAGCGACGCGCCCATCTGGAAGATTTGCGATTGCTCAGCGAATTGCAATCATCTATGCGCCTTTTGAAAGACAACGCTCAGGAAACTGCAAAACTGAAAGAGGAACTTATAGCGGCTCAGAAGGATCTGATCGCCTTGAAAAACCAGTATCAAGAAGTATTGAATATGCCCTGGTGGAAACGAATTTTTGTAGGCAAGCCCCAACAGTAGATGAGGTAACAAGATGGCAGACAAGAGACAAAGCAGGTTCACAATCACGTATTGCGGTGCGTGAGGCTATAAGCAAAAAGCGGTCAGGTTGGCTGCTGAGCTCGAAGAAAAACTGCAGGAAGATTCGACATTGATTCAGTCTTCAGGCGGAGTTTTCGAAGTACAAGATCGTGACTTTCTCATCTTTTCTAAAAAAGAACTGGGACGATTTCCCGAGGACGGGGAAATATTAGAGATAGTCAGGTACATGTCGGAAGGCATGGGTCTTGAGGAATCTCAGGCAAAGGCCGGAGCGAACGCCCACAAGCCAATGCCTTTTATGGAATGGTTCAAAGGATTCCTGGACCGAGGTAGCAGCACCGCACGACGGTAGGAAACAGCAGCGAGGCTAAGGCGGTTCAATTGGATGTTGTTTTCGAGGGTCGCCTGACAGATGATGTGCAGCTGAAAAATGTGCTGCAGAAAGTCCTGGAAAAGCGACCCTCGGGAAATTTACTCCTGCGGGTCGCAACCAGCACTCGTGATTGTGACGGAAAGATCTGTATTGTCGACGGCAGATTTATTACTGCCGCGATAATTTCCAACACCCGCGAAAGCGGCTACCCGGCAGTGCGGAAGTTGCTCAGCATCAAAGATGGAAATTTCGCCTGTCTCAGACCTAGTTCTGACGACAGCCTGAGCATTCCTTACTCTCTCAACATCGAGCTGGAGAAAATATTGCCGCTGGTTCCAAATCTGCCAGAATCGCCCAACGGACTTCATGACGAGAAGTCGCTTCTGGACAAAGTCTTTGGAGCCAATGCTTTCGATGCGCTGGAAGAACGAGCTGCTACCAAGCCGCAAGTTGTGGACATAAAACCACAAAATCCCAATGCCAGCTGGCAGCTCCTGCAGCCGCTGGTAGCGCCTGGAGACGGTATCGCTCCTGCTGGAAGTTTCGCACCCGTTGCAGGTATAGCTCCTGTCGGCAGTATTGCTCCTGCGGGAGGTATTGAACTTGAGCCTTCGGCAGTGCCCAGCACTAGAGTAATCGAGCCGATTTCCGCAGAAGAACTGGCCAGCCTTACTTTGCCGCGCACCAATCAAGATTCCGACACTAAAATACGTCCGGGGAAACGCAACACAGGCGGGCTTTCTCCCATGCTGATTATAGGAGCAGTGGGAGTCCTCTTTGTCATGGAATGTATGGCCATTATTTTCTGGAAACCGCTGAGCGTTTACCTGGAAGAACATCAAATCATGGGAGCCAGACCCGCTCCCGTGTCAACCGGAGCGACCACAGCCCGCCAACCGACCATAAAGCGAAGCACATCTCAGAAACCTAAATAACTTTATGGTCGCCAATGTCAGCAAGGTCGAGTAAAATCCCTTAAGGACAGCAAAACGACTTGGTAACCCGCATGGTGATTTCTGAAGACCAGATTCGCAATAGGAACGCTGCTGCAGGGGTGTCTAAAACCTTGCAGATAGCCATTGACGGACCAGCCGGAGCTGGGAAATCAACAGTTGCCAAAAAAATCGCCGATGCGCTGCATTACTTATACATCGACACAGGCGCCATGTATCGCGCCGCCACGTGGCTTGTAGTACAAAAAGGAATCAGTTTTGACGATCGAGATGCAATCGTTAAAGCTGTGGCCGAATCGAAAATCGAACTGAAGCCCGGTCATGATGAAGAAAAAATTCTCGTCTTCGTCAATGGTGAAGAAGTGACCAAACTGATTCGCTCTCAAAACATCACCAAGCTGGTCAGTAAACTGGCGGCAATTGGTGCAGTGCGAGAGCAACTGGTCAATCAGCAGCGACATCTGGCCATGGCTGGCGGAGTCGTACTCGATGGACGAGACATAGGCACGGTGGTTTTACCTGACGCCAATATCAAGATATTCCTCACCGCATCACCTGCGGTGCGAGCCCAGAGACGTCTGCTGGAACTGCAGGCGGCAGGAGAAAATCCTGATTATGACACGTTGTTGAAAGACATTATCGAACGCGATCAAATGGACACTAACAGGGAAATTGCTCCGTTGAGAATGGCCGATGACGCGGTAGCAATTCTTTCAGACAAAATGACGGTTGACGAAGTCGTCGCCCACATAATCAAACTCTGCTCTTAGCTTAAGGTCCGAACTGGAGCGCTTTTACGGATTTCAGCGATGTGCTCGTCGCCGAAAAACAGTAGAATGTCACTTGTCGCCCCGTGGATTCAAGTGAAGAAACATAATCAATTCATCGCCTCGTTGATGGTGATTGCCGCTTTAACAACCACGATTCTGCCCATGGGCGCTCTGGCGCAGTCATCTGCCGACAGCACAACACAGTCGAACAGCAAGCAAAACAACTTAAACCGTCTTCCTCAACTGGTCGTGCAATCAGGTCACACCGACGGAGTCCTGACCTGCGCCTTCAGTCCTGATTCCAAACTGATTGCCACAGGCGGTCGCGACAACGCTATCAGAATCTGGGAAACGAAGACGGGGAGATTGATTCGCACTCTTTCCGGACACAGAGATCCTGTCATTTCTATTGCTTTCAATGATGACGGAAGCCAACTCGTAAGTGGTGGCATGGACGATCTGGTAATCACCTGGAACCTGACAGATGGCAAGCCGATCCGCAAATATATCAACACTTTCGACAGCACCTGGCGAGAAAAATTCGGCTACAACGCGGTTGAGCAGGTCGCTTTTGCACCGGATAAATCAATTTTTGCCCGCTATACAGATGCTTCTTTGATCTCCTGGATGCCGAGCGCAGAGCAGATTCCACCGCTTATGAAAGGCTTGACAGTAACTGAAGATATCTTGCCGATGAAAATGCACAAGACTCAAGGTGGACGCACTGACGGCTCCAGACACGGAAACACATTGAAGCCCGTGGAAGCAAGACTCTTCCTGCAGACTTTCGATGGTCAGTTTCCCACCGCCTCGTTCGCTTCAGACGTGCGCTGCATGGCATTAACCATCCCCGCAAAACACATGATGATCTGCAACGCATTCAGTCGGGAAGGCTCATCAAAAGATTGGACTCTGAAAAATATCGAGGCGCTCCACCCGCCAATTGCCTATGGATACGGCAAGCCAATGGCAGCAATTGAAATCGACTGCAAGCTCTACCTGTTCGATATGACAACGGGACAGAAAACAAAATTACTCGAGCTTCCGAAGTCTGCTCAGACAGAACAGATATCTGCATCGAAAAATGCAGACCAAAAGCCGGCAGATTTAGAAGTGTCTGCGCTCCGCGAGAGAACTCAAGTCAATCGTGTCGACGGCATAAATCGCTTTTCATGCGCCTTCAGCCCGGACGACTCGCACATAGTCGTATCAGACTGCCTGGCAGCCGACGGCGGACGAAGCGCCACCATTTTTAATACCACAAGCGGCACCGTAGAAGCGAGAATCGCCGGACATACAGAGGCGATTAGAAGCGTAAGCTACAGCCCGGACGGAAAGTCTATTGCCACCACGAGCGAGGATAAGACAGTCAAACTCTGGAACGCGACAACCGGCGCATTACAAGCAAGACTCGGCCACCCGAACAATGCCGTCAACGTCGTCGTTATCAGTCCGGATTCGTCCCAGATAATAGCTGGAAGTGAAAACGGTTCTCTTTATTTCTGGAAACCGGGACAGGACAGCCAACCGCAACGTATTCAAATCGACACTGACTCAATCAATTGCTTGCGCCTCTCGGCAGACGGCAAGAAGTTAGCCAGCGGCAGCAACAACGGCAACCTTCATATTACTGAAATGATGGACAGGAAAAATCATCCAGGCAATCTCAAAACGATCAACTCTATAGGTGCAGTAGCCTTTGACGACGGAACGCAAAGGGTCATTGTCGGCACAAACAAGGAGCACTGTGCATCCATATTCGACATCAACTCAGGGAAGAAAGTCTCGGAACAATTTCTGCCGGGAATAGGCGACAACGTCACGATTTCTTCCAACGGCACCAGAACGGCACTGGGTGATGGGCTGGGCGCAATTCTGATTTACGATAACTACACAAAAAAAATAGTCCGCAAGATCCAGGCTTTCCAGCCATATTATCTCAATGATGCGGCAGATATTTACTTATGGGCAGTCGCCTTCAGTAACGATGGTAAGTTGATCGCCGCCAGTGACGACCTGGGCAACGCTAAAATCTGGGAGGTCGACAGCGGCAAGCTGGTCCAGACCATCGATAAGCAAGACGATGCTATCACAGCGCTGTCATTTTCCAGCACGAACACGAGGATTGCCCTTGGCACCTCCGGTGGTGACATCAAAATAGTCAATCTGTCTGATCAGCAAAAATCAACTGCACTGGGAAATTTGCAGAGCAAAATAAACTCACTGTGTTTTAACAAGAATGATACGCAACTTGTCAGTGCTTGCGAAAACGGTTTGATCAGCCTGTGGAATCCCGCAGCTAAGAAACAAATATGCTCGATGATCACCCTCCCTCAAACCGAGAGCGAGAAGGACAGCTGGGCGGTGATTACAGAAGATGGTCGCTTCGACACTAATAACCTGGAGCAGATATCATCTCTTGCCTGGTTGCGTCCGGAAGAACCAATGACACCACTGCCGCCGGAAATTTTTCTCAGACAGTTCTTTGAACCGAATCTGCTACCGCGCCTGGTCAATCAAGATAGTTTTGCGCCCCTGCCTGAGTTGACAAAATTGACTACGGTGCAACCGCTAATTACAAATCTAGAAATTGCGCCTGTGCCAGGCTCACCAGATCAAGTTGCCGTAACAGTTTCGTTCAAAAGTTCAAGCCAGAACCGAACGTCCGGGAAATCAGACGCGAGCCCAATCTTAAGCACACAAAAAAATTCCGCAAATTCTCTAAAAGGCACAGTCAGAAGTGGAGTTTACGATCTGTGCTTGTTTCGAGACGGACAGTTAGTCGGCTCACTTTCACAGTCGGACCTTTCTCACACCGACGGCACCGATGCGAAAAGTGCGGAAGCAGATGTGAGCGGTGGCTCGGACACTGTGCAGTCGCACACCTTCAAAATCAAACTACCACACAACAGTTCAACCAAATATGTCTTTAGCGCCTTCGCGTTCAATTGTGACAAAGTAAAGAGCGAGACAAAGTCCACGATATACGAACTGGCGAAACCACTTGCCGCGAGAAAAAGGCGCGCCTATGTCATCGCATTTGGTGTCAATCAATTCGAGAATGAACAACTGAATCTCAATTTCGCCGCATCAGATGCCCGAGAATTCGCAGGCGACGTACACACGAAATCGAAGCTGGTCTCGGACCTGGAGAATTCGGGAAACTTCGAAGAGGTAATCCCCGTGTGCGTCACCACAGACAATAATGAAGAGAGCGCCCTCACCCCGACAAAAGCCAGTATAAAAGCAGTTATTCAAGCCCTCTCCGGCAAGTCGCCGACAGATCCACGAATTGCCCGCTTGCTGCAAGAAGCCGGTCTCAATCAAGCAAACGCAGAAGATTTCGTACTGCTCTCGTTTGCCACTCACGGCACAACAGACAAAGAGACCGGGGAGTTCTATTTATTTCCAAGCGACATCGGCAAATCACAAAGTACCGGGTTGACTGACGACTTGAAGAATCACTGCATCAGCACTGCCGAAATGACAGACTGGCTAAAAGATCTCGACGTCTCGAACCTGACGATGATTATCGATGCCTGCCACTCCGGCGCGGCTCCCGGTAAAGAATTCAAGCCGGGTCCGATGGATAGCCCGGGTCTGGGACAACTCGCCTACTACAAAAAAATGCGACTTCTCTTCGCCAGCCAGGCAGCCAGCACTGCTCAAGAACGCGAATCGCTCGGACACGGGTTACTGACCTACGCACTGCTCAATGAAGGATTGGCCGACGATGGACGCGCCGATAGCGCGCCAAAAGATGCCATAGTGACTCTGACAGAATGGCTGAAATTCGCTCGAGACGAGGTGCCCAGGTTAGACTCAGATGAAAGCCTGTCACGGCTTGCCGAGTCACGAGATTTAAAATTTGACCCGGGATTTCAAAACAGAAGCAGCGCCTTGCAAATGCCCAGCCTGCTCGACTTTTCACAGTCAGACAACGACATTACGCTCTTCAAACTAAAGAGCAAGCGCGATTCTGAAAATTAAAAGCAGCCTTATTTGGCCGCATCGAAACGATAGCCGACACCGGGCAAATTCGTAATTACTGATTCTTGCCCCTCAACATCAATTTTCTTTCGCAGCTTTTTGATACAGGTGCGCACCGTTTCGTTCGATGCATCCGAGTCATTTGGCCAGACGCGATTCAACAAAGCCTCTGGGGCAAAAACTTCGTTGGGATTGCGCATCAAAAACTCCAGCAGCTTGTATTCCAGCGGCGCCAGGTTCAAATCGACGTTATCCCGACGCACGCGCCGTGCCTTCGTGTCCAGGTCGATTCCACAGAAGCTTATCGTTTCAGGCAGCGTCGACACAGGTCGACGCAAAAGCGCCTTCAGTCGTGCGCTCAGCTCACGCAGATGAAAGGGTTTCGTCAAATAATCATCGGCACCTGAATCAAGCCCGGTTTCCTTGTCTTCGACAGCATCTTTACCGGTCAGCATCAGAATCGGCGTCTTGCCGCCTCTCTGGCGAAACTCCTGACAGATTTGCAGACCTGTCTTCTTCGGCAAGCTCCAATCCAAAATAACAACGTCATATTGGTAAAAGACCAGGCGTTCGGCACCATCATCGCCGTCATAAGCCACGTCGATTTCATACTGCTGGGTTTTCAGCCAATCCTCAACAGTATTGGCCATGTTTTTGTCATCTTCAACAAGGAGAATTTTTGCCATCTTCCAACCCTTAGCCCCAGACCTCAAACAGGTTCATACCACAAATGCGCAGACAGACTAGAATTATGCCGTGCAGCCTGCTGCACAGGCTAACCTGAGACCAGCCGGTCAGCTGCGCGCCCAGACTGCCTTAGGATTATCGCATCAAGCAAAAGCGGAGAGTTAACTTGGTAGCCGGTAAGTTCAACCTGACGCAGAAAGGACTGATACTTGTCGCCATTCCATTAATCCTGGAACTTTTCTTCTTTGGCACGTTGACATACCTTTTACAAGAGACGGAAAGACAACGAAACGAAGCCGAGCATGCCAGGCAGCTCATCGGACATACAAATTCAGTAATTGTCATGGTCTACAACGCCATCAGCGATTTGGCGCCAGCCAGCCTGGGCTCTTCAGAGGCGGTGTCGGAAGATGAAGAATTCAACGAAAAACTACAAGCAATTCGCCGTGAATATGAAAGCTTATTGGCGCTGGCAATAACACCTAAGGAAGAAGATGACATCCGAACCTTCGGCAACGCAATCGATCACGGCATTGATGTGATCGCGGACGTCCACAAATTATTCGGTCAACTGGGTAAAGACCTGGGTTCATACCAGCAATTGCGTAAGCGTCGGAAACAAATAGTCAAACTTGTCAAGGAAATCAAATTACAAGTCGACGGCATGCTCCAGCCGGAGATGGAAATAGAAAGGCGCGGTCCTGAGAAAGCCAGGCAGTATGCCGATCTACTCAAGTGGCTAATCTACGGAGGCATCGCCGGAAACATCATTCTGGCTCTGGTGGGCTGGAGACTCTTCAGCAAACACATCGTCAAGAGACTCGACACGCTCTATACCAACAGCCGCAAGATCGCTCTTGGTGAAACGCTACCAGATATAGTGCCAGGCACAGACGAAATCACAGACCTCGACATCGCGCTGCACGAGATGGCAGATGCACTGAAAGAAGCGGCTGAACTGGAAAGAGCCCTCACCGACAACGTGTCTGATGTAATTTGCTCGCTCGATTCTAACTACCGTTTCATTGCGCTCAATCCGGCTTGCGAGCAGGAGTGGGGATACACAGATGCGGACTTGCTCGGGCTGAATGTGCGCGAAATCATAGCCACTGAAGATGCAGAAAAAATTACAAGCAACCTGGTCAAAGGCAAAGAAGAGTCACGCAATTTCGACACGCGCATCAGGCGAAAAAATGGCGAAGTGGCAGATATGCACTGGACGGCCAACTGGTCTCCAAAGCAGCAGTGCTACTTTTGCGTGGTGCATGATGTTTCGGTGGAAAAACAAATTGAGCGCATGAAAAAAGACTTTGTCGCGATGGTCAGTCACGATCTGCGCACGCCACTAAATTCGGTGCTGAATCTGCTCACATTGATGTCGGTAGAAGCTTATGGATCAGTGAACGAAACAGGGCATAAGCGCCTGGCCGCAGCAGAGCAAGATGTGACCCGCTTGATTGGTCTGATCAATGAGTTGCTCGACCTGGAAAAACTGGAAGCAGGCGAAATCGTACTCGATCGGCATGAGATCGGTGCGGTCGCCTTGCTGGAACAAGCAAAACAATCAGTTTATGGTTTTGCCGAACAGAACAAGGTGGCGATTATCATCGAGCCCACCAGTTTGAATGTCGTAGTCGACCGCAACCGTTTCGTTCAGGTTCTGGTCAATCTGCTCTCCAACGCCGTCAAGTTTTCGGAACCGGGCTCGGAAGTGCGTCTGCGTGTGGTGCGAGGCAGCAATTACGTCGTCTTCGAAATCGCAGATCAGGGCTGCGGCATTCCACCCGAGGTGCAGTCGACGATTTTCGAAAGATACAAACAAGCAGATGGTGCTAACAAAAAGCACAAAGGCACGGGTCTCGGTCTGGCCATCTCAAAAAACATTGCCGAGCAGCACGGGGGCACAATCGGCGTTGACAGTACGGTCGGAGTCGGCAGCACATTCTGGGTAAAAATTCCCGATTGAACTTAGCCGATTGAACTTAGAAATTCTCTTTCACTTCGTCACGCGCCAGAAGACCTTCGGCCGCGGTGCAGATCGCTACAATCTCAGGCTTCATGCCAGGGGCGCGCATGAATTGCCGGCAAAGGTCGAGAGTGCGTCTGAAGGCCCGCACAACATCACCCTCATCAAACGAAGTAGCCATACGAATATCGTCCCAGGTTGCGCCCTGAGCCCACATCTCGGTCAGTCCTGAAAATGTTGGACTGAAGGAAACCGAGATATCTACGTCCATGTCGCGCTGAGTGCGATAGAGCTTGCGAGCAAGTGTATTGATTTCACCGAGCACAAGCTCCACTTGAGGGCTGACACGGAAACGCGACTGCTCATAAGAGCGAGAGTCTTCTGTTACCAGAGCGGTCAAAACGGCCGCCATCTGAGGCGGATCCAAATGTTCGAGAAGCCCACTCACTGCCACTTCAGTCAAGAACAACTCGTTAGTTCCTCTGATACCAGTGGCCATGCGTCCCAGCGCCGTAGGAGTATTGCCGTCCAGGTAACCTTTCAAACGCAATATGTTGGCCAGAGCCTCGAATGTGCGCCAGTACTTAGTAGTCTCTTTGTGAATACGGCGATCGAATTCTTTAATCCGCTTCTCTAGCTGAGCCACTCTATCTGTCTGTTTGCTGCAAGGTTTTTGCACCGGGCAACCGTGACAGGGCATTCCATAGGCTTCGGCAAGCAAGTTGTGAATCTCATCATGCACCGCAGCCAGTGCTGATTCGGCAGCTGGGTCTTGTTTTGCACCACCGCGCATGCCGCGTTCCATCTGCTTAAGTTGTTTGTGCTTGCTGCGAATTGTCTCCAATCGCCGCCCATACAGGGGCAGATCACCTGGTTCAGCCGGGCAAAGTGGGCTGCGCAATCTTTCCAGTTCAAGCTCCCAGCCCATTTTTTGTTCGTACAATGGCTCCAGCTGCTGATTGACAAGAAACTGGCCAAAGCTGCGTTCGATCAAATCACGAGCATCTTCCAGAGTGTGCCGTTCGAGCAGATTTAGAACCATGCCATAAGAAGGCGTGAAGCGGCTCGACAACGGGTCAGCCGGTGAAGTAGCCAGCTTGGCTGCATCCTCGACCGGTTCAAACGGATGATGCAGCACCACTACGTGACCGACCTCGTCCATCCCTCTTCGTCCGGCTCTGCCCGACATCTGCAAAAATTCCGATGCGGTCAACTCACGATGACCTTCATCTGCTCGCTTGTAAATGGAGCTTATTACAGTGGAGCGTGCAGGCATATTGATACCAGCCGCGAGAGTTTCAGTAGCAAAGACAACTTTCAAAAGACCGCGCTGAAACAGTTTCTCGACCAGACCTTTCCAACTGGGCAACATACCCGCATGGTGAACAGACATGCCCTCGAGCAAGTAAGGCAGATGCGGATGATTGAGAAGATTAGGGAAATCCTTAGTGAAGGATGCAATCACTTCCTTCAACTCGGCTTGTTCGCTCAAGTTGATCAAAGGAATGCCTCGTGCACGCTTCATTGATTCTTCGCAGCCGCGCCGCGAGAACAAAAAATAGATCGCAGGCAGCATATTACGACCGGAGAGCACGGCCAGAACATCATTCGGGCTGGCACCAAGAACTGGACCAGAGCGGCGTTTGCGGTCTTTATGCTGCGATTTTTTGCTGCCAAAACGAGCCTTCAGAAGTGTGTTTACACCTTTGCCCGGGCTGAGAAGCGGATAGATGTGGCGATCGCCAAAATAGTGAAAACGCAAAGGCACCGGTCGGAAGTCTGAGAGCACAAGCCCGGTCGGACCATGCGTTTCATCAATCCAGGTGGTCAGTTCAGCGGCGTTAGCGACAGTAGCTGAGAGCGCTACCAGTTGAATATTCTTCGGTGCATAGATGATTGACTCTTCCCAGACCGTGCCGCGTTCAGCATCGTTCATGTAGTGACATTCATCGAGAATGACAAACGCTACATCGCGAAGATTCCTTGTTACGTCACCAAGTATGGTGCCATAGAGCATATTGCGAAAAACTTCAGTGGTCATAACAACGATGGGCGCTTCCCGATTAATGGAAATGTCGCCTGTCAAAAGACCAACCTTGTCTTCGCCGTACTTGTTCTTGAAATCGTTCAGCTTCTGGTTGGAAAGAGCTTTCAGAGGTGTCGTGTAATAGCAGCGTTTATTGCTGCGCAGGGCCATCTCGACTGCGTATTCTGCAATCACGGTCTTGCCGGCCCCGGTCGGAGCGCAGACAACGACGCTGCGATTTTCTTCGAGGTGCTTTATTGCCTCAAGCTGGAAGTCGTCTAACTGGAAGCCGAATATATCGTGAACGTTGATGTCGTTTAGAGAGTCTTGCAATTGCCAGTGCCAAAGCTTTGGTTGCTACCAAGCTAATTCTAACAGCGTGCATATAATATAATGACTGTCTCAGGACCAATTATCGGGACGTGGCGCAGGGGTAGCGCGCACCTTTGGGGTGGGTGAGGCCGGAGGTTCGAATCCTCTCGTCCCGACCAATTGAAATCTAAGAGCCTGAGCAGACGGCACTGTGACGGTAATAGATACCAGCCGCTGGCACGGGCTGACCGCAAACTGAGACCTCAAGCACCTGGCGAAAGCCGGACCTAAAACGCGAAATTTCTGGCTCGACGGCGACGAACGCTAGCCAGATGAAAGCGGTTTGGACACTCTTCGTCCGGCAAATACTCGGAATAATTTGGTCTGTCTACCGACTCGAAGCGCATGTAATTGTTTACATCGATCGAAGGAATGTCTTGAAACCAGGGGCTTAGATGTACAAATTCTCTGAGTTTGAGCTTAACGATTGCTCTCAAGTAGTCATCTAAATGTTCGAGGGACACCGTTGTTTCACTAGTAAAAGGAGACATGCTTCCTCTCTGAAAAAATACTAATTGCTTGCATATTCTTCGAATATCGAGGCGGCAAGCGGGAGTTACAGAACTTCACCTCGAAACCTGGTGAATGTTAGCAGACCTTAAACACCTTGCAACGTTTGACAACTCGGATCTGATGCGATTTAACCTAAAACCGCACCCAGAGCCTGATCGATATAGAAAACCTATCGTTGATCGGTCCTTCTCATCCCAACCACAGCAGACAATTCATTTACACCAAACATCATTGCAACCACAAATCAGCCTCAAGAGCGGTTTATGGAAAGCTACTTTCAGAACTACCAGGGATATTGATAAGAGATTCCGTTGATCGGCTTTTACCTGAACTATCGGAATAACTGAATTGTATTGGCGCGCCCAACGCCTCTAACTCATTGAGGAAATTCTGCAACTTGTAGAACGACTGTCGTTCTTCGCTCAAACGACCTTCCAGATCGGAGCGAGATTCAGACGGGAAGCGATTCAAGATGTCTTTTTCATTTTGCGGATGCAATCGGCTATGCCAGTACGCCACTGCATTTGAATGTATGCGTTGACCATCTTTTTTGATAATAGTAATTCTGCAACCGAATTTGGGTCCGTAGACACTGAGCCACTTTTCAGGCAGCTGCTCTTGCTCCACTGCAATTGACGCAATTTGATCGAGGTTAAATGACTGGTCCGGAGCGAGAAGAAAATGCACGGTAAGAATTCTTCTTTCCTTTGAGAGGCTCATCGTATCGTACTTCGTCAGCGAGTCAATCAACATGGATACGGCAATGCCAATGAGATAAACCGAACCGACATAACAAAGGGAGCTAAAAATCCAGCCCTGAGGGTGGGGTTTATTGAGGTCGTATGCGCTTTTCTTCTGTAGCTGTCGAGGTCGAACAAGCTTCAACGGAAGGTTAGAGGCGCACCAGCCCATTGCAACCCACAACAATGAAAAACAAAATAGACTCCCCACTGGCAAAAACAGATTTAAGACAGAGCCTGGCGTTTCTGGGTAAAAGATCATCGGTCGTCTTGCCCCATTAGAATTGCAATTTTCTACAAAACCGAAGCGCCACGCAAAGCGCGGTCCATCTCATCGGTGTTGAGAGCGAACTGATTAGCAACGTCTCCTGATATCACGCCGTCTGAATAAGCCTTGTAGATGCAATCGTCCATGACGCACATGCCGTCAAAAGAACCGTTGCGCATGTACTCGTTCAGCTTGTCGAATTCTCCAAACAGAATTGCTTCTTGAATAGTCGAAGTATTGACGAGAATCTCGTGGAAAGCTCGCCTTCCGCCTGCGAGCGTCGGTAAAAGTTGCTGGCAAATGACAGCCCTGAGGGCATACGCCAGTTGCATACGAATCGCCTCCTGGTCTTTAGGCTCGAAGATACCGAGAATGCGTTGCATGGTTTTGGTGGCCGATCTCGTGTGCAAGGTCGAGAAGACGAGCAATCCGGTTTCGGCTGCTTTCAATGCCGCTACCATGGTTTCAGCATCGCGCATCTCTCCGATCAGCAGAATATTCGGATCTGCACGCAATGCCGTTCTCAGAGCGCTGACGAAATTCCTCGTAGTAATGCCGATTTCTCTTTGAGTGATGACAGAGCGCATCGGTCGGTGCACAAACTCAACGGGATCTTCGATCGTATAAATGTGAGAGGTCTGGCGTCTGTTGATCTCATCGATCATCGCCGCCAGAGTCGTTGACTTGCCTGCTCCGGTAACTCCTGTCACCAGCACAAGTCCTGATTTCAGATGAGTGAGCTGCTCGATCACGGGTGGCAGACCGAGTTCCTGAATTGTAGGAACTTTCAGCGGCACCAGACGCATCGCGCATCCGACTGATTGCACATCGGTATACATATTGATGCGAACGCGAGCGTGATTGGCAAAAACCAGAGAGGCATCCAGCTCGAAATTCTCTTCGAAGTTTTTGCGCTGTTCAGGTGTCAGAATCGCCATCAGCATCGAGCGCAACGACTGCGACTCGAGAAGAGGCATTGTAGTAATCGCCCGCAACTGACCGTCGATACGCAAGATCGGCTGCATGCCCGCCTTGAGATGAATGTCGGAAGCATGATTTTCGACTGCGACGTGCACTATCTCTTCTAATGTAGCCGGACCAGGCAAACTTAGAGAAGAAAGTCCGTCGTTGCTCACTTGCCCTCGGCTTTCATGGCGTCTTTTAGTTTTTTGACGGCACTATGAACGGCGCGCGAGACACCCATCTCGGACAAACCGAGCACCGAGGCAGTTTCTTTCTGCGACAAATCGTAGAAGAAAACAAACTCGATAATCTGGCGGGTGCGGTCGCCCAGTCTTCTCAGTGCCTGACTGACCAGCTCTCTCTCCTCAGAAGCGATGAGCAAATCTTGATAGCGCCTGTCTGGAACCGTTTCAGACAAACTTCTTTTGTCATCACGATCTTCGTCTTCACCGGTCGAGTCGAGTGATTCGTAGTGGATGCGAGCTTCCCACGATTGCTGGGCTTCAAGAATCTCTTGCACTGAAAAACCTGACTGCTCAGCCAGTTCTTGCACTGTCGGTGTGCGGCTCAGTTGCTTGGTCAACTTCTCTTCCAGTTGCGAGACCTGGGCATTCATCTCGGTCAACTTGCGCGGCACCTGCACCAGCGAGCAATGGTCGCGCAAGTAATGCCTGATCTCGCCTCGAATGTAGCAAGTTGCCAGCGTCTTAAAGCTTGCAGACCGAGCTCGGTTGGGGTCGTAGTACTTGATGGCTTTCAATAAGCCAATCGAGCCGACCTGCACGAGATCTTCCAAACTGTCTGTGTTGAATTGACTATACCGCCTGGCTATCTGCCTCACGAGCGGCATATGTTTGACGACGATTTCGTGTGTATCTGCCGGGTTGAGCTTCTCTGTGGGGGAGGAGCCGGCAGATTCTTTTGAGCCAACGGTATCTACTTGTGCCACTTATCTTTCCTCGAGACTTGCCTCGTCACCGTACGCCAGGCCCCAGCCCTCAAAAACAATTGTTCCCTTGGCAACCCGGCTTTAAACTGTCAAACTGTGTCCGAAAGCCAGCTCACTTGTAAATATCTAGAGTAATTGGGCTAATATTGGTTTGTGCGCCGAAAACCTTCCGGCCACAGCGCAGGGAGAGTATTCCGTGACCTCATCGCCTCCTACAAATCAGGAAACGACGACCTTTCAGCCATTCACGAGAACCGTGGCTAAGGTTAGACAGTCGTGGGGTCGCATCTCAGCCCAGAAACAACTACTGTTGATGGGTTTGCTTTCCATATCGGCGCTCGTCACGTTCACTGCATGGGTGTGGGTGGCCAGAACGCAGGCGATCATCGACCAGTCGGTCTCGCAGTTCGGCATGGCGCTGGCCCAAGCTCTGGCACGAGGCGGCGCTGAGGCACTTTCCAACACAGGCAACCTGGAAGGGCTCAAGTACTACATTCTCACAGAGCGAGTGCAGACGCCCGCCATAGCCTACATCGCCTTCTGCGACGAAAAGGGTGAAGTGCTCCTGGACAGCCAGATGCTGCATTCGCACGGCAAGGGTCCGGACGTATTCCCTATCTACGAGCAGAGCAAGAGCTACGCCATACCAGGCGTCTATCACAGCCCACCCGGCTACAAGTCGCTCACCAACATTGCCGTGCCCATGGTGCGGAACAATGAGCAGCTCGGCATTTGCTGGGTCGGACTGGACAACCAATCATTCACCATCCTCGGCTCCCCTAAAGAAACGCAAAACTTTCTCGTCTCCATCTTTGGTTTGCTGGGCTTGCTCGGTGCCATGGGTCTGTGGACGAACTATGCGCTGATCAACCGTCCGTTGCGTATCCTCTCTCAGGGCGCAAGCGAAATCGCCACCGGACACTTCGGGCACCAGATCCGCAGCCAGCGCGCCGGCCGAGAAATCGACCAGGTGGTGAACGCCTTCAATTACATGTCGAGCCGCTTGCAGCAGTATGACAAACAGAATGTCGACACCCTGATGTCTGAACGCAACAAATACATCTCTGAGAGAAACAAGCTGGAACTGGTGCTCATGTCTATTGCAGATGGCGTCGTCGTCTGCGACCGCGACAACAAAGTGCAAATCGTCAACGCTGCAGCCACGCAACTGTTTGCCAAAGAAGCCAAAGACCTGCTCGGCAAGCCTCTGGTTTTTTGCACGGAAGGTCCCGATTCGCCGCAGATTTGTCAGATTGTCCAGGCCTTCACCGACACAGTCTCGCCAGGAAGCCTCGAGCCCGTAGCCCAGCAAGTGCATCTGGGTGAGCTCGTAGTGCGGGTCAACATGGCACCGATCATATTGAACAAAGAATTTCTCGGTTCGGTTCTGATTATGCACGACATCACCAAGCAAGCCGAGCTGGAGCGCATGAAGAGCGAGTTTATAAGCAACGTCAGTCACGAGTTGCGCACACCGATCACGTCAATCAAAAGTTATGTTGATACGTTATGCAATCACGGTGAAAAGCTCGACCCCGATATTTACCGCGAGTTTCTGCAGATCATCGACAGCGAAGCAGATCGGCTCATGTTCCTCGTCAACGACGTGCTTGAATTGAGCCGCGTCGAAGAGGCCAATCGCGATTTCGAACTTGAACCGGGCGACATTCGCGGCGCCATCGAGTATGCTCTGCGCGCACTGAATCTGATGGCAAAAGATCGTCAGATCGAACTGTCTATGGTCTGCGAAGAAGAGGATATTCCGCTGGTTAATATCAACCAGGAATCAATCGAACGAGTGATTATCAACCTGCTCACGAATGGTATCAAATACACACCAGTGGGCGGCAAAATCGAAGTCATCGTCAACCATCTTGCTGATGAAAGAGAAATTCGCGTCGACGTCAAAGACAACGGCATCGGCATCCCTGAGGAGTGCCTGGAACAGATCTTCGACCGCTTCTTCCGGGTCGAGAAAAAGGTTCACACAATCAAAGGCACCGGGCTGGGATTAACGATAGTTAAAAAAATCGTAGAAAAGCATCACGGCAGATTATCCGTTTCATCGGCACTGGGGCAGGGCTCGACCTTCTCCTTCTTCCTGCCTGTTGCAGAAGATTTAGATGAGAACGAAAAAAAGGACGAAGGCCAGTCAGGTAACGCAGGCAGCGAGTATCTGGCAAACACTGAAAGCTCAAGCCTGACCGCATCTTGAGCCGCCGCCGGCAGCACCTTACAGTCCCATAAATTTACAAAATAAATGGCTCTCCAGCCAGAAAATCCAATCGCCATACAAGCGCAGAAGCGCCGCATATCCACCCGCGAGCCATTGCGATATCCATCGAGGGCACAGTTGATCATCCGTTAATCAACCGATTACCAAGAGCTACCGTGTTATTATGCTTACGTTGACAAGGTCTGGAATCGCGCCACTGATTCCTTATTCCAAAGAGAACTGAAGGCGCGCCGGATCGCAAGCGGAGGATTTTGGGAGATTGGTACGCGCCATCTATCCAGGTTCCTTCGATCCTATGACCAAAGGCCATCTAGACATTATCCAGAGGTCTAGCAAGCTCTTCGATGAAGTGATCATGGCCGTTGTAGGTAATCCCGGTAAATCGCCGTTATTGCCTATGGAAAAAAGGATGGAGCTTATGTCAGCCGCGCTCAAAGATCTGAATGGCGTCACCGTCGATAGTTTTCAGGGTTTGACCGTTGATTATGCAAAAGAAAACAACGTCACGATATTGATCAGAGGGCTAAGAGCTATATCGGATTTTGAAGCAGAATTAGGAATGGCACAGGCTAACAAGGAATTGTTTCCTGAACTAGAAACTATTTTTCTGATGTCTAAAGCCGAGTATTCTTTTATCAGTTCCTCAACGGTCAAAGAGATCGCCCGGCTCGGGGGAGACGTTTCAAGGTTTGTTCCACCAGCAGTGAACGAATATCTGAAACAACATTTCAGCAGAGGCACCTAGTAGATGACTACTCAAACCGCACCGCCACTCACTCAACAGCAGCCCCTACAACAAGGGCAGGCGCCTGCTACATTCAAGCAGACGACCATCTATAAGCATCTCGATTTGCTCGAGCACTTAATTGATGATGCTGTTGGTATATACAAATTCAAGGCTATCAACGCCGACGAATTTCTTGACGTACTAGACAAAGCTCGCGCCCGTTTGCCGGAAGAGCTGCGTGAAGCGTCAGACATTTTGCAGCAGCGTGACGAGATCATCGCCGAGTCGCAACGTCGTGCCGAACAAGTAATTTCAACTGCTCGCCGTCAGGCAGAAAGCATGTTGCACGAGTCTGAACTGCTCAAAGCTGTGCAGGCTGAAGTCGAAAGAATCAGAAAGCAAGTCGTTACCGAAGTAGAAGCGATGCGCCGCGAAGCCATTACCGAAGCTGACAGAATCAGAATCGAAGCTGAAGAAGAAGCTACACGCGTACGCGAAGGCGCCGACCACTACGCTGAGTCAGTGCTGACAAGAATCGATGCCGATCTGCAAAATCTGGCTACCAGACTGCAAGAGTCTCAATCGATCGTTCGTAACGGTCAGCGCTTGCTGGGCAGCGTCAAAAGACACAGTGGTGTAGTGCCTGGAGGGCAACCTCTGAGCAGCCCGCTTCTGGCTCCACGCATCGATTAACAACTATAAAGGTCTCTGACTGGCGTTAGGGATGAGCACGACTTTCGGGTCGTGCTTTTGTTTTACACCTGAAGAATTGTTATCCTAGAATAATCTTTCTTGGGAGACAATTTTTGTTCGCTATGAAACCGAACTTTTTGCTGTCGCTGTTATGCGCCTCGCTGCTTTCAGGCATTCAGTCTACTCACGCCCAGGCTGAGAACATCACAGTCGACATGGCGCCAAGCGCCGTTGACTACCAGTATTACGAGGGAGCCAAGCCCGAGAAGATTCCTATCGGAATGAAGGCCCTGACCGAGCCAAGCTGGAAATTTTCCTGCCACTTCAACTGGGTCCACTATGATTCACCCAACTCTTTCCGCTTCGTCATCAAGTCTGCAGCCTGCGATCTCTCACTTCCTATAGTAATCACACTGCCAAAAGACGCCAACGACAAACTCAAAGAGCATGAGCAGGGGCACCTGCGTATAAACGAATTCTTTTACAAGCAGTATGCCGAGAATGCCATCAAAAGGGCAGCCAGTTCGGTAATCGGCAAGGAATACACAATCGAAGCAGCCGATTACGAAGAGGCCAAGAAGAAGCTCGTGCCGATCACAGTCAAAGATGTGCAGACACTCTATCGCGAGCAAACCTTCACGCCGGCCGAGAAAGCGAATCAAATCTACGATTCACTCACCGACCACGGCAGAAAGTCTGAAGTAAACTCAGACAGTGCGGCTATGCAAGCTATAAAGCAAGTCGAACAATCGGATATGCAATCAACAGCGTCGTCACAAAGACAGTGAGAACTGCCGGCGTTTATTTGTGTTTGTGATGATGCCGCTTGTGGTGCACGGGCGGGCCGCTCAGAGATTCCAGCGGTACAGCTGCCGCATCTGAGCAGGTCAGCGATGGAACTGAAAAGCAGCGATAGACCATTTTGGAAAGAGCACGGATGAGCAGATTAGCCCGCCTGTCATTGTGCGGACGCTCGACCTGCATCGAAACGATATATCTTTGACCTGTCGGTGTGATGACGATTCCGGCGTCACCAACCATGGTGCCGATGTCACCTGTCTTGTGGAGAATTCTGGAGCCTGGGGCAAGACCGGGTGGCAAGAGAGTGCGAATTCTCGTGCGCTCCATTGTCTGATACATCCACTTACGACTCTCCGGGCTGATAATTTCGCCCCGGTCGATGCGGCTGAGCAAATAAACCATGTCATATGGGCTGGTTTTGTTGGTGCCCTCGAAGTCGCCCAACATATTATTGATGCGCGTCTTTTGAAGACCCCAGCTTACGTAGTCGCGATTGCACTTCTCTTTGCCGCCCAGCAAATCGATAACCATGTTGGTGGCGGTGTTGTCGGAGATGATAATCATCAGCTCAGCCACTTCCCTGAGCGGCACTTTGGTGCCGACGGGGCGCCATTGCAGCCAGCCGGAGCCGCCTGTTACCAGATCCTGGCGAATTTCCACAGGCTGGTCTAAGGAAACTTCTTTGCGATCAAGAGCAGTAAGGAGCGAGACATATACAGGCACCTTGATCATGCTGGCTGCTGCATATTCATCGTGACCATTGTAGTCAACAAACTTGCCCGTCTTCAAATCTGCGGCGAAAACTCCGGCGCGCAAATCTTTCATGGTGGCGACCACTTCGATTTTTTTGCGCAACTCATCCAGTGGATATGTAAGCGCTATAGGTGGTGTCACTGTCACCGCTGGAGTGACCGCTTGCTGTTTAGCGGCCTGGCCGAACTTGAAAGGCGACAAGCCACTCAGAGCCACCAGCACAGAAATGCCTGTATAGATCAAAAGGCGCTGGCCTGGCGGTTTACGACGGTTGCGCTTGACCGCTTTTCTGATCACTTTATCAGCAAAAGCTTTTTCTTTCTTTCGATCGAGCACAGCGTTTGTCATATGGATGCAGACTCCACACCTGTTTTAAATAGTGCGCAGTTCACGAGCTAAGCAAATAAAACAGGTGCCTTCGCGAACGCTCACTATATTCTACTCAAAGATGCGCGATTTAAGCCTGATGAGAAGGATTTTTTTCTCGCGGTACAAAAAGATATAGCAATAAACCAATTGCTGTAGCCAGGCTGACAGCTACTTTCAAATTAGCGCTCAAATCGGTGCGTGGAGATATAAATCCTTCAATCATGCCTGCCACCAGCAGCAGAGGCACGCAACCGCCAAACATGCCGCCGGCATCGCGAGCGGCAAGCCGCAGGGCATCAAGCCTTTTATGCTGCCCGGGGAAAAGCAGAGCCTTTCCCATCAAAAGTCCGGCGCCGCCGCTGATAAATATCGCGGTCAGCTCGAGCACCCCATGCGGTGCGATGAAGGCGAGCAATCTTCCCGCCATGCCGAAAGTCTGGCAAGCACCAAGCACGGTGCCAAGCATGAGTCCGTTATTGCACAGAACAATACTTGTACCGATGCCGAAGGTAATGCCGAGTACGAAGGCTAATATTGCTACTCGAATGTTATTGGTGGCGATCAAACTGGAGACGGTGGAACTGTAATGTTGAACGGAATCAGTCCACATCTGCCGATTTTCAATCATGTTCCACATTTCGTCCGAGACAATAGGTTGTCCTCTCGTCGTCTCCAACTGGGCAAAGTGGATATCCTCCAGGGTCATGAAATAGCTGATACACATGGGGACGGCGAATATGACGATGGCCAGACTGACGTAAAGTATGTGCTTGCGAACCAGACAGGGAAATTGCCTGTAGAAGAAATCGAAAAAGTCAGCCCAGCGGTTTCTTCGGGTTTGATAAACTTGGTTGTGGGCGCGAACCAGAAGATTGTTCAGATAAGACAGAATATCGGAACTGAGGTTCATTACCCGGGCTCTAGACAGGTCAGCCGATACCGACCGATAAATTCGCCCCAACTCTTGTAACTGTTGACGGTCGAGCCCCGAAAGTCCCTTGCTATCAACTATTTTCAGAAGTTCTTCCAGCTTCTCCCAAACAGGTCTTCTTATTCTCAGCCAGCGTTCGACATTCATCGGGGAATAGAGTTCTCATGCAGCAACCAAACTATTCGATCTCTACCCCGGAAAACGTTGACCTACACCTGGAATTGGCAGGCATCGGCAACCGCGTGCTGGCCGCTCTTATCGATACGGCGATTACCTACACAGCGATACTGATAGTTGGGCTTGTTTACTGGGGAGGCAGCACAGTAATCGGGCTTACAGATCTGCCCGAGACCGACAGAGCACTGGCAAGCAACATTCTGGGCATGGCAGCTATCTTCATCATCTTTATCATCAACTTCGGCTACTTCATTTTTTTCGAAGGGACATGGCAGGGTCAGACACCAGGCAAGAAAATCGTGTCAATCAGGGTGATTGAAGCAAACGGTCAACCGGTAGGCTGGTCTGGCGTAGTTTTGCGCAACTTGATTCGCACGCTGGATACAGGGTTGGCATTCGTCGGTTTACTGCCGATGATCATCGACAAGAACGAGAAACGATTTGGGGACTATGCCGGCGGCACCATCGTAGTGCGCGAACGAAAGGCAGAGATGCTGAGCGAAGATTTCATGCTCACAGATTCGTATAACATCGAATCGATAGACGCAGGCCGAATCACACCGCAAGAATATGCCTTGCTCAAAAGCTTCCTGAAGCGCCGCGCCAATCTCGCTAAATCGCAGCGTCCACTGATTGCAGGCAACCTCGCCTCTTACATGAGGAAGAAGCTTGATGACAGCTCGACCGAGCCGTCCGAAAAATTCCTCGAGCGAGTCTACTGCGCTTACAAAGCGCGAGCTGAAAGCTAAGACGGGATTTCAGACTCAGCGCTTGTCGATCGATACGTAGGTCAGGTTTTTCGGACCTGTGTAATCGGCACGAGGGCGAATCAAGCGATTGTTGTCGTACTGCTCGAGTACATGAGCAGCCCAGCCAGCCATGCGGCTTACAGCGAAAATCGGCGTAAACAGATCGGTCGGTATACCGAGCATGTAATAGACAGAAGCAGAGTAGAAATCTACGTTTGCATAGAAACCTTTGTCATTCAGAACCATCTCTTCGATCTTGCGAGACATCTGGAACCACTTCAACTCATTGTTTGTCCTGCCCAGCTCTTCCGACATTTTACGCAGGTGAGAAGCTCTTGGATCTTCAGTTTTATAAACACGGTGACCGAAGCCCATAACTTTCTTGCGCTCTTCGAACATCTTGCTGATGTATGGTTGAACATTCTCCAGCTTGTCGATCTTGATCAACATTTTGATCACTTCCTGGTTGGCACCACCATGCAGCGGTCCTTTCAAGGTGCCGATGGCAGCGACAATAGCAGAGTGAATGTCGGTCAAAGTTCCAGCGGCCACACGAGCGGCGAATGTCGACGCATTGAGTTCATGGTCGGCGTGAAGGATGAGGGCAATGTCCAGAGATTTCGTGCTCAGCTGATCTGGCTCTTTGCCGCCGTGAAGCAGATAAAGGAAATTGGCTGCAACACTGAGATTCGGATTGGGAGCGACGGGCTCTTTACCGTTGCGAATGTTATCCCAGTAAGCAACGATAGTCGGCAGTTGAGCAGTTAGACGAGTGGCTTTGCGTACGTTGGCATCGCGATCGTTGAGCTCATCATCGGGATCATACATAGACAGCATAGAAACTGCAGTACGGAGCACTTCCATCGAGTTGGCATCTTTGGGAAATGCCTTCATCGCCTTCACCACTTCAGCGGGAATTGCGGCATTGCTACGCAATGCTGCCGACAGCGTCTCGAGCTCTTGCTTGTGGGGCAATCTGCCATTCCACAACAAAAATACGGTCTCTTCGTACGTTGAATGTTCGGCGAGATCGTGAATATCGTAACCCTGATAAACGAGGCGCCCTTCTTTTCCATTCACATCGCAAATGGATGAAGATGCCGCTACTATGTCCTCAAGCCCTGCCTTGACCATAAGGTGCTCCCGATTTCGCTGGATTCATTGGAATAACTGGATTTATACACTAAATGACAACTGGAATCTTCCGTTCATAGCCTTTCTTTCATGGATCAAAAACACGATTTCTCCCCAGTCAATTGCAAATAAATGAGTCCCATCACTGTAAATGCCCATCGTGACTGCACTAAGCAGGATCGGCACGCGTCCATGATGAAGTTGCTGCGCCTTTTGCGCAAAGAGGATCCCGAACTCAAGCATTCAGACCGTGTCTTCCTTGAACTGGTCGCAGCGGCCGGGCTGGCGGCACGCGGAATTTTGCCCGTGGCGCTTGGCGACAGCATCATGACTCAATTTATAAAGGAATACGGCGCGGCCATAGGCAAACCGGCAATGCACCTGGATAGTACTGCCTTTTCGGTGACCAGCTCAGGCGTATTTCAGCACTGCCAGAGAGACTACGGACAATCATTTATAGAAAAACGATTGCACCGGCTTGTCAAGGCAATCAGCAGTTTTCACAGCAGCGCGGCACTAGACGAATCGCTGGCAGCCGGCTGGTTCTGGCAATGCGCTATCAAATCTGCAGGCGTACGCAAAAACATCGTCGATGGTCACCGCACACGGGCTCAGACTGGCGATATACCATCTCTGACACAATGGTTCACACCTGACTGGATTGCAGATTTCCTCGTCGAAGAGGCGCTCAGCAGCAACAAAGCGGCCCGGTTTCTCGACCCAGCCTGCGGCGCGGGGCATCTGCTCGTGCCGGCTCTGCGTTCACTGCTGGCAAAACAAAGCCAAACCAGTCAGGAAGAAGCGTTAGAGCGAATTTTTGAACAACAGCTCTTCGGGCTGGATGTGGACTCGGGCCTCGTAGACCTGGCCAAACTGGCGCTCTATCTGGAAGCTCGAGATTCTTGCGCAAGCTTTATCGAGATAGCCCCAGCTAAAATCAGCCTGGCTGGAGACTCGGAACGAGCCTGCACTATCGGAAGCCTCTTGCTCGGAGCCTCAGTGCAACTCCCCGGCATTCCACAACAGTTCGATGCCATCGCCATGAATCCTCCTTATCTTGGGCATCGCCTCATGCCTCAAATGATCCGAGATTTTCTCAAAGCAGAATTTCCCGACAGCCAATACGACCTTTATGCCGCATTTCTGGAGCTTGGCCTGAGACTGCTCAAACCAGGAGGCCGATTGGCAGCAATTTGCCAGCAGAGCGTACTGACGATTCAGAGATACCAGAGTCTGCGCGAAACGATGATGCAAACAGCGAATGTTGAAGCAATCGCGCAACTTGGCTCGGGTGTATTTGCCACCAAAGGTGGTGAAAAGACCAACACCGCAATTATCACGCTTCGAAAGAAAGACAATCAGCAGGCTTCAGATGTACGCTGCTGGCAGTTGCTGACAAGAGAGGAAAAAGCGCTCGCCGAATCGAACGGGCTCAGTAATATCGCTCCCCGCATTGTCTCACGCGCAGAAGCCGATGCACAGGCTCAATATTTGCCACAAGCACCATATTCATTCTGGGCACCACCTGAGATACTACGCTTGTTCAACAGACACCCAACCATCGTCGCTCCGGACCATGCCATAACCTGTACAAATGGTCTCTTCACGTGCAACAACCAAAAATTCGTAACCAGGTTCGACAAAATTGACGAGCGGGTACGGCATGAATACGTACCATATGACAAAGGCGGCGGTCATAAATGGTATTACACCAGCCCACTGATGCTGCACTGGAAAACAGACGGGCAGCAAATTCGCGAATATCGAGTAAACCGTGGACAATCAGCCAGGCTGCCAGGGGAACCATTCTATTTCAAGAGAGGCGTCACATACTCTTATATAGGCACAAAAGGCTTCAAGGCACGACTGTTGACACCCGGTGCGGTTTTCGACATTGCCAGCTCGGCTATTTTCAGTTCTCGAATCGACATCTTGTTTATACTCGGGTATCTAAATTCATCACTGGTGCGTTCTATTCTCGGCGTTCTAAATCCGACAATTAATTTCCAAATTGGTGACATCAGGCGCCTTCCATTTCTGGTTCCAGACCCGGATACAGAGCGGATCGTCGCATCACTGAGCGCGCAGGCAATAGAAATTGCCCGGCAGGTGGAAAGCTTTGATCCGGGCTCTCCAAGCTTCGAGGGAGCGGCGGCCGGCCGATATAATCGCGATGTCCAACTCAGTCAAGACTTGCATCAAAAGCAATGTCAACGATGGGCAGATGATGAAGCAGCAATTCAAAAGCAACTGGACGAGATCATTTTTAACATGTACGAAATCAGCTCCTCGTGCCGAAAGACGATCCAGAACGATCCATGGGTAAGACGAGGCGCAGACTCATTTCGCAAAACTATTCTCAGCACTTGTAAACAGCAAGTTTAAAAATTAACCCCGGCTGTGTAAAAGCTGCACACTTAATCTGGTCAAGCATGTTCTAATTTTGTTCTGTTTTCATCGTGGAGTCGATTGTGTCCGCACCAGATTTTGATGATTTCGATCAAGCACTTCAGCTCGACGTTCTTGCCGCGTCGCTGCGCTCGGATACAGCTCAATCGACTGACATGCTCGAGCAACTGGCCAAAATGCTCCAGGCCGCCGTGCCGGAAGCAGTGACAATCGAGCGAGGCGGATGGTTCATGTCAAAGGAACGACCGCTGCAAGAACTAAATGTCAGATTCGACGATTTTCAATATCAAATCGTCAGACAGAAGCACGGCTCTGTCACCGCCAGCGCCAAAAAACTGGTCAAGGGCGTAGTACTCAAAACAAATGACATATCAGTTGAGGAATGCATCGAAAAAATTCTTGCCGGATTGAAAGATATGTCAGAAAAAAATGCTCAAACGCGACGAGCCCTGAACAAGTTCGTGCTGGGATAAGCGATGTTCTTTTGGAACAAAAACAATAAAGATGATGAACGCCGCAAGCAGCGAGAAGCGGCTACGCTACAGGCTCTCAGCAGCGGGCAAGTGCCGCCGACGGCGCGTGAACGCATTGAACGCCAGCAGGCGATCGGCAGTAATTTTTTCACCAGCGATTTGAGCACGCGAGAGTATTTGCTGTGCCGACAATCTGGCTTTAAGACCCTGGGCCAGGTAATGGGCACATCATTTTTTAACGTCAGCTTCTGGGGCTTCTACAAATCGAGATGGAACAGCACCGGAGAGCTGACCAATATCACCCATGCCCAGCTGGAAGCTCGCAAAATGGCAATCAGCCGCATGCAGCACGAAGCTCAATTGCTCGGCGCCTCAGGCGTGATCGGTGTCAGGCTGGTCATCAAAAGTCACGATTGGAGTTCTCGACAGACGGAATTCACGGCAATCGGCACGGCCGTCAAAATTCCAGGCTACCCGGAAAGTGAATTACCCTTCACCAGTGCTCTAAACGGGCAAGATTTCTGGAAGCTCTATCAAGCCGGGTATCGACCGCTGGCCCTGGCCTTTGGCATTTGTTCGTACTACATCTACTCAGACTCTCGCACACAGTCGATTGTCAACAAACAGTTGTTCGGCTTGAATCTCGCCCCCAACCAGGAGGTCTTGTCCTACACGCAAGGTTTCTACCAATCGAGGAATCTGGCTATGGCGCGTGCCCAGAGTCACATTCACGAGAACGGTGGCGATGGACTGATCGGAGTGGCGGCAGATTACGAAATTGAAGACATCGCATACGAAGTAAACAATTACACTTATCACGACATGCTTGTTCACTGGACTGTCGTGGGCACAGTAATTAGCAGCAAGGAAGAGCGCCTGGACCGTTTACCTTCGCCCAATTTGATTCTTGACTTAAACAGCTTGAGCCGCAGCTCAGTCCAAATCGACACCGTATACGGTGGCACGACGAGCAGCGACGATGATTTTGACATTGAAGACGATGATGATGATGACTAATTTGGGAGAATGTTATGCCAGACTTGCCGGAAATTCCTGAGCACGCCAAGGAACGCTTGAAAGAGATGCGGGGCACCGGTGCCAATCGAACTCTATTCACAAGCGATCTCTCAGTCAATGAATTTTTGCTGGTCAAAGAAGCAGGCTTCGAGCCGGCTGGGTTCGTCGTCGGCAGCTCCATTTATCACATCGGCTTTCAGCAGGCGAAGTGGACAAAAAATGAAGAGATGCAAACACTCACACAAGCTCTCTATCATGCCCGCGAGCTGGCTATGACGAGAATGGAAGAAGAAGCATACGAGCTGGGTGCAGATGGTGTCATCGGCGTCAGACTGCGCGTCAAACACATGAGCTGGAACTCGGATCTGGCAGAGTTCGTCGCGCTTGGAACCGCAGTCTACCATCGCGAAAGCGCAAAAAACGGTAGCAGAAGCCCGTTTCGCACGCACGACGACAAACCTTTCACGAGCGATTTGTCAGGTCAAGACTTCTGGACTCTTCTAAAGTCAGGTTACAGACCGGTTGGAATGGTCATGGGTAACTGCGTCTACCACATCGCTCATCAAACCTTTGGACAATGGTTCAAGAATGTCGGGCAGAATGTGGAGATGACAAATTTCACTCAAGGACTATACGATGCTCGCGAGCTGGCCATGGAACGAATGCAGACTGAGGCTGAGAACCTGAAAGCAGAAGGAATTGTAGGCGTCGACATCCACGAGGGATCATATGGATGGAGCACAAATGTGATTGAGTTTTTCTGCGTTGGCACAGCAATAATCCCAATTCGCGCTGATCATCAAATTCCTTCTCCCAGCCTCGTACTCTCTGTTAGTGATTGAAACATAGCTACTGTTGCCCGGAACCGAATCTGACAAGCCGCGTCATCAACACGGTTAGAGAAGAGGTAAATGCACGATGGCAACGAACAAACCCCTTAAGGCGCTGCTTCCGGCGTTTTTAGTAGCGAGCTCAATCGGTTTATCGGCAGCCTATGCGGCTGAGCCCGTCGCAGCCGATGCTCCGGAGCAAAAGACCGCCCAGGCTGTCCCCGCCAATGATAAGACACAGGAAGAGAAGCTCAAATCAAGCGATCTCCAACCGCCGGCCGACGATCCGCCAATTAAGGGCTTTCATCCCATCAAGAAAGCACTTGCACCTGTCGTGCGCCTGGAAAAAAATTCTGTTCAGCTGCAAAAGCAGATTATGAAGCTGACCGGACCGATCTCAAATTTGCAGCCAGCCATGCTTGGACTGCATAACAAGATGGATAGCGTCGACAATCGCATGGGGTCAATGCAGGGACAACTCAACTCGATGTCCAAACAAGTTGGCGATGTAGGCACAGGCATGGACAAGGTTGGCACAAAGATGGATGGAGTGCGCAGTGATATTGCCGGAATGCGTAGCCAGATCGGGCAACTGGAAGTGCCGATTCGTCAACTGCAAAAACCGCTTCACGAGTTACAGGAGCCCTTACAAAGCGTAGCTCAACCGCTACGGCAGTTGCATCAAGAGTTGACGGAATTGAAAGCTTTGCTCGCCACCATTCTCTTCGCCATTGTAATCGCCGCTGTGGCAGTGGCTATCGGCACTCCGATTGCAGCTGTACTGATTTATAAGCACCGCCACAAGCTTTTCAAAGACATGACAGATGGCGAAACGCGACCAAGGGAAGGAAAAACGTTATCGCGGGTTTAAGTGAGAACAAATCCGCATAGCAGGGAAGGGCGCTCAGGCGTTCTTCCCTTTTACCATTAGAGATCTTCGCCATTGAGCAGACGACGCCACTCTTCGCACACAAAGATAAGAGCAGACACCACCGTTTTTGGATCTCGAACTTCAAGAATTACAGGCTTATTATGCTCGAAAACGAAGTGCCCGATAAATTGCAAAATCCAGCCACCGGTGTGCAATTGAAAAAATGCTTTGCGACTGAACGGAAGGCTCAACCAGGCAAGCACTATCATAGGGATACCGATCATGTGCGTGATCTTGCAGCCCCTGCTGCGATGCTTGGACTTGTAGTAACGCAAATGCTGCACGAGGTTGTCTCGAGCGGATACTTGCGTTTCTTCTGATGCGATGCTATCCATGTTTCCATAATACCCAAAAACGAAGCTCGGCAAGCACAATGCTCGAGCCAACCTGCAAAAAGGCAAGCGAGCAAGTGCCGCGACCGAAAACGAGGGAAAGCCGCTATATGTTGCGCCTTACTTGCTGTGCGAACTGAGGAGGTTAGCCATGTCATCGGCGTGCTCCTCTTCCTTCTCCAGAATCGACTCGAGCAAGCGTCGTGTTGTCGGATCCTTCTCACCAATGTAGAGAATCATCTGCTTGTATGAATCAATAGCTATGCGCTCGGCCACGAGGTTTTCCTTGATCATATCGAGCGTATCCTTGCCTTCGACATATTGCGCATGACTTCGCTTGCTGAGAACATCAGGATTCATATCAGGCTCACCGTTGAGTTGCGTGATGCGCTCAGCAATCTGATCAGCATGCTCTTGCTCTTCGTTGGCATGTTCGAGAAACTCTTCTGCTACAGACTCAGAATTGATACCGCGAACCATGAAGTGGTGGCGTTTATAGCGAAGCACGCAGACAAGCTCAGTCGCCAGAGCCTCGTTCAAAAGCTTTACAACTTTAATGCGGTCTGCACCATAAGCATTGGTCACCGGTCCATCTTCCATGTGTTCACGGGCGCGGCGTCTGATTTCTGCGATGTCCGCGGCAAACTCGTTAGTGTCATTTACTGCTGTCATTTTTGCTCCTTCGTTATTTGCGGCAGAATTCAGCGCTTAAAGATGCGCGGCACTTACTGCTAATGCTGCCTATGTTACTACAATATAAATTTTGCGGACAGTGCAAATTTGTCAAACCAGAAGCACCGACTGTCAATCAGCGAGACTCACCCAGCACTGATTCTGCTGAACTGGTCTGGGTTGCCGACTCCTCACCTTGTGCGTGGTTCTGCATCCAAGCCAACATTGCCTGGAATCCGTTTTTCTTTAATTTTGGTTGTAGCCTATGAGTTAACCGATCAAGAAGATCCTTCTCTCCAATTGCCAGACTGACGACTTTGTCGTTGTGATCATTAAGCCGCCAGGTCATAGCGTCTCGCTTTTTGCCTACGACCAGATTGGTCTTAACAAGCAGATCGCCGCCATCAGTCGACTTCGAAAGATACTCCACTTTCGCTCGGGAGAAGATCCGATGCCATCGCGGGTAATACCGCTGCTCCATTAAGGATTTCAGTGCCGCCACATAATCATGTTTCTGCTTGGCAGTCAATTTAGACCACTGCGAGGAACCAAGAGAGCGCTGGGACATTGCGTCATAATCGATGTAATTTTCCGCCTTCTTGAACGAGTTCGCTGCAGGCGCGGAGAAAACATTGACGATATTTTGAACGGATAAAAAGGCCGGCTCGAGCGCGGATGCGGGGCTTGCAGAAACAATGGCGGCGGCAAGCATAGCTCCCAACACTCCTGCCGGTTTGCCCGTTCGATTCAGCATTTATTGAAGCTCCTTCCGATTAGAGTGCGGCTTTGCGTTGGTACAGAAGTATCGAAGAGAAAACCAGTCCTATTACTGCCCATCCCAGCAAAACACCGACATCTCGTAAATAATCTGCCGGGATACCCAACATCACGCCTTTAAAGGCGTCAGCGGAGTAATACATTGGAAGAGCTAGCGCACAAAATTGTTCCCATTTTGGCATCGCCTCTAATGGAATAATGATACCGCTGGCGAACATAAGCGCCACACCAGCGATTGAAACCGTCATCGTGTAGATGCGAATAGTTTTGAGCAAACAGGCTGCCGCCAGTCCCAGACAAGTAAAGGAAAAAACAGAAACCAGGGTTGTGGCGACAAGCCCGACGAAATTAGAGCCAAGAGTGAAACCGCTGAATGGAGCGGTCAGGCAGAGGGCGATCCATAAAACAACAGAAGCTTCAATCGTTACAGTCAAACTTTTGGCGATAATGGCAGATTGCAGACCGTTTGGCGCCAGAATAATCTGCCGATAAGTCTTCTCCATCCATTCATAAATCCATGAAAATCCAAGATTCATGGACGCAAGAACATAACAGAGATAAGCAGCCAATCCGGGCGTAACAAAGTCTCTCAAAGTAATGTTCAGAGGAAACAAGGCAGACGTCCTAAGCGGGATGCTGAGAGTTTTATTCTTCTGTGTCAGGACCTTCAAAAGCCCCATCGAAATCTGGTTGTCGACAAAGGGATTGTGTCCATCCGTCAAAATCTGCACTGAATCCTCAAGCGGGTCCTGCGAGACGTTTGCCAGGGCGACGATTTTGCCTGTAGTGATATCCTGTTTGGCCTTTTCCAGGTCATCATAATTGGAAACAATAAATTGATGGGTATCTTCAAGACCTTTGCTCAAATCACTGATGCCGGCAGGATCATATACACCAAAGGGAATGCTCGTAGCACCCGACAGCGTGTTACCAACCACGGCGATGATCAAGACGGCAAGCAAGATGCTCGAAATGAAATAGAGCGGACGCCTCGTCCACTGCAATATATCCTTATTGATGATAGCCAGTATCTGTCGCACGTTTGATTTTAATCTCTTTTCTCTTTTCTCTTTGCTCTCTGCTCTTGCTCTTTGCTCTTATCTCGTGGCTCTCTGTGCCCTGCGTCGACAAAACGTTCGCTTAATTGAAGTCTTCATCGGCTTCTTCCTCACCAAGCTTTTCAGTATCAATGTCATCTTTTGTAGAAGCAACGGCAAGAAAAACTTCCTCAAGATTAGGTTCGCTCGTTGCAAATCTGGAGAATGGAACTTCCTCTTCTTCCAACCAGCTCAGCACCTGGTAAAGGCTGCGCACAAGCTTTCCATCTTGCGGCTGAGCAAATGATATGGTGTTGCGCAATACGTCCCGCTTAACTTCTACCGGAAACTTCATTTTCAACTTTTCCAGTTTAGACAGCAATTGATCTTCATCGATATCACGAGTCAATCGAATCGCGATGCTGCGAATCCCCTGAATCTTATGCCGCAAGTCGTCAATCGTCCCTTCTGCCACAAGCGTTCCGCGCCTGATGATGCCGATACGATCCGAGAGCAATTCTGCTTCTTCAAGATAATGCGTCGTCAAAAGAACTGCCACACCTTGATTTTTCAGAGCCTTCAGCGAAGTCCAGATCTGTCGCCTGGAAGCAGGATCCAGACCCACCGTAGGCTCGTCCATAAACAACACCTTCGGCTCATGCAACAGAGCACCGGCAATGGTGAGTTTGCGCTGCATGCCACCAGAAAAACTGCCAGCCAGATCGTTAGCACGATCGGTGAGTCCGGCGTCTTCCAATAATATTTTGATGCGCTCCCTGGCTTTAACTTTTGGAATCTTATAAAGATCCGCGATAAAGCTCAGATTCTCATAGGCAGTCAGTTCGTTGTAAATGGCCACGTCTTGCGACACAATCCCAAAAGCACCTTTGGTCTTTTCAGACTGTTTAACACCGTTCAATCCACATATAAAAAACTCACCAGATGTGGGTGTGAGCAAAGTTGTGAGCATATTAATGGTGGTTGTCTTACCTGCACCGTTATCCCCCAGCAACGCATAAAGTTCGCCGGGATAAACACTTAGATTGAGCGAGTTGACCGAAGTTCTATCACCAAATTTTTTGGTGAGGTTAACTGTCTGCAGCGCCGGTTGGCGAATTTCACTTGTGTTCAATGCGATGTCCGAGATCCAAAGTTACCAATATTCGAGAGTGAGTCTGGGCAAAACCACCCGACCTACCCAAGGTCATAAAGCAGCATGCTGCCGACTGATCTAATGCACAAGTGCAGCAGATTCTATTATGCGCTGCCCGGGACAGCATCTGATCGATTGGTCTAAAGAAATGACGTACGGCAATCGAGAAAGTTCATATTAACAGTAAGGCTGAGTCGGCTGACTCGGCGCGCCGCAGGCTCGTAAGAGACTATCGATGTGAGCGACTTTGAACACTTTGTAGACCGACGGTACAAGATTGATGAACACCACTTTACTGCCAAGTGAGTCGGAACGCAGAAGCAGCTCTTCAAGCCATTCCAGACCGTCAACTGTGATGAATTTGCAGTTGGCGAAATCGAGGGTTAAATTTACACCTGTTGCTAAAGTTCGATCGATATGATCGATGCCGCGCTCGAGTGGTCCTTCAATTTGCAGCACTTCGTTGCGTCGCGCCTCTACGGCTTGTTCGGCGTTCTCGCCACTCATCTTTAAACTCCTTCTTTAATCTCACTCGAACTCAACAATACTGCTCAAAACATTACTAGCGCGCTAAGGACGTTGCCGCGGCGCATATGCAGTCATAAGCAAGTTGAGCACCTCAGGAATCAGTGGCAGAGCCGGATTTGTGCGCATGCTCATATCTTCGAAACTGCCTCTAACAAGCTCAACCATTCGCTGTTCATACTGATCCTGAGGGATCCCTAGCTCAGCAACAGAAAGTGGTTGCCCGGCTAAACGAGCCAGATCGTAAACAGCACGTCTTAGAAGGACACACATTTTTTCGCGCGATGGAGTTTCGCCATTTTTCGCATCTTCATCGGTGAGACCGAGGAATTGTGCAGCCCGGGCGTACTTCTGATCTGCCACCCAGAGCGGATAAGTCGAGGTGGGCATGAACTTGCGCGGAATTTTGGAGTTGTATTCCAGCGTCGAAAGCAAAAAGACACCATTAGCCTTACCATGCGGAATATCGAACATGGCGCCCAGGCTGTGAGCAAGTGCATGGTTGATGCCGACGGATGCGTTTCCGATAGCCATGCCGGCCAGGCAAGCAGCGTTGTGCAATTTATGCCGCCACAATACCTGAGTTGGGTTTTTCAAAGTTTCAGGCAAGGCTTCGAAGATCAGGCGCATCGCCTCCAGTGCCAACCCGTCAGTGTAATCAGACGAGAATGTTGATGCCAGAGCCTCCAGCGCATGAGTGAGCGCATCAAATGCGGTATCAACAGTTATTTCCTTAGGCAAACTCTTAGTCAGATTGGCATCAATAATGGCGATGTTCGGCAACAAACATTCATCCACCAGAGAGAGCTTGCGCTTCGATTCATTATCTTTCAAAACAGCGAAAGGAGTCACTTCTGAACCTGTGCCAGAGGTAGTCGGAATGGCAACCAGCTGAGTTGGAACCACCTGAGGAAAAACAGAGATTCTCTGCTTGAAGTCGAGGAAGTTAACAGCCAACTCTTGTAACTTGAGACCGGGATTGTCATAGAAGAGACGAATTATTTTTGCCGCATCCAGAACCGATCCGCCACCAAGGGCGATGACAGTATCAACAGGACTCTGGCGCATGACAGCGACAGCCTTTTCCACTATTGAGATATCCGGCTCAACACCAACGTCTCCAAAGACGTCGACTTTGCAATCAGCAGGCAGTCTTTCCAGAACCATGGAGAGATGTCCACGGCGAGCAGCGGACCTCGAGGTTATAACAATGGCAGACTTAGTCTTGAGGCTGCGAAGATGATCGATACTGCCGGGGTTTATGTAAATGTTCTTGGTCGTCTGGAAAGTGAGGGTATAGTTTTTGCGTCTCGGCACACGCTTGTAGTTGAGCAGATTTTTGATGCCGACATTATCTGTAGTGATGTTGCCGCCGCCGGTTCCGCAGCCGAAACTCAATGTCGTATTGAGATTGTTATAAACACCACCCAAGCCGCCAATTGAAGTGGGCGAATTAACGATGATTCTGCCTGCGTTTATCGCATCGGCAAATCGCTCGATGACGCTGTCGTCTTCGCTAAATACACCGGCAGTGTGACCGGTGCCGCCCGCATAATTGATATCCAGGGCTCGATTGATGCCCTCATCGACTGAGTTGACGATGACGAAACCAAGCACGGGCATGAGCTTTTCGACAGCCAGCTTGTGATGCCGCAAATCACCCTCGAGCGGGCACAACAATATCTTCGTATTAGGATTGACGGTGATGCCGGCCTTTTCAGCAATTAAATCAGCAGGCTGACCAACCAGCTTGTAGTTCATGCCGCCGGTGCGAGGGTCGATCACGGCATCAGCAACTTTTTTCACTTCATCGAGACTGCAGACATGACAGTTGAGGCGCTGAAACTCAGCGAGCAAAGCTGGTGCAACTTCGGCATCAATGACGAGAGTCTGCTCCGAAGGGCACTCTGTGCCATTGTCGAAAGTCTTGGAGATAATTACATCCATCGCCGTCGAATCGTATGAAGCGGATTTGTGGATGTAAACCGGCGTGTTGCCAGAGCCTACACCCAGAGCAGGTTTTCCTGAGCTGGCGGCAGCCCGTACCAACTGCGTTCCACCCGTCGCAAAGATCAAATCTACTTCCGGATGCACCATCATCAGCTCCGTCTCACGACGCAGCCGGGGCGATTTTTCCACCCAGGTGATGAATCCTTTTGGTGCACCTGCCGCCAGAGCAGCCTCGTAAACAATTTTTGCTGCCAGATTGCTGCAATCTGCCGCCATCAAATGAGGGCTGAAAATAACACTGTTTCTTGTTTTAGCCGCCGCCAGACTCTTGAAAATAACTGTCGAAGTAGGATTGGTCACAGGCGTGATGGCAAGTATGACGCCAACAGGTTCGGCGACTTCCACAATATTTTCTTCGGGAAACTCGTTAATAATGCCAACAGTCTTCTTGTCGCGAATCTGATGGTAGTGAAATTCTGATGCGACAAAGTTCTTCAAGACTTTGTCTTCGATCATGCCCATGCGCGTCTCTTCGTGAGCAGCGATGGCCAGCTTGTGCACGTTCTCAATAGCGGCTACAGTCATCGCTTTGACGATGGCATCAACCTGCTCCTGCGTGTACTGAGTCCAGACGGCAGCCGCCAACCGAGCCTGACGCACAAGATGATTTGCGCGCTCCATGAGGGCTTGGTCATGGTCTTTAATGGTTGATGTCATAGGCTCAGTCCTTGTCTTTTCTGATTCCAACGGCTGCTAAGTGGGAAACTGGCTACCGGATGGTTACTAAAAAACACCGGAGAAACCGTGCAGTTGCACATCGTACCGTTTCCAAGTGTAGGCGAAATTCCATTTTTTTGTGCCGGCCGATTACAAATATGGAATAAACCTAATATTCTTATACGGGAAGGAAAATCGAAATTCCTGACACTCCAGCGTAGCTGAAGAGGCTTTTGGCGCGGCTTCTATTAGAATATCAAGGAATGAATTCAGTCCACCCACATTCCAGGTGGAACACGTAATTTACCCCTTGGAATGTAAATAAGTTGTGACTAAAATAGCTCAGGCGATGCCGATTTTCAAGGTTCAACCCAGTAACCCCTCCGGGGCGAAAACAATTCGTGGCAAAAGCACCCATCTCACCTCCTGCAGCAAAAATTGACCTGGCGAAATCTTTATCGCTTTTGCTTGGATTGGCATTCGTGTCGCAACTGGCGCCACTACATGTGATGCAGCCGTGCCGGGCGGCAGACTTTTCCCGAGCCAAGAAAGTTTTTGTGCCCCCGACACGCATTCCCCGACGTTTCGACGCCGAGTCAGCCAGCACCGAGGGTGACTCATACGGTGATCCTGGTTACACGACGCCGTCGTCGTACAAGTCGGGCAGAATTTCAGGCAAAACCGGACTGGTTCCTCCACCGCCACCTCTCACACCAACTTTGCTTCCGCCCAGCCTCTTGCACATGTCGGCACAGACGAGCGGAGAAGGCGCAGCGAAACCACAGCGCTGGTCGACCTCGGTTCAGAAAACGCTGAAACGTGCTTCAACATCACCTAAAGTCGCTTCATTTCTGGATCAAGCACAGGTTAAGGCGCAGAATTTAATCAAAGAAGGCAAGCTGGATCAGGCTCAAGAACTCCTCAAGAGCTATGTCAAATCTCTGCCTCGCGACACCGCTCTGAAAAACGAATTCGCCAAAGTATCGGTGCAGCGAGCCCAGCAGCTGCTCTCAGATCAGAACATCGACGCCGCGGGTCGTATGGCACGTGAGGCTCTGTCGGTGCAACCCCAGAACCAGGCCGCGCATACGGTTCTGGCTGAGGTGATGAAGAAGCAGGGTATGAGCGCCGAAAGCGCACCAGACAGGCTTAAAACAGCTCATGCGCTGCTGGCGAAAGGCAAAACCTCAGACGCAGAGATGGAATTCAACGCCGCCAACAGGCTGAAGCCGTCGGCTGACGCCTATGTCGGGTTGGGCGACGTCGCCATGAAAAACAACAATAAAGAGAAGGCCAGGCTCGAATATCAAAAGGCACTCGAACTGGAGCCGCATTCTGGCGCAGCGCTCAGGCAGATGGGCATCATCCGCCTTGGTCAAAGCGATATCGTCGGGGCAAATTCAGACTTGAGCCGAGCGCTCGTAGTTAACCCGAATGACAAAGTGGCGTCACAACATCTGATCGACTTGTGGCAGAAGCAGGTTACAACTAATCCACACAGCGCCAACAGCCACCTGGGTCTGGCAAGAGCCCATCAGTTGAGCGGCGATCTGCAATCAGCCCAGGCCGAGTATAGAAAAGTCGTGGAGATAGACCCGAACAATGCCAATCTTCCCGCGGCAAGACAGAGCTTTAAACTGGCACTAGCCAGGCAGGAAGCCCATCATGCTGTTGATGCGGCGCATAACCTGGAAGCGGCAGGGGCTCTGCAGGAAGCCCATGCCAAAGTCTCAGAGGCCGTCAAACTCTGCCCTGGCGACAGTTCTTTCAAGCTCTATCAAGCTCAACTGAGCGAAAAAATGAATGCTATGGCCGGAGCAGGCACAGGCGGTGCCAACGGGCTCGTGGCTGCAGCAGCGGCAGCAGGAGGATTGGCAGCAGCCGCTCCCGCGATGCTCTTGCCGGGCTTGACACCACAAGTGGCACCAGCATTCAGAAACACGACAGTCACCGCCGGGCAGGCTTTCAACGGCGGCGTCGCCGAGGCACCGCCAGCGATGTCACTGCCAGGCATACCGAAGCCGGCACCATTATCCACAACGACGCAAGTTTCCAGCATGTCGGGCTTCCTTACCAGTCTGAGAAATTACAGCGTGCAGCAAAAAGCACAATCGCAGCAAATGGAAGATGCTGCGCATGCAGCGCTGAAAGGCTTGACCGAACCGGCAACAGGGTCAGGACCAGCTCCGGCTGACATGGTCGCGCAGAGCCCGGTTTTAGCGTCCGCCAGTTCTAATCTAGCCAGCGTCAACAGCCTGCTTGGCAGCATCGGAGCGAAAAGTCTGCCCGGCGCAGGTTCCGGCGCACTGACCACCTCATCACAGTCGGCCGGCTCCACCGCCAGTGCCGCAGTGGCACCAAAATCTGTGACAGAGACAGTTGCAGCAGCAGCCGTTCCCGATTCGACCGGCGCCCTCGTCGCGCAGGCAGCCACATCGGAGAACCTGGCCAACCTTTCGGCGCAAGCCAGGGCCGCTCTGAAAACCAAAAAACCAGTCACTAAAACCGGCACGATAGCAAAGGGCAAGAGCCTGGCAGAACAAAACAAATTGCTGCAATCGCAACTGCAAGAAGCGCAGAAACAGCTTAACGCCCTTAAGTCGCAGCCAACATTGCAAGCGGAAACCCCGATCGCCAGCCCGGTTCCTTACATGTCTCCGACGACGGGAATGGCATCCCCGCAGTCTATTGCACCAGCAATTGGGATGGCTTCGTCCGCCCCGCCGACTACCGGTCCGTATGCACCCAGTTTCACTTCTATGCAGGTACCTTTGTCTCAGCTCACGGCCATGATGCCGCAAAATGCAGCAGGTCAACTTCCCAGTCAGGCATCTGAGGCCTCCGCACAGGCTCTGTCACTGACGCCGAACGGTGCTAGCGCATCGATGCAAACAATTCTGCAATCACTGCCTGCCTCGTTAACAAGCTCGGAAGGATTCCAGTCAGCTCTCGCGAATCTGCCAAACTCCGCGGCAGCACTGCAGTCTTTTGCCGCCAATCTGCCACCGGAAACACAGAGTGCGCTGCAAGCGGCGCTCAAGCCACCGATTCCGACGAACCATAGTTCATCGTCGGGTGCTGTGCGTCTCGAACTTGAAGGAGTAAAACCATCTCCGCTCGATATCAAGCTTAATGTGGTCCTCCACAACGATCAAAAAATCGCTCTGGCAGTGCCTTCGCCCGCGAATGCCGTAATCAACATGACCGGTCAACCTCAACGCATAGTCAAAATCAACTTCCCATCCAAAAATGTGCCACCAAACGGTGAAATACACGGCGTCATCAAGGTGCCCGGTCACAACTTGAGCCCTTCAGCCGATCTCTACATACCGAACATGTTGCCAGGTCAGGGCAGCGAACGCGACTTGCACCTGACTGTACCAATCTCGCTCAAGTAGACAACCGCGTATAAATTCCGCATTGATAGGAATAACGCCTGAATCTTTCAGGGCTTTTCCTGTTACTTGAGTGATTCGACAGTGCTAACGTCGAACTATCAAACCTGCTCGATCGAGTCTGTTCTTAGTCGTCTCAGACCGGGACTTGAAGAGGAACACATGCACAATCGAAAACTATCGAGAATAGCTTGTTGTGGGAGACCTGGTCGTATAACATTGATTGCATTGCTACTTCTCTCACTTGTAAAGCCGCTTTCAGCTGCTGCTACAACCTCCACGATAAAAATGCACAGCGGCGCCGATAAGAGACAGGCACAATCAATTTCGGAAGATTGGCATAAGGCTGATGCAGTCTGCGTAGGCAAACTACGCAGAGCTGACGGCGCAACTGGTGCCACACTGTCAGTGACAGAAGTATTGAAAGGCGATCAAAAGCTGAAAGGAACGACCTTAGAGATTCCGCTCGATCGCTATTTAGCCGGTATTTTTCCCAATGACAGCAACGAGAAGATTTCTCTTGCGCTCTTCTCGAGAGATCCGTCATCGAAAGTATTGGTCGCAACTGAACTTTATGATGATGCTGACAAAATTTCCGCCACAAGATGTCTGACCAGTATTTTCCAGTCAACGTCCGAAAGGCAGTCGTTGCAAGCACTCAGCGAGATGGTTCTTGATCCGTCCAGCCGTTGTCAGAGCCCTTTTAAGAAAGATGCAAAAACGCTTTTCAGAAAGGAGTTTCTCGCCGCACTGGGAACTATGCACGACAAAAGCAACTTCTCGATTGTCACCAATCTATATGAGAAGGCGGATATCGACACCAGGCACGCCCTGCTTGATTGGATGGCGTGCAGCGGAGATCGACGCTCGCTGCCTTACTTGATAGCAGCTGTTCCCTCTCCTGATCGTTCCTTGCGAAGCCTGGCACTGAGCCGATTGATTTATTACTACCCGGGTGACGTCGGCGTAGATGAATGCATCTCAGATGCTTACGAACACGGTTTTGCCGATACCAAAAACGTTGCTCTCGACTATCTTTCCAAACGTCGCGGCGGTGCATCCAAAACGGCAACCCAGGCGCGTCCGAAGACGAGTTATCAAAAGGGTGAAGAGCTTTACGCTGCCGGTAAATTCAATGAAGCCGTACCATTTTATATTCAGGAGATCCTCAATAACAAAAGCGACCCATATGCGCGCCGCTGGTCTGCACTAAAAGCGATACCATATGCATCGACACGCCAGAAGGATGAAATCCGCCATTCAATTTTGCCTCTCGTTACCGAAGACGCTCTCACGGGAAATTATCTGGAGGCAACAGACGCAGCCGAAATTCTGCAAAAGCTTAAGCACATAGACTGCCTCGACAGCATGATTACACTGCTGGACCGGATCGAACCACTTTTCGGAAAAGCCAATCGTATGGCGGCTTTCGGTATATCCAAACTGAACGGTCAAGCCAGACATAAGGCTGCGTCACATTTGCTCGAGAGAATCAAGTCTGAAAAATTCAGAAGTAGCAACGATCAGCAAAGTCAGCTGATCACTTTGCTGGAACTGATCTGGATAGCTGACCAGCAAGATCTGCACCCCGTCGATGAAGCACTGAAAGGCTCAGGAGCGCAGAGTATCTGGTCGAGCCTCAAACCACTGCTCGACAAAAACCTCAACAGAGGAGCTTTGCTGACCCGCATGCTCGCGAAAAGCAATGGGTTACCTCATCTAGCCAAAGACTGGATCATCGTTGAACTGGGAGATTTAAAAGAGACAGGCGCGGCAGACTTGATCCTGGAACACCTCAAGGAAATGAAGTTTCAGTACGACTACAATGTCGCAGGCGAAGCACTTCAATCAATCGGTGGCAGACATGTATGCGATGAGCTCGAGAAGCTTGCGCTCAGCAATGATGAAGTAAGCCGCAACGCAGTGGATGTGCTCTGTTCTATCGAAAAGGAAAAATGCCTGCCCACTCTTCGCAAAATCATCAATTCCAAATCAATCGCTAAAACAAATGCATTAAACGCGATGACTCGCATGGGTACGCCGCAAGATCTGGCTCAGTTGCTGCCTCTCAGTGATTACTGGACGGGAGACAGGCAATATCACTACTGGACAATGGAGGCCATAGCCGCAATCAGGCAACGGCATGGACTGAACGTGGACGGTCCTATAAATGGTGCCAAACGCACCGGCAAAGAAAAAGCCTCGGGCGCGGCAAGTAAACAAACCACTTAGCGGGAATATTAGTGACGAAACACAAGCAGGGTGCGTTCGTTGACGATTAGAAGATCTGCAAATTTCTAAATGGGAACAAGAATCGCAATCGTTGCGTGTATGCTGGCTACCTTTGCCTTTATGGTCTGGGGGCTGACAGGCGATTGCCCATACAGACCAGAATTCGATGAAGTACTTTCTGTGCGAACCGCACTGAACATGGTCCACACCGGAGACTTAAACCCTCACTGGTTGGCGCACCCGGGCTCGACCTTGATCTATCCGCTGGCCGGATACTTTCACTTTCTCAATGCTGTGTTATTTCATGGCACCATGTCGGACCCTGACTTCGACATTCCAAAATTCGAGTACGACAATGTCTGGCTGCTCTTCTACATTCCGCGCTATCTGAATGTCTTTCTGCTTATTGCCAGCATCCCTTTGATTTATCAGATTGGCAAACTAGCTTTCAACAAAGCAACAGCACCTATAGGAATATGGATCTTCGCAATCAGCCCCCTGGTGATTTCCTGGAGTCAGTTGCTTCGCTCTGATGTTTGTGCGCTCTTTTACACGCTCGTCGCCATCTTTGCCAGCCTTAAGCTTTGCCGCAAACCTACATTTGCAACACAAACTGTGTTCGGAGTGGCTCTAGGTCTGGGAGTATCCAGCAGATGGCCGGCACTGGCGGTGCTGCAAGTCTTTGTCTTCGTGACCGCATATTTGTTGTACCAGAACAGAAAAGACATGCAGGCCTTGCGACGAACCGGCTTGCTGGCAGCGTATGGATTGCTTCTGGCATTTGCTGTTTTCGCAATCACTTCACCCTATGTATTTCTGGATCCCACCACTCTGCACAAAGACTTGATCGAAGAAAAAGCGGCACACGGGCTGGGCTGCGATGGACTTACGCCACCAGAGAACTTCATGTGGTACATGACATTCGGTATACCGCAAGAACTGTTTCAACCTCAATGGGCAATGGCACTAGTCGGTGCCGCACTGGCCCTGTGGAAACGACAATTCTATGCGATCACACTAGCTGTCTACACTCTGGCGATTTTAGTGGGGACAAGCTTGCACGTATTCCATGCTGTTAAATGGCTCGTTCCTGCAATGCCCATGTTTGCACTGTTTGCAGCCAGCACGCTGGCAACCTGCGGTGGATATCTACATCGAAAGTTAGAATCATGGCTCAATCCCAAACTCGGGCTCATCTGCTACACGGTGATTATGGGCTGCTTTATGCTCTACATCGAAGAGAGCCCCTTCTTGCAAGTCTGCCGCAACAATACCGTTCGAGCGTTTGTCAGCACAGACATCATTTTCTATGAGTGGATAAATGACCACCTTCCTCATGGCACACAAGTCTGCTTCGTAGGAGTGTGGGAAGGAGCACACAAAAGCAACTTCAAAGTGCTGGATGTGCTCTGGGATCCAAGCTACTTTGATGTCGCATGTGGTGGCAACTATCAGTCACCATTCGACATTTATGAACAGGGCTACAAGTACTTCATCTGGACAGACAATCACTGTCCTCTTTATCTTGCAGAACCCCGAAAGTATCCACGCGAATGCAAGTTTTTCAAAGAACTGTTCGATAACAGCGAAATCGTAAAAGAGATTGAACCCAAAGAGATCGCTGTAAAAAACGCTTTTACCATCCTGCAGCGAGGCTTTCACTGGCGGCTTTATAAGTTCGTCCCCAAAGTACCAAGATTGCCCAATTAGTAAAAAGGCAAGTTCACATCACCCATTGAGCCGGCTTGTGATACAGATAGCGAATTGTCGCTTTGTCTGCCGGTGAAAGCACGTTGGTGACGCGATTCACATTCATGATGTCCCACATGCCCTGACTGTGAGCCTTAATGCCCAGCGCATGACCGAATTCGTGAGCAGAAGCCCCCTGCATTTTTACCGGAGTACTGTTGACCATAGTCGAAAGCTCGATTACAACCGGCTTCTGGCGAATCTTCACCTTCTGGGCCTGAGCAATAGGATAAATCTGAGCAGAGGTGATCCCACCGACAGAGATTCCCCCGGGCGAATCAGACTCTTTGAAATTATCCGTAAAGAAAACCAATATGTGAGCGTTGCGAGGATCGTCCGTAAAGGCAAAACTGAATAAGCCTTCCTTTTCAAACTCACGCCATTGCTCGATGCCTGCGGCAACCTGATCGTTTACTTCGGGAGTCCATCCGGGGCATTGCGTCACAGGGAAAGGGTCCGGGCTGAATAGAATCTGCGTCACCTGGTCGACGCGCGTGCTTTGAATCTGCGAAAACGGACACTCGGGCAGCTTCAAACCTGGACTGATCCAGATCAGTAATGGCATCTTCTTTGCTTCCCAACGCACCCGCTCCCAGTTAACGGCTTGCTCGCCGGGGTTGTAAGGTCCATTGTCGCCTTGATTACCGCCCACAGACTGGGGAGGCTGGGGACCCTGGTCAAGCCCGTCAATGAGATGGACACCATTGACTCGGGGCAGCGCGGTCGTCCCGCCTGCATATTGACTTGTTCCACCGCCAAAACTGGCACGGGGAAGCTTTCTTCCGTACTGAGCAAGAGCCGGACAGGCAAAATCAATCGCTAAGTAGCCCGAAAAGAAAGAAACGGCTGCGAGAATTGTTAGAGCTTTTGATTTCATTATCAAATCCGCGCCCGACTCGTTTTATGATCACTGAAAACATTGAAACATGTTTTGCGAGAAACATGTTTTCAGATCCAAGAATGTTTGAGCAGTCAAGACTGCCCCGGCATCCAGGATATCCTAAGCAGTAAGCTACCCGGCTTAGGAGCGATTCTATCCTCAGCGCGACAATTCGAATGGCAGATAATACAGGCACCTGACGTGCAGAAAGAGAAGACAGTCATAGTAGAAAGATATGAAACTCTGAGCGCAGAAATCGCTGAGGTGGTAGTTGCTCAGATTCGCAGCAAGCCGAACAGCTGCTTTGGTTTGCCGACAGGCAATTCACCCCTTGGTTGCTACAAACTTCTGGCGGACTGGAGCAAAAACAACCAAGTCGACTGGTCGCAGACCCGTTGTTTTCAGCTGGACGAGTACGTCGAAGCCGATGAGAGCATTACCTTTCAGCACTTCCTGCAAAGCAACCTGTACCAGTACACGAACGTCGCACCCGAAAATAAGTTCAATCCAGGCGGCTGCGACGACTATGACGCGCTGATCGAGTCGAAAGGCGGATTAGACCTGACCATATTAGGTTTGGGAACAAACGGCCATATAGCTTTCAATGAGCCCGGAACACCGCTTGAAAGCTGGACTCACAGCATCTGGCTGACCGAGTCTACACGCAAAGCTAATCAGTCATATTTTGCAGCCGGCACGACTGTGCCTTATCGTGCTGTCACCATGGGCATCAGAACTATTTTGAACAGCAAAAAACTTATTTTGATTGCCAGCGGCGCTCACAAGAAAGGCATCCTGGAAAAGGCTTTGCTTGGTTCTGTCGACCCTAACATTCCAGCTTCTTATCTCAGTTTGCATGCCCACGTGACGGTGCTCACAGATTTCGAATTTTAGAATCAAAGAGCCTTCCTGCACCACATGCAGTGCGGAGAAGGACGTCTACCGAAGCAACCAGTTCGACCAGACCCGACCCGGATTTAACGCTCAACTGACTGCGTCAGGTGGGATGCGGCAATTTTTTTCTACTGACCGTACAATGGATATGAGTTTTAAAATGGGATCTGGTACTACGGTTAAAACACGATGCTTCGTCGGACAAAATATCTGACACTGATATCTGCGATCTCCCTGCTTTCCGGACTGGAATTCATCGGAACTGAAGCACAGGCACAGCTTTCAAGCGATATGATTCCGCCTGACGTGACTCTACCGTCATCGACCACGCCCGCTACGGCTCCTACCGCCGCGACCGCAGCACCCGGCTTGAGCGGTGCTTCAAGTCAGGCTCCCGGAGTTGGCGGTGCAGCCGCTGACACAACACCAGGGCTGCCTGGTGCAGCTCAACGACCGGCAAACAGCGGCACCCCTCAACCGCCACCAACCGGTGCGAGCAATCCCGGCAATCCAATCGTTCCGCGGGGTCAGGGAAACCCGGGCGCAGCGATGTTCAGACCCGCCGTCATGCCTGATCCGAACAAGCCCGACCCAATTGCAATCATCGAGACAGACAAAGGCAACATCACAATCAGACTGTTCCGGAAGTTGGCTCCGATTACATCAGAAAATTTCATCGACCTCGTCACAAAAGGCTTCTACAACGGATTGATATTCCACAGAGTTGAGCCTGGTTTCTGCATTCAGGGTGGCTGCCCGCAGGGAAACGGGACAGGTCTATACATTCCCCCCGGAACCGGTCAGCCGCGTTTTTTACCGCTGGAAATCAGCCCCCAACTGCGTCACAACTCCGCCGGAGTAGTAGCCATGGCAAGATTTGGATCGAGTCCAAATACTGCCAGCTGCCAGTTTTATATTACGCTTGGTCCGAAACCGAACCTGGACAATCAATATGCGGTCTTCGGCGGAGTTTTAAGCGGCATGGATGTAGTCAACCGTATCGCTAAAGGCGACCATATCAAATCGATAAGCGTTCAAGAACAGCAATGACGCTGGCAGAGTCTACTGCCCAGGCAGTTCCTGAGTGATCGCCGGTGCTATGCGATCGATTAATTTTCTGCCGCCAAAATGATTCAAATGCGCTGTGTCCCAGAAATCGTCTTCGGTGAAATCTGGAGACTGACCGAGGTCAACGAACTTCACGTCAGGTCTTTGCGCAATGGAAGCGACTTTAGCTCTGAACTTATTGTAAAAGTCCGGGGGCATCAAGTCACGATTCTTTTTCGCTAACGGCATGTTAACGAGAACGACCTTGATGTGCCGCTCGGCGCAGACGTCGAGAACTTTTTTCAAGAATCCTTCCTGAATGCTCAAGTCCTTATCGCCGATACCATGATACCGCCGGCGGTACTCCTTTTCGCTGTTAGTCCAACGCTCTTGCGCTGATCCGTTAAGCATAAAGCCCGCTGTATTCTTGTCTGGATCGGGCGTGGCGGCTGCGATAGCGCTCTCTTTGGGAATGCCCACGAGATTGTAAAAGCGATCCACCACACGCTGCACTTCGTGTTGCAGACGCCAGCGCTTTCCGTAGAAAAAGCAAGAATGGCTGGCGACAAAATCCGCTTTATCGTTCCAGCCTGGCAAAAATGACTCGGCGTAACGAGGGAAATTATCCATGCCAACCAGACGTTTGAATGTAAATGTCGCCATTGGAGCAGGCAAATCTGAATCACTAAAATCACGCGGTGCAATACCAAACATCAAGACGTCAGGTTTCTTATCACCCTTCATAAAGTCGTTTACGTAAATATATGCGTCTGAAATCATCTCGCCGAAAATGGCCAGACTGTATACACGTTGCTCTGGCGCTCCGAGTGAAGCGAGCTTCTCTTCCAGGGCATTTGACCCGTGGTAATGGAAAATATCAGGCAAATGAGGGTTCTTCTCTGCATCCATAGCCCAGAACGGATGCATGATCAAAGAAGACCCGAGCAACATAACAGTCGGGCGCTGCTTCAGCTCGGCCAGACCATTTATAGCCAGATCGATTGAGCCTGTGCCGCTCCACAAATCACGAGTGGAGTCGTTAGCCGAGCCCTTTGGCTTGTGCTCGACATTAGTCACCGTGAGCACACCGTTGACCGCTATAAACAAGCCAATCGCCCAGCAGGCAGCAGTCTGCAAGCCCTTCTTCTTACCGTAGGGCTTTTGTTTTTGCTCAAGCCCTGCCGGGGCAGAACTCGAACGCTTGATTTCAACGGTACTCGGCAAACTCAGTCTCTGCTATGGATTGCAGCCCTGATGGCTAACACTTGACTATTTTAGTGGTTGCCGAAAGGAGAAACGCTAAAGCCGCTTAATACTGGCTGAGATTCGCTTAAATATGACTCACGAACCACCCGCTGAATTCTCTAAAATTTCTCACGCTATTACTGTGGCATCGATCGTGCGCCACCACCTGTGGTATCGCAAAACAGTATCGTCTAAATACTGTTTGGATCTAAATATGGTGGCAGTTCGGTATCACGATGCTGTTGTTGCGGAAGCGTACGAAAAGGCTGCACAAAGGGCGTTCCATTCGGTCCGGAAAACGGTGAGAGATTCGGCCCGCTAAACGGTACGGAGCCAGGTCCGGAAAAGGGCGCGACATCAGGCGCTCCGTCTGGAAGCTTGTGAATACCACGCAATGACTTGTTCAACTGCTTGATCATCTCATTCATTTGCTGAGTCATCTCATCAGGACGACCATTAGCAAAAGGCGCGAACGAAAAACTGCCAAACGGAACAACCATGTCTCCGCTGCCGCCCAAGCCACCAATGCTTCCCATGCCGTTGTTGCCGCCCAGACCGCCATTGCCGCCCAGTCCATTGCCGCCCAGTCCATTACCACCCAGTCCGCCAATGCTGCCCATTCCCCCGTTGCCGCCCAGACCGCCCATTCCGTTTAACTCAGGCACTGAAGGGAGACGACTGACTGACGGCGTTTCGACATTGAGAATTTTCTTCAAGCGAAAAACACGGTCGGCAACGCTCATAGACGGCGAAGCCTGACCAAAAACTTTAGACTCCAAACGCCCAAGGCGCTGTGTGGGCGGCTCACCATCGAAACTCTTCTTGAGAATTTTTCTTTCCAGAGCTGCAATCGAGGCTGAATCAGAGCCTGGTACCGAGCTGACCCGAGAAGCTTTAGCACGCTCTGCGGCAGACTGCTGTACTCGATCCAGGCGCTCGACCATGCCGCCATCCTGGGTGGCACCGAATAAAAGCAGCTCCAGACGCTGAATTCGCTTGTCAGTCGCATCTTTATCATAGGTCCGACCAAAATAACGCCGTTCTAAAGCGCCGATATCTGGTACGGACGACTGAGGCTGAGACTGAGCCCCACTGCCAACGGCAGGAGCGGCAACAGACGAACCGGCCGCAAACCAGGGCGATAGCGTCACTATTAAAATCAGAGTTCTTTTGCCAATACTCAACTTCGAAACTCCCACTCCGCTTAGAGATTACGAAACCGCGAGTCCTTTTCTAGAATACATTGTAAAGCGGTTTATAACCACCAAACAAAAAGCGCCTACTTTCGTAAGCGCTTTTTTGCAGTTGATTACGCGAGTTATTCGCGAACGATTACTCTTCGGAAGCGTGGAACTCTGCATCCACAACTTCGTCGGATCCGCCGCCGTATCCGGCACCGTATCCGCCATCACCACCCGTCGCACTACCACCGGTGCCGTAGTCATAGCCGGCGTTTGGATCGCCGCCCATATCTTCTCCACCGTTGGAGGCGCCGCCGCCGTGAGTGTTGGCAGCCTGTTGCAACAGTACCAGGGCACCGCGCAATTCGTTCATGATGCTCTTGATGGTTTCCTGATCGGCGTTGTCTTTGAGTTTCTGACGCAGATCGTTGACCAACATTTCGGCACGCGCTTTTTCACCTTGAGTGACTTTGTCGCCAAGTTCGCGAATGTGTCTTTCCACCGCATAGCAAATGCTGTCGGCTTCGTTGCGCACGTCCGCTTCTTCTTTGCGACGACGGTCGTCACTGGCGTGAGCTTCGGATTCTCTGACCAGGCGCTCGATGTCGTCTTTTGACATGTTGGTACTGGCAGTAATCGTAATTTTTTGTTCTTTTCCGGTCGACTGGTCGCGCGCGGTAACGTTCATGATGCCGTTTGCGTCGATGTCGAACGTAACTTCAACTTTCGGTTGCCCTCTGGATGCAGGTGGGATTCCGTCGAGTCGGAAGTTTCCGAGCAGTTTGTTGTCTCGAGCCATCGGACGCTCACCCTGGAAGACATAGATGTCTACCGCAGTCTGGTTGTCGTCGGCTGTGGAGAATACTTCAGATTTACGAGTTGGAATGGTCGTGTTGCGCTCCACCAACTTGGTCATCACGCCGCCCATCGTCTCGATACCGAGTGAAAGCGGAGTAACGTCGAGCAGTACAACACCTTTGACTTCACCACCGAGCACGCCTGCTTGAATCGCGGCGCCTACGGCAACTACTTCGTCGGGGTTAACGCTCTGGTTGGGTTCTTTACCACCGGTCAAGCTCTTCACGAGTTCCTGAACGGCAGGAATTCTTGTCGAACCACCGACCAACACAACTTCATCGAGAGCTTCGTAGCTAAGCTTGGAATCTCTGAGCGACTGCTCCATCGGTGCGCGACAACGCTCAACGAGGTGACGAGTCAGTTCGTTGAAACGAGCTCTGGTCAACTTCATCTCGAGATGCTTTGGTCCAGTGGCATCGGCTGTGATAAACGGCAATGAAAGGTTGGTTTCGATAACCGATGAAAGTTCGATTTTGGCTTTTTCTGCTGCTTCAGTCAGACGTTGCAAAGCTTGCCTGTCTTTGCGCAAGTCGATGCCTTCAAGGTTCATGAACTCGTCGGCGACCCAGGTGACGATACAGTGGTCGAAGTCGTCACCGCCAAGGTGGGTGTCGCCAGATGTTGCTTTTACTTCGAAAACACCGTCGCCTACTTCCAGTACAGATACGTCGAACGTGCCGCCGCCCAGGTCGAATACGAGAATCGTCTCGTTTTCTTTCTTGTCCAGACCGTAAGCGAGCGCTGCAGCTGTAGGCTCGTTGATGATACGCAACACTTCCAGACCGGCGATAGTGCCTGCATTTTTCGTCGATTGACGCTGCGAGTCGTTGAAATAAGCCGGAACTGTAATTACAGCGCTGGTAACTTTTTCACCGAGATACTTCTCGGCGTCTTCTTTCAACTTGCGCAAAATCATCGCCGAAATTTCTTCAGGCGAATAATCTTTGCCTTGAATAGCGACTTTGCAACCGCCGTCACCGCCCTCTTTAACTTTGTAAGAGACGATTTTCTTTTCCGACTCGACTTCGCTAAATCGGCGTCCGATGAAGCGCTTGATCGAATACACAGTGTTTTCCGGGTTCAACACTGCTTGACGACGCGCCAACTGACCAACCAATCTTTCGCCGGATTTAGTAAATGCGACTACAGACGGCGTAGTGCGCCCACCTTCAGCATTGGAAACCACGGTCGGCTGGCCACCTTCCATTACGGCTACCACTGAGTTAGTGGTTCCCAAATCGATGCCTACTGACTTACCCATCTTTTAAACTCCCTATGCTCCTAAAAAGCTGGAGACCCAACGGAATTATACTTGGGCCTCCGTCGTAAACGGTGAGACCCGAGACTTCTACCCGTCTATATTAAACGGCGGCCCGCCTTGCTCCAATGATGACAATCTGAACTAGTAAGATTAATAAACTTATACAAAGCTTTATAAATGCGCGGTGAAACTTTATTACCCTCCTTGGTCGGGGAGAACATGAATACTAAGTCGAGCATCTGGTCTCTGATGTTATTCCCTGCAAATCAAGCTTTAGTCGGTCTTGCCATCGCCAACATTGCACCAAGATCCTGACAGCTCTCGGGAATGCTTGCAGTGCCAACAGAAAGCACTAAAGATGCCATGTCAAACCCCTCTGCAAGCGGCGTACTGACTATCACGTCGGCAAGCCGGGAAGCAAAGCTGCGCGCCGACGTACCGTCTGTAAGCGGCAGCAGCAGCGCCAATCCGTTAGTCTCGTAGTGTCCGAGCAAATCAGTCTTTCTCTTCAAACGATCAACGCGCTTTGCTACTTCTTTGACGGCAGGCAGAGGAAGCGGGTCGGTCTGCTTGGGATTTTTGGCGTTGCGCACGGTCGCTTCAATAATGATGATGGAAAAAGGCTGACTGAATCTTTCAAAGCGTGCAAATTCTTTCTCCAGGAAGTAAAGATAGGCTGGATACGTGTAAAGCTCGGTATCTGCACGCAACATACTCTTTTCAAATGAACGCACTACCTGCCAATCAACGGGCGGAACGCCGCTCACCGGTTGCTTTGGAGTATCGGGCAATTGCTCCACGAAATGAACCAGGTCGCAACTGACAAGCGTATAAAGGATTAAGACCCAGTCAATCTTTGGCAGTGGGCGGCGGCGCAAGACTTCCACCAGGGTGCTCTTGCTGTCGATCGACTGATAAAAGCCCTTGAGCAAGCGCAGATCGTTGCACGCGCCTTTGGCAACCATCTGCTCGAACATCGACTCAGTGATGTTGTTATGCTTCCGAACCAGAAAGCACTCCAGCGTCAACCCGCGGGCATTCAAAAATTTCTGTTGATCGTCAAAAGCTGCACCTTCCATGAGCAGCCAGTCAAGACGCTTCTTGACTGTCTCAACACGAGTTCTCGGCTCGGGATAAAACCGAAAGGCTCCTGAGCTCCAGCCGACAAGCTCGATGATAGCTGCATCGCCTTCAACTCCACGCATAGAGCAGTGCAAGGGTGACCCCTCAAAGAAATGCACATTTGCAACGTCTGTATTGGAGACAATCTCAAGGCGTCCGGTCATTTTGCCCATGGCAATTGATTGCAGAAGATTCGGCACCGAGAGATTTTCAATCTCCCCTTCCAGAGTCGGCCGCTGCAATTTCGACATACCGCTTGTAGTTGATTGGCGCTCTTGATTAGCAGACCCCGATAACTGGTCATAGTTGCTTGTCGTAACCTGGCTCTTCTTGAGCACCTCATAACCGTTTTGGGCGGCACTATCTGCCCGAGCAGCTTCTTCAGCCATGACGATCGGCTTCAGCAAAGCGCCCGGAAACTGCGCCGCCATGACGTTGTAAATGACACCGGGATCTGGCGTGACGTAGCTCCATTCCAGAATCGAATCGCCGCCGTGCCCGTGATAGAGCATCCAGAGCCAATCACCTTTGGTCTTATCGCGAAAAATAGTGAGAATGTAATCGTCGGGAGCTTCACCAAAAGGTAGTTCAACGGTGCGCCCGGAATTGGATTGAGCCTGAGCCTGCAAAGCGTAAATTTGCTTCAAATCAGGAATCTCTGCCTGATTCGGCAAACGAATGTTATGGCGATTATCCTGCCTCTGATTCTGAATCATCTAGTTTCACTTTGCGTCCCTGCATCCGGGAAAATCCCGTCAGAGACAAATACGCCGCCATGGCCCCTATCTTAGGTTTTACCCACAACCAACGAAATTGTGCAAGACTGCGCAGATTCCAAGCACCAGGCAGAAATTTCTTCCAGCCGATCGCCGCATTATCGGATCGTGGAAGTATCCAAACCAAGCGCAGTGCCGTTATTTGACTCTGATCGCTCCAGCAATTCGCCGATTGCCAGGGGACAAATTGCCACCTTCGTGGCGCTGTCTCTGGCAAGCTTAACTAAGTCAGACGACTGATAACGAAACGGCACCTGCTCGACAAGCGCCTGCCAGTGCAGCGGAACAATGCGGGTGGCACCGATTTGCTCAGCGATTTTAAGCGCTTCAGCAGGCGACGCTACACCATACTTTCCCCCGATTGGCAGACAGGCGGTGTGTATTGGCTTGTTTGCCAGAGCTTCGGGGATGTCGGCAGTGTAGATGGTGTCGCCGGCATGATAGTAGCCATCGAAGTAATAGCCATTCACCGGTTTACCAGGAGCAGACGAGCGAGCAAAAAGTCGCAGAATCGTCTTGCCCATGTGGTTGACAGGGTGATGTGCCGGAATAGCTGTAATGGAAAGACCTTTGAATTCTACGGTTTCACCGTGAGCAATAGAGATTATCGAATCTGCCGGAATCTTTCGCTTGTACTTACGTTGCATCCACTGCGTGAGAGTTCGCGGTGCCAAAAATTTGCACTTCCATGCTTCATATAGCTGAGTGGAAAACAGGACGCCGTGGTCAAAATGCCCGTGCGTCAAAATCACCAGGTCAGCCTTAGGCAGTGTCGTCCAATCAACTGGATCTTTGAAATAAGGGTCGACATAGATAGTCAAGTCGTGGACGTTAAACTGAACGGCGCTGTGACCCAGATATGTGAGGCTCAATTCGGTTCTCCAGTACAGAGCAGTAAAACTGCTGTGAACAGCGGCATGTTAACACTTTTGGCTGCCGAATACTCAGCCATACTGAAATAAGTGATGCGTGCATTAACAAGTAAGGCAGGCATTCTCACCATCAAAGTAGATGCGCTTAAGACAGAGTCTGTCGATCACGAGTAAAATCAAGTGCACGATAGCTGAGAAATCAGCCTGTGCTCAGGAACACATCAAGATCACCGGACGGAACGGAGAAGAAATGTTTACGAAACGCTTGTTTGCATATGCATCGATTGCGCTCACCATCTCGATTGCTTCGGCAGCCTATGCCGATGAGCCAACCGCTAAAGAGGAAGATGCAGATCAGAAAACGGCAGCCCCAAATGACAATCCTGAAGGCAAAATGCGGCCCAAAAACAAGGCCGGGGAGTTTCTGAAGTACTTCAATCCTGTTCACGAAAAAACCTATCTAAACGATTCACAAGACCGCATCATCAAAAAGCGCTCCTTCAAAGGTACGGAGTTGGCCGGTGCACAAGCCGTTCCCAATAAAGAACTGGGCTTATTTGCCAATATCGACCTGTCACAGTTGCCGGACGATAATTTGCTCAAAGAAATCCTCTCTCAGCCTTCGGTCAATGGACTCAGCGTCATGGTGCCATGGGCATCAGCGGAGCCTGTAGAAGGGCAATTCGAATGGAAACAAATCGATCACTTACTGGATTTAGCAGGGCAGAACAAAAAATCGGTGATCTTGCGAGTCACCACATGTGGTTTAACCGACTCAGATACACCAAAATGGGTTTTCGACGCCGGTGCCAAATCGGTTTCCTTCACCGGAGCGAATGGAAAAACAACTACCATGCCGGTTTTCTGGGACACGACATATCTGGCAAAATGGTCCAACTTTATCAACGCCCTGGGATCACGCTACGACAAAAACACCAACCTGCATAGCGTTGGCATTACAGGCGGTGGCGTTGGCGGCGGTACGCTTGTCATACCGAACATTGAAAACAAAGACGATCACGCCAAGCTGGAAACATCACTCAAATCAGAGTTTGGCATGAATCAGCGCCAGCTTGTTCAGCACTGGAAATATGTCGCCGATCTGTTCCCGCATGCATTCCCTACTTGTCGCCTCAACTTCGACATCGATCCACCCACAGCAAACAGAGCCGGTGAAGACTCACTGGACGAAATTAGCGACTATTTGATTTATCGCTACGGACAGCGCGTCTATCTGACCAGACAGAACATTGCAGACGCTAAACACGGGTTCGACCAGTATCGCGTCCTTCTTAAATTCAAGCCCGACACTATAACTGGTTATCGATTATCACCAACAATCACCAGCGACTCTCTGGATAAATTAGCTAAGTTTGCTCTCGATGACGGCATCAGCTTCATTGAAGTACCGTCGCAATTTTTTACCGCAAAAGACGAAGCTGTTGTTCACACACTTGAACGACTGCGCTCAAAACTGGGATACCAGCTCGTATCGCAGAACATCACGCTGCCCTCCGACTTGAAATCGGGAGAACCACTCAAGGCATCTTTCACTTTCCTGAACCTTGGCAGTGCACCGGCGATGAGACCGAGCCGTCAATTCGATAAGGATGTCGCCTCCAGCTATAAAGTGCAATTGGAGCTGAGAGACGGTAGTGGCAAACCTGTTGTGCAGTCACTGCACACCCCGCAGGTACCGACTCAAAAGTGGATTGCAGGCACACCAGTTACCTGGGAAGAAAGCCTGAAAATGCCTAAACTGAGCCCTGGTCAATACTCCGTCTATTTATCTCTGATTGATGCGGATACAAAACGCAAGCTGCAGCTGCTCGATGCACTCAAGCCCGATCACCTGACCGCTCAAGATACAATCGCAGCCGGCAAAGTCCAGGTAGTGGAATAAGAAGGGGCGTCGGGGTCTGCACGTATAGTTAATGCACACCAGGTCCGGTCTGCCCCGGATCGTGACTTTTAATTGGTCGTGGCTGGGGCTGCGTCGCTGTTCTTAGTCAACAAGTAATCAGCAAGAAAAGCACCTGAGTACAAAACAAAAGCGATGATGACCAGGTCGCGGGTGCCGATAATGACTGAAAAATATTCCAAACACCCACCCAATAAAGCCCCCAGGATATTTATACCGAGAGCCTTACCCGGCTCGAGCGCTCTGGCGTAAGTCTTGGAAAAGACCAACCCGGCAAATGTGAATGGCAGCCCGATAACAAGTGCGGCAGCGCCCAGACGCGCATACCAATCAAGCCCGGAGAGCGCCGAGAGGGGCACCATATACAACACCACGAGCGAAATCAGCAAACCGCCACAGGCGAAAGCCTTATTTAGATCTGGATAACGCTGCACAACCCAGTTAGCCAACCAGGCCATAATCAAAATCAAGAAAATAACTATCGAACTGACCAGCCATGTTGAACCGAACAACACGGCTACAGCCAGCATGGCTCTGGTCTCCAGAAGCAAGAAACCGGCACCGAGCAAAAAGAACTGCCCATAGTTGAAAAAACTCTTTGGTTGCAGGCGAAAACGAGAAATAGTCAAAGAACCGGCAATGAGCAGCAACAAAGCCAGCATCGCGCCGTAAGCATAAGTCAAAGCCCGCTCTTTCTGGTAGAGAAACGGCCAATCGTCAGTGCACAGTGGCAGTGGCGACGTTAATTGTGCAGTCGGAATGACCAGATTCTTGAATCGAGACAAGAGTTCTGCGCGCCTGGCATTGACTCCCGGACCCCACAGAATGATGATGGAATTGTTGTTGGAATAGACACTGTTGAGGGCAATCGGCTCCATTCCGGAGGCACTTTGCACCATCTGGAAAAGCCTGTCGCGAACCCAGGGTGCACCGGCAGCAAAGCTCAAAGATGCCACTCCATCTGGAGCAAGCGCCTCGGTAGCCATTTTCAGACTCTCGATCGTATAAAGGAAATTGTCCAGCCGCACCGACGAAAGCATAGAAAAGCTAACTGTCGAATCGACGAATCCAAAAACAATCAGGTCGTATTTCGTTTTGTCGGATGAAAGGAAATTGCGCGCGTCATTGACGTAAGCTGAAACACGGGGGTCACTGTAAGGCTTCTCGGGGTGTTCTGTTTTGCCCAAGCTGAGAATAGTCGGATCAATTTCAACTGCATCGACATGCTTGACGTTATGCCGCAAAGCAGCCGAGACATCGTTGCCCGAACCGGCACCAAGCACGAGCACATTCTGCGCATCTGTGCGAATCTGATAAGGCACATTGTAAGTGGCGTACTCGGGCAGCAACTTCAACTCGGGATGTTGCTCTACAAACGCCGGCGCCATGTCGATAGTACGCTGGAAAGTGACGTGGTTCACGTCAATCGCTGTTCCGATGCGATACTCAGCAATGCCGGGCAGGTTTGATTTAGTCGTATACGGTTTGGTGGTTATGCAATAGTACGGAGACCACTGACTGTCTCCCACAGACCAGAAAGCAATAATTACTGAAACAAGAAGAGCAATCAGCTGCGGTGGCTTTTTGTAAAACGGCAAGACAGAGGCAATTCCCACCAGAAGCCAGACGCCAGGCGAAGTCTTCATGAAGGCAAGCACGTTATAAATCAGCACTCCGGCAGCACTGCCACCAAGATTGACTGAGTAGGCATTGAGTGATTCCTGCTTGGCCAGCTCCTCTCCGAGCCGTTGACCGAGAGAATCGAAGACGCTCACAACAAGCAAAAACAGAACAATCACCCAGGCAATATTAGTAACCAGTTGCCCGATTGAAGTGACAATGTCAGCCTGCTGCAACCAGAAGAAAACATCTGTTTGCACGACAAAGTTGATGTGATTGAGCCCAATATAAGGCGCCCCGGCAATTAAACCGGTCAGAACAAGAAGCAGATAAGGGAAATACTCTCCGACTGCGCCTTTTGATTTCGTACCAGTGCCTGACTCAGCTTTGCCGGCGCTGGCACACCCCAGACCGAGCCCAACGAAGGCTCCCATCAGAATGAGATTCTTGAAATACCCAAAAATTCTGATTTCAGTTGAGAGCCAACGAATGACCAGAACTTCAAAAAAGAGCGCAGCAAAACTAATGAGAAAGAGTTTGGACCAATTGCTGCTTGTCAACAAGGTTGTTCTTGAATCTAAGAATTCACTATTAGTTTTGCTATAAGACGCATTGGGCGCGGGTTACCATCGAACTCAGTTTAGACGACAGTCTCGTTTGAGACTGTCGTCTCGTTCAGGAGTTAGTCGCTTGCTTGGTCAGACGCTTCGTGAGCAGCTCACGACGCTTACGCACAGCAGCTCTTTTAGCACCAAAATCACGAACGCGACCGCTGTTCTTGCCACCACCAACGGTGACGAGAGCCGGTGCTTCCTGAACGGCTACAGGGGTCATATCGTTTTGCTTCGCCAGTTGCGCCGCAGTGCGAGCCAACAAAACATTGTGGTCTGCGACGTTCATGCGCTGAATCAGACCGATACTCTTCATGAATCTGAGCATCAACCAGGTGGCATCAAATTCGTGAGCCAACATACCGCTCTTAGCCGAACCAGGAGCAGCGTGGTGATTGTTGTGCCAGCCTTCGCCCATAGCCAACAATCCAACCCACCAGACGTTTACGCTGTCATCGGAGAGCGCGTAGTTCTTGTAGCCGAGTTTTGGCATGTGGCAGACAACGTTGAGCATGAGGGGAATCGACAGTACCGACGCACCAGCCAGCAATGAACAGAGAGCAACCTGCCATCCGAAAACAGCCCACAACAGCAATCTGAAAGCAAAGCAGCAAGCGAATCCCATGGCGTGACCGAGTGGCAATCTGCCATCAAAATCAAGGAAGCGATAAATTGGGTCGGCAACCAGATCTTTGCACTGCTTGTACGGATCGAGATGCGGAGCATACTCTTTCTCTGCCAACCAGCCAGTGAACGCATACTGAATGCCGAGAGCTCTCGGTGAGTGCGGGTCCAATGGAGTTTCAACATATTTGTGGTGCGCACGGTGAATCGTCGCCCACCAGATTGGTGAACCTTCGAAAGCTAAAAATCCAGCCAGAACCCAGAAATATTCAACCGGCTTAGAGCACGAGAATGAGCGATGCGACAACAGTCGGTGGTAGCCGATGGTAATGCCCATGGCGTGCCACGTGTAAAAAAGCATAAACAGTAAGATGTACTCAACCACTATCTCTTCCTTGACCTTCGGCAGTTTGCCTGATTTCCCGACCCGTTTAAAAGCCTTGCAGTCAACTGCGCGGCCCGCTACGTGCTATCTGTATAAAGCTGATTCCTGTCTACCTCTTCGAATATCCTGACTTTTGTCTGCGGCCTCTAAATATTTGTCTGTCCATTTATCGGTCATCAATAGGTCGAGAAACTGCTCAAGTGTTTCAGGTACTTCGGCAACTTGCAACACACGTCTGCCATCGTTATCGGGTCCTGGATATTGCGTCCAAGCCAGCCTGTCTATTTCTAGCCCCTGCCGATTGTAATAATTCAACAAAGCTAATCCAACTTCTTTCGCGACCGTCGATTTATCTTTGACTTGCCAGTCTCTCAAAATCGTTCTGCCGATGCCGATAAGGTAATAGGCGCGCTCTTTTTCGAACTTCGGCTCATCGATGAAAAAAGCCCAGGTGGTTTCATCGACATTATCTACGTAGGGTTCACATCTGATCTGAAAGAGTCTTCCGGACGTCGACGTAACTGACGTCGGACCAAAGCCGGAGCTCATCATGTGAATCTCCAGCACTCGCAATACATGAGCATTGAAACTGATGCTCTTTTTGTCGGCCTGCAATTGAAGACGCTTCCGGTAATCCTCCGGAATGCGAAGACTGATATTGGTCGTCTTTTGCTTCTCTTCGCCCATTTGTAGTTACGCGAGTGCAATTTGTAGTTACGAAATCATCGTACCACATACTCGTGCCAATGGTAGCCCAAAAAGCAGCTTACGACCTCGGCCATTTCGTTAAGCAGCAGGAGAATGCCAATAGGTGCCAGTCACAAAATTTGCCGGGTTGCAATACTGCGCAACATAGCGGACCGCCATGGAAAGAAGGGCAGTTGTATATATTCTTTCTAATACGTTGAAAGTAACCACTCCGCCGACAAAAGTAACCATCTGGAGGCGAAATCAACCTCCATGAAAGCTAAACCAACCAGCCCGAAAGCGACCTAATAAATGGCGCAGACAGCGGCTACAGGATCGATGTCTTCGAGAACTACCTTGAGTGGCTTCACGTTCCAGATGTTCTCACAATACTCTTTGATGGCACGGTCAGACGAGAATTTGCCCATACGCGCCACGTTCAAGATAGACATCCTGGTCCATTCGTCTTTGTGCTTATAAGCTTCGTTGACACGAGCCTGAGCGTCTACGAACGCCTGGTAGTCAGCCAGCAACATCCACTCGTCGCGATTCAGAAGCGTATCGACAATAGGTGCGAAGACCTGTCGACTACCTTCTGAGAACGTGCCATCGCCTATCTTGTCGATGACGCGGCGCAGCATCTCATTGCTTTCGTAATAGTCGAGAGGGCGATAATTGTTGGCCTTCAGTTCCTTCACTTCAGGATCAGTGAGACCGAAGAGGAAGAAATTGTCGGCGCCCACTTCCTCTCTAATTTCGATGTTGGCACCATCCAGAGTGCCAATCGTGAGCGCACCGTTCATGGCAAACTTCATGTTACCGGTACCGGATGCTTCTTTTCCTGCTGTTGAAATCTGTTCAGACAGGTCGGCGGCTGGATACACCTGCTGCCCGAGTTTGACGCAGTAGTCAGCCAGGAAGACCACTTTTATCTTGTTTTTGATATCCGGGTCGTTGTTAATCACATCTGCTACACCATTGATGAGTTTGATGCTCAACTTGGCCATGGCATATCCCGGTGCGGCTTTACCGCCGAAGATAAACGTACGAGGGCTGACGTCCTTCGCGTGACCGTCTTTAATCTGCAAGTAGAGAGTGATCACATATAAAACGTTGAGCAACTGTCGTTTGTACTCGTGCATACGTTTTACTTGCACGTCAAAAATCGAGTGACTGTCAACAGTTACGCCGGAATGCATCTTGATATACGTAGCCAGATGCAATTTATTCTGGTGTTTTATCTCCGCCCATTTTTTGCGGAAAGCCGGATCATTGGCAAATGGCTCGAGACGCTTCAGCTGAGTAAGATCAGTGACCCAGTCTTCTCCGATAGTCTCCGAAATAAGACTACTCAACTCTGGATTGGAGACGACCATCCACCGGCGCGGCGTTACACCATTGGTGACGTTGCCGAATTTCTCCGGCCATAGCTCGTAGAAGTCTTTAAGAACATCAACAGTAACCAGCTGTGAGTGCAGCTCAGCCACTCCGTTGATTGCATGACTGCCGATACTGGCTAAATGAGCCATTCTGATGAACTTTCTACCCGACTCGTCGATGATAGACATGCGCTTCAAACGGGCTTCGTCATTGGGGAACCTTTCGCGCACTTCGTCTAGAAAACGACGATTGATTTCCAGAATGATTTCCATGTGACGCGGCAAGACTGTGGCAAACAGGTCGTATTCCCATTTTTCCAGTGCTTCCGGCATCAAGGTGTGATTGGTGTAACCAAACGTCTTGTGCGTGATCTCCCACGCGTCATCCCATTCCATCGCATAGACGTCAATCAGAAGTCGCATCAATTCAGCGATTCCAACCGATGGGTGAGTATCGTTGAGCTGCACTGCAAACTTCTCATGGAACGTTTCCAACTTCTGCCCGTTAGCGAAGTGGATGCGGATCATGTCCTGCAGCGAGCATGAAGTGAAGAAATACTGTTGCTCTAAACGCAGTTGGCGACCTTGAATTGGTTCGTCGTTGGGATAAAGAACTTTCGAAATGTTTTCCGAAAACATCTTTTCTTGCACTGAACCAGTGTAGTCGCCCGTATTGAATGCTTTGAAGTTGAAAGACTCAGGCGCTTCTGCTTTCCAGAGTCTCAGTGTATTCGTATTAGTGGTTCTGTAACCAGAAATCGGCGTGTCATAAGGAACACCGTTAATTACCCGAGCTGGAATCCATCTCACCCGATATCGACCGTCAGGATCGAGATTGCCTTCGGTGTGACCGCCGAGCTGCACTTCCATGGTGTGCTCAGGGCGAGGAATTTCCCAGGGATTACCAAAGTGCAACCACTTGTCTGTGATCTCTACTTGCCAGCCATCTTTGATCACTTGCTCAAAAATCCCGAATTCGTATCTGATACCGTATCCGATGGCAGGGATATTCAGCGTAGCCAGAGAATCCATATAACAGGCAGCCAGACGACCCAGACCACCATTCCCTAAACCTGGCTCCTCTTCCTGATTGACGAGCATCTCAAAATCAATGTTCAAAGCCTCCACAGCTTTTTTGACATTTTCCAAAATGCCCATGTTGACTAGATTGTTGACCAGATGCGGTCCGAGCAGGAACTCCGCAGACAAATAGCAAACGGCTCGAACATCATTCTTGATGAACTGCTTGGTGGTGGTAAGCCATCTGTGCACCAATCGATCGCGCACTGTATAGGCTAATGCCATGTACTGGTCGTTTCTCGTAGCAACGTCTGGGAACTTGCCCTGTATGTAGAAGAGGTTATCTGCGATTGCACGCTTCAGCGTCTCAACCGAAGTACCGGTACGGTCATCTTCGACAACCACTGTAGGATTCTTGACGTTCTTTTCCACAACTGCCACCTCGAACTTGTGCGCCATCTGCTCATGCAACTGCAAAAGCGGCGCCCACGATAATCGCGCCATTTTCGCAGGTGATGCGCTTAACGTCTAGTGTTCATGCGAAGACCGCGGAAAAGGAATAGCAGTAAGTAATGAAAAGCATTCAAGCTCAAGCCGCGGTTGGAACGATGCAGGCAGGACAGATGATTAAGGGGATCTCAAGATAGGAGCGATGTAACGAGTGGTTTCGCAAATATAGTTCAAAGAACATTTCATACAGTCCTACACTTAAGATTACGCCGGGCTGCCTGGCTGCACAGACTGTCCCGGATGAGCCAGCTCATGCCCATGAAGCACGTTATTCACAAACATGACAAACGCCCCAAATAACTGCTAAAAGATATTCATGTCAACAATTAGTCAATTACTAAGATCAATTACGTTATCGATACTTTTCGGCGGATCAGGAATGATTGTTTTCGCCGTCATTACGCTGGTGAGAGCGGCGAAGGAAAAGGGTATTCCAGTCGCAGAAGCGGCGATGAATAATGCGCCCATCTTCATCAACTTCAGCGTTATCGCCCTTGCTTGCGGTGTCGGCTTATTAATCGCGGAAGCGCTTGACTTTGCCAAAAACAAAACACACGCCTCCAAACTCGTAAAGGCGCGCTGGATAACCAGCCTGATTACAGTTGCCGCGGCGGCCACCTTTTCGCTTGGTATAGTGCCACCAATGAAGCAGCTGCTGCCTGAAATTCGCACTAACAACGAAGCACGCGAGAAATTCGACGGCATGCACAAAAGCTCTGAAAAGGTTTTTGGCGTGATGATTCTCTTTGCCCTGGCATCACTGCTTCTGCCTGCTTTCGCCAAACCTAAGTCAACCACCTGATTCCAGGTGCTCTAATCGCTCCAGGCGCAAGAGGATGTCGCGTCCTTCTACACGCATGCGTAAGTCGTTGTAATAGAGGGCGTTTGCAACCGGCGCCACGCCGAGCAGAAAGATGTTGATCACCGAATCGACGAACGTGCTCAGCACTTCCATGTAGAGAGGCGTATCGTAAGTCGTCACGCCGTTGCGCCAGGCATCGAACATAGACGCGATCAGGACCGGCAAATCTAGAGCGCCTGTCACGGCAAACATTGTCATACCAAGCAAAACTACAAATGACCCGCTGCGCCACATGTAGCTTTTCATCAGGTCATAAGTGCGGATGCAAATCGACTTGAGATTCTTGTCTTCACAACTGAGGATGGTAAACGCGAGAGCAGTACTGAGCAAAGACCAGCTCAAGGTGCAGGTGAATGCCAGGCCAACAATGGCAAAAAAGACAAATGACAACACCTGCGAGAAAGGCAGGTATCGAGAAATTGCCACAAAAAAAATGCTGAGCACTCCCCAGAAAATCATCACGATAAATGGCGCAATCGCGGCAACGCTGTACAAGAGCATGGCCGCCCACTGCCGACGACGGGCATAAAGTATGGCTGATTTGTAGGAATCATCCAGACCGAGCACAACCCGCACTATCGTGACGCTGCGAATGGAAAGCTCCCATTGCGCCACAGCCAGCATGCACAGACACAGGATGAGACCCAGCAGATGCAAGATTATCGACGCACTGTCAAATGAATGCGTGGAAAGCCAGTGCAGGATGGACCATCTCATACCCCCCACGCCCAGCGTAGCCAAGATTGTCGGCCAGGCTATTGCCGACCATATAAAGCGGAACTGTTCACGAAAAACGCGAAAACTTATTCCAATCAGATCGCCGAGACTAAGAGGGATGTCGGGTGGCGCGTGATACAAAGCTGCATACCGAATACTTTGCCAAGTATAATATCCTTCACTAACAAATCTGACGTGCAAACAGACTTTTATGCACGCTCGTTCGCCACCGCCGCAGCCGAGGAATTCCATGAGCCGTATCGCCCACAAGCGAACTTATCTCGATCCGATTCATCAAGACATCGTGCTCGATCGCGACAAACCGGCTGAGCGATTGATTATGGATTTGATTGACACGGAAGAGTTTCAGCGCATGCGGCGCGTGCACCAACTGGGAGTTTCCTATTTCACATTCCAGGGCGCCGAAGGTTCTCGCTTCACGCACTCAGTCGGAGTCATGCATGTAGCCTCGCAGCTCGTGAATATGGTGAGCGAACGCACAGACGGCATCGAAGAACAACGACCGCTGATTCTCGCGTCTGCGCTTCTGCATGACATTGGTCATGGTCCTTACAGTCACGTCACCGAGAAAATCTTGCATTACGACCATGAAGATTGGTCGTGCAAAATCATCTCTGGTGATACCAGAGTGCGTGAAGTGCTCGACAAATTCGATGCCGACCTTGCTGACAATATCGTCAAAGTCCTGAAGAAGAGCTATTATCCAAAATACGTGTCACACATAGTTTCCAGCCAGTTAGACGTCGACAGATTCGACTACCTGCTGCGAGACAGCTACATGACAGGCACCGCATATGGTTTGTTTGCTCTGCAGAGAATTTTGCGCTCACTGGAAATAGACAGAGAACAAGATCGCATTGTCGTAGTCGGTGAAAAAGGACAGACAGCTGTTGAAGACTATCTCTTCGCCCGCTACAGCATGTACGCTCAAGTTTATTATCACCGCAAAAATCTGGCCGCCCGCGCTTTGCTTAACCAGCTCGTCAACCGAGCCAGACAATTGATGACAGAAAAAGGTCCACTGTCATTCATCGACGAACCAACAAGAAAATGGTTGAGTGGAGAGAAATTGACCGTGCAAGAGTATCTGACGCTGGACGACGTGCAGATGACTTATCACATCAAGCAGTGGACAAAAGATCCAGACCCCGTGCTCGCTGACCTGGCTTCGAGATTTTTGCACCGACGCCTGTTCAAAGCGACTAAAATTCCGTTTCACGATCAAACACAGATCGATGAATTGCTCAAAGAATCGAGAAAAATTGCCGCCTCCGCAGGATACGACCCCTCATATTACGTCACCGTGGAATCTACAGGTTTTCGCCCCTACGACTATTACCGACCTGATGCGGCCTTACCGCAGACAAATATCGTCGTGCGCACTGACCTTGGCGAAGTGAACGAACTATCGCAGCTTTCCCTGACAGTTGATGCACTCGTGAAAGGAAACTACGAATCGAACTGGCTCGTTTATCCAGCTGAGATAAGCGACAAAATAGGTTTAATCAAGGAGCTGGCTCCAGCTCGATAACAATCGACTGGTATCAAGAAGAGGTACTGACTAAATGTTCGACAATCTGACAGATCACTTGCAAGGCGCTCTAAAAACAATTAGAGGTGACGCCAAGCTAACTGCAGACAATATAGAGGAAGCGATAGGCGACGTGCGCAGAGCGCTGCTCGAAGCAGATGTGAGCTTGAAAGTCGTCAAACTGTTTATCTCCCGAGTGCGACAGAAAGCCCTGGGCACTGAAGTTCTTGATTCAATCAGCCCAGATCAACAATTCGTCAAAGTAGTCTACGACGAGATGGTCACCATACTCGGTGGCGAAAATGTGCCGCTCGATTTGCAGGGCAAGCCGGCAATCGTCATGCTTCTTGGTTTACAAGGCTCAGGTAAGACAACAGCATGCGGCAAGCTGGCGCAGAAATTGAAAAAGGAAGGTCAGAACCCCCTGCTCGTCGCCTGTGACGTGCAAAGACCGGCTGCTATCAAACAGCTCGAAACATTAGGACAGCAAATCGGCGTTCCTGTTTTCACAATTCCAGACAGCAAAGATGTGCAAGACATCGGCGAAAAAGCTGTCGAAGAAGCGGAGCAGAAGGGATACAACCCGGTCATTCTGGACACCGCCGGACGTCTTCAAATAGATACGGATTTGATGGCGGAGTTGCTGATTCTCGATCGTTCTCTAAAACCAAAAGAGAAAATTCTCATTGTCGACTCGATGACCGGGCAGGAAGCTGTCAACGTCGCCGAGACATTCAACACGCAACTGGATGTGACAGGACTTTTGCTGACGAAAGTGGATGGTGATGCTCGCGGTGGCGCGGCACTTTCAGTGCGCGAAGCTGTCGGCAAACCAGTCAAGTACCTGAGCACAGGTGAAAAACTCGATCAGTTAGAAGCGTTCTACCCCGACCGCATGGCCAGCCGCATTTTAGGTATGGGTGACGTGCTCACTCTGGTTGAAAGAGCGCAAGAAAATATCAACGAAAAAGAAGCTGAAAAAGCAGCTCAACGCATGCTCACCGAAGATTTCAATCTAGAGATGTTCGTGCAGATGCAGAAGATGATGAAAAAAATGGGACCGATGGGCGACGTCATGAAGATGATGGGCATCGGCGGCATGCTCGGTTTGAACTCGGAAGTGCAAGACAAGATCGCAGTCGAAGGTGAGGCGAAATTCCGCCTTTACGAGCGGGCAATCAATTCAATGACGGTTGCCGAGAGGCAAAAACCACAAATCATCGACATGAGCCGGCGCCGTCGCATCGCCAAGGGAGCTGGCATGAAAGACAGCGAAGTTGGCCAAATGTTAAACGAGTTTGAGCAGATGCGCCAAATGATGGCTCAGGTTAGAAAAATGTTCGGTGCCTTCGGTGGCGGCGGAGCCAACCCGTTCGGCATGGGCATGCCAGACCTGGGTGATATGGACCTGGGAGCCGGTCTGCCGGGGCTTTTCGGCGGAGGACAAGGGGCTGGTCGAGGTCGACCAGGTATGCCCCAGGGCATGCCTCAGCTACCCATGAGACCACCCAAAGGACCACCAAAAGGTGGGCCACCCAGCGGCTACTACCGCAAAAAGAAGAAACGGTAGACATTAGCACCTGCTAGAATAACAAACGCATATAGCAGAGCAGCTCGCCATGTCGAGTAGCTTGCGGAATCGGGCAGCCCGGCTGCATAAGATCCGGTTAGGCGCCTGCCCCTAAGGGTTTGAGCGAAGAAGAAGATAACAAGAGGTCGAGGAATTTCAAGTGGTAAAAATCAGGCTTAAGCGCATTGGAGCCAAAAAAGCACCGCATTATAGAATCGTTGCTGTAGATAGCCGCAATCGTAGAGACGGTAAGCCGATCGAAGAGTTAGGCTATTACAATCCACAGTCAAAAGATTTGAAATTAAACAGAGAAGCGGTCGAAAAATGGATGAAAAACGGCGCCCAGCCAAGCGAGACGGTGGCAAGTTTAATCAAAAAGGCAGAGGCAGGTCAGGCGGCTACAACAGGCGCTTCCAAGGCGAGTTAAGCAACTCGACCGCTGCTGAAGATTTGGCGGAATACATCCTCAAAATACTGGCTCGTGACGCAGACTCATTGCAGTTCGATCGTCAAACGTTGTATCCAGGACGTTGTCGTGTGTCCGTCACATGCGAACCTTCCATCACAGGCAGGTTGATTGGGAAAGACGGAAAGACTATTTCCGCCTTGAGATCTTTGATTCGCGCGGCTGCCAGTCGCCACGGGAAACGGGTAGATATCGAAGTTTCGTAAGTGAGCGAACGTTCGCAGTGAGCGAAGAATCGACAGAAAGAGACCTGAAATTGCTTCAGGTTCTGATAAATGAAAAGCTTATTTCGGCCGCCCAGGCTGATCTGGCTAAATCCGACGGCGCAGTCAGCGGCATGACTGTCGCCGAAGTCTTGTTAGCCCGGCGCTGGGTAAACGAACAAACACTCGATCGTGTTGCGCCGTGGTTGAAAGAGCAAGTTCCACCAGCAGTGGTGACAAGCTCTAACGAGCCGCAACGACCCGACGCTGTTCGTGGCGATTCTGACTATCAGCAGAACCTGAAAGTCTACCGCCAGCTAATGCACAAAATTTTGGATGAATAACTAGCGCAGAGTCCCGCCTGCACTTCGTAGTTGGGGCAGATCAATGCACGCAGAACGCGTGCGGGACGCGTGCGTTCCATCACGTTCGTACTAAGACATGCGCCGACTTACGAACTGCGCGTATACCGAATCTTATTGCGCACATAATCGCTGTAAATTGCATTTAAACGCCAGCCCAAATCGCCATCGAGAAAGCCGCAGCGCATAAAGTAACGATAGAAAAATGTCCATGCCGGATGAACCAGCTCGTTGAATGGATGCCCTTTCCATCTAGCTTTGCCGGATCTCTTGTACTCCGCTGCTGACAGTTGAGCGTACTTTTCCATAGCGGCAGCGAACCCACTCACATCGGGGTAAGCATAGTGCAGAAGATCGTGCTTGAGCATACAGACTGGTCCGCTCACCTTAATCGCTTCATGAACGAGACGGTCGTTGAAACGTCCTTTCCCGCGCTTGAACAGCCTGAGCTGGGCGTCTGGGTAGAAACCGCCGTGACGCACAGGAGTGTCACCAATGTAGAGCACTCGGGGAATGCGATAACCATCGTAATCCTCTATATGTGGATCTGAAAGCATACTTGCAATGTCGGTTCTCAGCTCTGGCGAAACTATTTCATCGGCATCCAAACTGAGAATCCAGTCACATACTGCCATATCTATGGCAAAATTTTTCTGCGCAGCATATCCAAGCCAATCTTGATGCACAACACGAGCACCATTCTCGGTGGCAATCTCGGGAGTTCCATCTGTCGATCCAGAATCAACCAACAAAATCTCGTCCGCCAGACCTCGCACAGCCTGCAGCACACGAGCAATAGTGCGAGACTCGTCTTGCGCCACAATGACTACGGATAAGGAAGCCATGTTACCGTCTGACGAAACGAATTACGCTGGCAGCATTGTCAATCGTGTATTGCCAATCACCAAAGAAACTCTGTCCCAGCAATGGATACGGCATGTTAGCAGCACCAACACACGAAACAGGGAAATTTGTCTTTTCAATTGGACCCATTTTAATGCGCTTGACTGGAAATATTTGCGAGGTCGTCTCTCCGCCAATTCCGGCGCTGGTTGCAGTTTGAGCATCCTCAGGAATAGGGATGTTGGCTTTCTTCAACTGGTCAGCAGAAAATGCGACGTTAGATGCACCTGTATCGAAAAACATGGTCATCGGATGTCCTTCTACCTCGACCTGCACAATCAAATTTCGACCGGATCGTTGAAAAGGAACGGCATAAGGATCTCTAGATGATGACGACGAAGCTGTTCGAGCACCTGAGCCAGATGCGGACTTCTTCACGAAGTGAATTGTGCCGGCATCTTCTGAGGTCTTATCAATCGTGTACTGATAGTCTTTGAAAAAACTCTGCCCCAGAAGCGGCTTGACGGTCATATTAGCCTGCACCTGAATATCGAAATTGCGCCGCTCGATGTTGCCTACTTTGAGAGTCACAGGCATCGACCACGTCTCAACACTGCCAGACGAACCGACGCCTACTGAAAGTCCGGTAGAATGCCCTTTCGGCTCAGGAATGCTGGCTTCGCGCAAGTGATTTTTACCAAATACGCAACCTTCTGCCCCTGTGTCAAAAAACATCTTCATGCTGCGATTGTTGATATACGCATCGATCAGAAGCAGCCCACCATCTCTAGTAAAAGGAATTCTCGCCTCACTGGGCAAGCTGGCGAAGTCTGCGCTGAGCCCTTCTCCGCCAACACCACTGCCGGTGGTGCTGCTGCTGCGAGCCCGGCCAGTCACTGACGTAACGCTCGAAGTACGAGCCGAACTGTCACCTTTTTTAGTCAGCTGAGCATAGTATTCAGGATCCAGCCTGCTGAGCGCATTTGCAGCCAATTTACCTGCATTCGAATAGGAAAAATTAGAAACCAGCGATGCGTAAAGTCTAACTGCTTCCTTATTGTTATGCAGTTGCTGCATGGTCAGCGCTTGATAATAGATGTTGTCGGCGTCGTATGGATTACTCCGTCCAGCCATATTGAAGTAGCCATAAGCTTTCTTGTAATCGCCCTTCTTATAGAAGTCCACACCGGCTCTGAAGTACGCATCGTCTGCGCTGGCTTGCGGTGCAGAAGTCGCAAGCAGAGTACTGACGAGCACTATCGATAAAGCAGCAGTGCTCAGAGAAAAGAGTGACGAACGTTGTGTCATTAACCAACAACTCCAAAACTTATCGGCACTTTCGATTATATCGGCTGAGAGCAGCAGTGCGCCTGTCTAAATTCCCAATTCCTTAACCAGAACGAGCTTTTGCGCTTCCGAAGTTCCTTCGGCGATCTCCAGAACTTTCGAATCTCTGTATGCCCGCTCAACAGGGTTGTCAGACATTATTCCCAGCGAGCCCAAAATTTGAACTGCTTCAGAACTATGCACGCGCGCAACCTTCGAAGCGAACAACTTAGTCATGGCTGCATCGCGCGCAAATTCTTCAGGCTTCAGCTCTTTGCTCCAGGCCGCACGATAGGTAAGCAAGCGTGCCGCAGCGCATTCTGTCGACATATCAGCAAGCTTCCATTGAATACCCTGGAATTGCGATATCTTCTGTCCGAACTGCTCGCGATTGCGTGCGTGTTCAGCAGAGTGCTCAAGCGCCGCGTCAACGAGTCCAACAGCGGCAGCTCCGGCTATTACTTTGGCGACGTTCAGCACGTATTGAAGCGCCTCTTCGGCCTTTCCATCAGCAATCAAAGAATCTTTTCCGAGCTGATGCTTATCGAAATTGATGTCATTGGTGGCGGCAGATCTCAATCCCAGCTTGGGTTTGTCAGGTCCGACCGAAACGGATTTATCACCAGAAGCATCAACAAGTCGAAACTCGACGGCATTCTCTCCGCGGGCGAGGACGGCAAACAAATTGGCGACTGAGCCATTTACTACCCAGGTTTTCTCACCGCTCAATGCACCACCGGCAGTGCTGGCAGCGACAGCCATGACATCTGTTCCGGCTTGATGCTCGTTAATAGCCAGAGCACCGACGCACTCGCCACGGGCAAGCAACGGCAAATAGCGCGACTTTTGAACGTCTGAACCAAACTTATTTATGAGCTCGACAACGCCGTAGTGAGCAGCCAGACTCAAACCAAGACCGGCGTCGTATTGACTGACTGCCTCGACGAAAACAATGAGATCAATGAAATTCCCGCCGGTTCCGCCGTACTCTTTTGGCACAGTAATACCGAGGTAGCCGTTCTGTCCGAGCTTTTGTATGAACTCTTTGAGGTTAAGACTGTGGTCTTCCAATTTGTTAGCCACCGGCAAAATTTGTTCTTTTGCAAAAGCTGCATACGTTTCTTTTAGAGATTCTTGTGATTCGCTCAGGAAAGTATTCACGGCATCCTCGCTCGCTGACGGGCGGATACGACACAAATGTGCATCCGAATGAGAGCTGATCTTAGCACCGGTGCGGCACTTCTCAGCAATTCAACAACAATTTTTTAGAGCTTCGAGAATCGCTTATCCGTTCAACTACCCGTGGCAGCGGCGGCGGCAACGGCGGGAATGACGTCCATCTTTGCAAGCCCCTCTACACATGCGCCCCCTACCTGACCGGCGAGGTTGTCGCCCCTGGAGAAGTCCTCGATGTAGAAGCGCAACCTGACCACGATATGGTCCACTTTAACGCTGAACAAGAGAGCTTCAGGCGCAGGAGAACTCAAAACACCATCAATGGTGATTGCAGTATCTTTTAGCCGCTTCAGCACAGGCTGGAGATCACTTTGCACTTTGATGGGAAAGTCGATTGTGCGCGAATAAGACGGCGTCGGCAGACTGTAGTTGACTACTTGATATGTAGTAAACATGGAATTGGGAATGACAGCGAAATTGTCCTCCAGAGTGCGTATTCGCGTCGTTCTCCAGCCTATTTCAGAAACCTGCCCAATCGTATTGTTGTTCGCGTCGAGCCTGAAATTTACCCAGTCACCCTGACGATAGCGCTTTTCAAAGCTCATCGTCAGACCGGCAAAAAGATTCTTGAGCGTATCTTGCAGCGCCAGACCGAGAACAGCCGTGACCACAGTAGAAGTTGCAAGCAGTGGCAAGACGTTTACGCCCAGAGACCACTCCAGAAAAACCAGACCAAAAACCACATAGATGCCACCAATCACAAAAGCGCGCATCACTGACGGCACGTTCGCATCTTTATATTTGGTCAGGTACCAACCAAAGAACACCAAATCAAGAGCTTGAACGAGTATGTAGAGAGTGGCGAACGGCACAACGAAGAGCGCGAACGCACTGAGCCCCTTATTTACAAACGGCGGCAGGTAATGGAAAAAGGGAGAGCAAGCCAGCGTAATGAGCAGAATTCTCAGAGCCTTATCTATTTTGGCGAAATATTCTTTCTGCAGTACGAGGTCTTCGATCAAATGAAGACTGCGCCAGATGTACTCAACAACTGCCTTTTTGTTGAGTAACACGATCAAGCAAAGAATCGTCGCCCAGAACGAGACGGCGTACTCGCTGCTCGTGGCCAAATAGACTACAAACGCACTGCTCTGCTTAAGAAGACTTTCGATGTTCATGCTCTGCCGCTTGATTTTGAGACGAACATAATAACCCGGGAACTCTTCAACAACTCAAGAATTGAGGCAACAAGTCATAATCCGGCAACAACTCAATAATCCAGCCCGTACTCTGTTAAGCTTTGCATTGACAAAAGGCGGAGATGAGCATGGCAGGGCTATTAGATACAATTGCAAAGCGGTTGCGCCAGGTGGCGTTTTCATTTCGCGAGAAGCCACAGACAAAGGTCGACGATTATGTGCTCGAGCACTTCTTGTTCTATCACGGACTTGTCGGCTCCAGCCCGGAGAACCAACGTTCGCTCCGCGATGTCAAACAAGACATTTCAGACGCGCTCGATAACGGCAGCAGCCTGCAGCTTGGAATTGCACTGAAAGTACAGCCCCTCTGGTGGGAAGACAAGCTCAGAACCATATTTGACGAACTACCCAACAAATCTAAAGCAGCAGAGCTTCTCATTCCTGAGCTCGAAGACCCATCATGGCCAAACCACTCAGATCCGCTTGGTCATCCGGAATGGATCGTCCGAGCAAATGCCGCCAACATCATTACACATCTCAAAATCCAGCGCGCCGACGAACGAATGAGTCGGGCCCTGAATGACACCGTGGATAATGGCACTGCCGCTTTTTGCCACATCGCCTATGCACTTGGAAGAATCTCAACGGAGAAAGCAAGAGACACACTGAGCGCATTGATTAGTGCCGAAGAGCCATGGTTCCGCGTCGACGTTGCAGGTGCCCTGGCAGCATCTAGTCGTGAAGACATTTACGAATTACTCGCGGAAGCATTGTTTTCGGATCACCCGTTGCAAGACTACACAGCAGTCGCAATTGCTCGTCATCGAACACCACTTCAACTGTTGAACAGCTCTTCGAAAACGGTTCAAGATGGTGGATGCGCACTGATAATCGGGTTATTACAAGCCTCCAAACAGACTTTCAATGCAGACTTAGTCGACGACTCAGATCTCGATCAATGGCTTCCTTTAGTGAACGAACTTGCGCAACAAGATCCAAACCCGATACGAATTCGGGCAAATATTCTGCTTGCCGAGTCGCTTGATGCGAATCAAGAACACTCGAAATCTGCAAAAGAAGAAAACGAAAGCGAGATCATCCGGAAATACAAGTCGCCTGAATACACGAGCCTGATTTTAAAATGGTTAAATCCAACTGCTACACAAAACGCAGCCTGGGCTGCCTGTAATCAACGACATGCCATCCATCTTATCGGGCAATTAAAGATCCAGAGCGCACTGCCCGAGCTTTTGAATATGTTGGACAAAAACGCTGGCCCAACGGATGCAATTATCGAGTCCATCGAGCAACTCGGGGACATCTCAGCAACAAAACAACTCGTGGCAATGGTTGGCAAATTAGTAAATCTAGATGACCGCGTCAATCGACTGCCAAGCAAACAACCGGTTCTCGAAGACAATGCGGCAGAGACAAAAACCTACTGGCAAATACTGAAAGCGCTGGGCAATCTGCCGGCACCGAATTCTATGACTTTGCTCACCACAGCCACCAACGACTTTGCACCAGATAAACGCGAACAGGCTCTGTCCTCGTTGATTTCGGCGTACGAAAAAAACAGCTCTTTGATGTCCAAAACAGCCGTGCAAGATGTGCTCAAGAAAGCACTGTCTGATCCATCAACGGGAATAAGGGTCGTGGCACTAGACGGCGTCGGACGCTTGAACAAAGGCGAGTTACTCGAACAAGTTTTGGATGCCTTCGATGCAAGAGAGATTTCAGTTTCAAAACAAGCTAAATCAACTCTCTCGAAGCTCTGGGCTGCTGGAAAAAGCACCGACATTGAGAAAGAAATTCAAACGCGTTTGAAAAAAGAACACGACGAATTCAAACGCAAAAAAATGGAAGAATTTCTAGCATCCGAAAAGAGCAACTGATTTACTCGCTCGAAATTGCCGGAGCGCACAATTTTCTCAAACTGCGGACTCTCATGTGCTTTAGTATGATGAGTACAGGGTAGATTAATTCCAGCCTGATAAAGTGCTCTGAAAGAGGTCGCGATGGCAGACTCGGAAAAGAAGGAAGATGAAGCGGTGAGCGCCGATGGTGCAACTGATTCAAAAGACGCGCCTGCCGATTCCAACAAGCCTGCCGATGCGAATGCAAACATTTCCAACGAAGACCATGCTGATGCAAGTGGCAGCAGCACGAGCGGTGCCGCCAAATCCCAAAAGATGACGCAGCACCATGTTTCCAACATACTAGACGAAGTGTTGGAACAGCCAAAACTGGGGACTGATAAACACGGTTATAAGCACCCAATGGTGCTCGACCTGATCCTGGCAGCCGGTTTGCTTGTCGCCATGGGCGGCTTCACGATCGGTCTGATAAATATCTATATCACTCATCAAGCCGAACAAAGCATTATGCAACGCAATTACCGCGCTGCTATCACGGTGCTCAAGGGAGCACCTCTGGCGGGCTTCTTTACCATGCCTGGAGCGGACCCTGCCGACCTGCTCAACCAGGCGTTGTATTTAGACGCCATGGAGCGATTAGACGCAAATGGCGAAGACGAGACCGCCCTGAAAGATTTGGAAAAGATCCAAGCCGGATCTCGTTACTTCGACATTGCCCAGGAGATCTTGAAAGAGCACTTCAAACCATCTGATCGACAACTTGAAGGCAAAGCGGAGCACGATGCTACTCCCGAAGAAGCTCAACCGCCTAAGAAACCGATTCTGCCGCCAGCGGAGACCGATGCAACGCCTTAGCGTTATCTGACTCCAACGGTGCTGGGCATAGATAGTTTGACCTTGCCGATTTGTTCAAGGACGGTCGGATTAACACGATGCACATCAGCTCGTCGTGCAGAATCGAGCGTACCTGGTCGAATCACTTCTGGATTCATGCCCGGATTGCGCAAGTCATACAGACGGCGCTCAGGCACGGAAACCGGTGCTCTTAGCTGCGTGGCTGGGTCGATGAGCTGTGCCCATCCTGGTTGCACAGCGACAATAGAGAAAAGCATGAAAGCTGTGCAAATAGTGGTTTTGGCGTTCATGATGAGCCTCCTCACTTAACTGCCCTTTCATTCTAGATCCGCATGGTAAGAGGGGGAAGTATCTTATTTATTCCTTTATGACTGTGTATACGAACCCGAAATAGCAGACTTTGACGAATCCCCAATGCCTTACAACACAAACGTTTCGGGAAATCACAAAATCCCGAAACGCTGATGTAATATTCGTTAACTCAGTATCAGAAATCGACTCAGTCGACGATAAATTCCTTGTATTTATCTGCTGACATTGCGGCTTCCAACTCGGCTTGATTGTCGACCTTAACCTTGATCATCCAACCTTCACCGTAGCAATCATGATTGACCAATTCAGGCTCGGACCCGAGACGGTCATTCACAGCGGTAATTTCGCCGCCACAGGGCATGAACAAGTCGGAAACCGACTTTACAGATTCGATAACACCGAACTTCTGCTCGTTTTTGAATTTCTGACCGACTTTCGGCAACTCCACAAAAGTGACGTCGCCAAGTTGATCTGCGGCAAATGCCGTGATACCAATCACTGCTGTATCACCTTCCAAGCGCACGTATTCGTGGCTTTTGACATACTTCAATTCGGCCGGGTAAGTGAGCATCATGCCTCCAACGTCTGTTGTCATCTAGCTAGATTAACTAGCAATCGCTAAACCGTATCTTTTGTCGCTTGGTTAAGCAACGGGGTCTTTTACTTCCGTAAATTTGAACACACTAAATATATCGTTTAATGCCTCCTGCATTTTGCTTGGAAACTACGATTAACCAAAGTAGTCACGAAACTGAATACAAGCCGGGCTTCTCGCCCAGTTCACAATTCCAGAGCGGCTGCCAGCTGTTACCTTCCCCGCTTGTAGAACGGTCTGGAGACAACGGTTGCCGGCACCTTTGAATCGCGAATTGCAATACTGAGCTGCGTGCCCACTTTCGCGTGACCTGGTGGAACAAAGGCAAATGCAATCGGATAGCCGACAAAAATCCCCTGGGAACCACTGGTCACTTGACCGATTTTTTCTTCACCGGCGTAGACTTCATAGCCCTGGCGAGGCAGAGCTTTGCCATCTGCTCTCAAACATACGCATTGTTTTTTCAGACCATTTTTCTTCTGGGCAAGAATTGCTTCGCGTCCGAGGAATTCTCCCTTATCTACCTTCACGCTCCAGCCGAGCCCAGCTTCAATCGGACTCGTCTCGTCGTCTAGCTCATGTCCATAGAGTGGGAGCCCTGCCTCTAGTCGCAAGGTGTCTCTAGCGCCCAAGCCGCATGGTTCGATGTTGTACTTCTTGCCGCGCTCCAAGAGCAAATTCCATAACGCTTCAGCTTTGTTAGCCTTGACGAAGATCTCGAATCCATCTTCACCTGTATATCCAGTGCGTCCAAACCAAACGTCGATACCATCTGCGGTGCCTTCACCGTACGTGAAGGACGGCATATCTTTGACATGAGCGCCTACTATCTCAGCGAAAAGCTCTACGGCATGTGGACCCTGTAATGCAAGTAAGCCCATCTGTTCAGAGATGTCTTCCAGTTTTACGTCCTTAAAATCCCCAACATGCTGCTTCAACCAGTTCCAATCCTTCTCAATATTGGACGCGTTGACGACGAGCAACCAATCAGATTTTCTGCGATAAACGATCAGGTCATCGACTGTGCCGCCGTTCGGTCTTACAAATTGCGTGTAGAGCGCCATGTCCGGCTTAGACAGCTTGTTGCAATCGTTAGCGACCATGAACTGTACAAACTCAGCGGCTTTCGCTCCCGTTACGAGAAACTCACCCATGTGCGACACATCGAACAATCCAACTTTCGTTCGGCAAGCCTGATGCTCCTGAACAATTGACTTGTATTGCACGGGCATGTTCCAACCCGCAAAGTCGACCATTCGAGCGCCCAGATTGCGGTGCGCAGCGGCAAGCGGAGTTTCTTTCAATGTTGTTGTGACCATGAACGAGACCTCTTCAATCCTGAGCTAACAAGCCTATCGCATCCTGAGTTTCGTTGATCTTCTCAACTGGCTATTGCCTGCTTTTTAACAAGAAAGTCATAATTTCTGTTGCCGGATGGCTGGAATGGCACGCCTCAGCGTCGTCGCACTAATCCGGCTTACAAGTATTCATTCGAGACACGGAAGTCCTGGCGCGCGACCCTTGACAATGACTGTTCGAACCGAGGTTGGTTCAGGATTAGCTACCAGTTAGAAGTGGTCTTGTGAATTGGCTTGAGTCCAAAAGCTAGATTCAATCCGTTGGAGTAATTGGTCAGAAACCACCGGTGCCGGCAAAACCAATGTGACACTTCATTTGGTATCACGGCGAGTATAGCGACCGGCCATTAACAGTCCGATCCAATCAAATTTCTTCTATCCCAGCCATTTATAAAATTCTGGAACTTTCAGCAAGACACTGCGTCTCAGTAACCAAAGAACAGAGAAATCTTTCTCCCCGGTACGGCTAAGCAAGGTGCGCAACTGCAATAAACTCTACTGTGGTTCTTTCACTAAAAAATAAAAGAGAAGTTCTCTCCGGCACCAGGCCAAGCAAAACACCGCACAATCTGGAGCCGGTTTTCTTTTGTTTATTTGGTTACGGCAACAGACTGTAGTTTTTGTGATTGCGAAAACAACGACTAAATAGAGGCACTGTCACCAATACCTCTATTGTTGTCATTGTGAACGCGCTTATCTGCGTATCAAATTGACTGCGCGAATTTTATGCTATTCGCTCAATCTGACTGTGCGAACTTCATACTGTTCGTTCAATCTTTTGATTCATCAGTGGCGCCTTCGCCGTCAGCAGAATTAGCCTCGTCAGTGCTTTCCGAAGGAGGTTCTGCATCTTCGGATGTGGCACTCTCAGCAGCTGATGACTCCTCTGTTGTTTCGCCACCATCGCTCGCTTCGACTTCATCTGCTGAATCTTCTGTTGCGTTTTCTTCAGTTGCTGCTTCCGGTTCCGACTCTGCTTCATCCTCCTTCTTTTCTTCGGCAGGTGCTTC
>RXJR01000018.1:0-221189 GCA_003963305.1 Candidatus Melainabacteria bacterium | reverse complement strand
GCAGCTGGTTCATCCTCTTTCTTCTCTTCTTCTGCAGGTGCTTCTGCAGCTGGTTCATCCTCTTTCTTCTCTTCTTCTGCAGGTGCTTCTGCAGCCGGTTCTGACTCTTTGGCTTCTTCTTTACACTCTTCCTTACACTCTTCAGCCATTTCATCAGCAGTTAAAGCACCACCGACAACTTCTGCCGGTACTTCAACTCCGTGCGCTGCGGGCGCCAATGCAGCATCACTGGTTTCTTCAGAACAACTTGAATCGCACTCTGTTTCTGTATCTTCTTCTTTAGCTTCTTCGTCGCTCGAAGTTACTTCTTCAGCTTCATCTTCTTTCGGTGCTTCCTCTTTCGATTCTTCTTCCTTTGCTTCTTCGTCGCTCGAAGTTACTTCTTCAGCTTCATCTTCTTTCGATGCTTCCTCTTTCGATTCTTCTTCCTTTGCTTCTTCGTCGCTCGCAGTTACTTCTTCAGCTTCATCTTCTTTCGATGCTTCCTCTTTCGATTCTTCTTCCTTCGCTTCTTCGTCGCTTGAAGTTACTTCTGCTGCTTCATCTTCTTTCGGTGCTTCCTCCGCCTCTGAAACCGTTGCTACGGCTGCATCTTCGGTGGATGCACAAGTTTCTTTCTCCTCTTCTACGCAAGCCGCTGCCACGGGTGCCTTGCTTCCTTGCCCAGCCGCAGCTGCTTTCGCTCCTTTCTTCTTCTTAGCCATGATCACGTCCTCCACGATTCATCCCCAATTTGGTCGCAGCAAAATCTCCGGCAAGGGCATAGCCACATGCTCGTGCACGCAGGAGCGACAGCGCACGTTGCTCTTGTCACCGACTTCGTTGAAACCTATATTTCAATTCTATGAGATTTTCAGGTTGTCATGTACATGTTCGAGCAAAGATATTTGGTTAAACTTTGCCGGAAATTAGCATCCAACTTACGCACCAAAAGTAGTGGCGCACGCATATAGAAATGCCTTACTATCTATATTCGGAGGATGCGAGCTGACATGCCCGTAAAATCGTTAGCGTAAGCCAACTTTCGATTTGACTCTACGGCAATTTAGAACCGCTCTGTTTGTCGCCTAAGAGTTTCGGTTCCGCCTCACGAATGTTATGCAGCTCGCGCGAGATTTTCGCAGCCATCCGACACGACCGCAAAATGCCTTCTCGTCCAGCCTTTATCTTTTTTCGCTCCAAAAGCTGATCGATGAGAGGCAATGTTTCGCCCAGCTGAACTAGCTCATCGCAAGCAATTCCGAGGTTTTTAGACCAGCTCTGCGAGGCGCTGCCTGGAATGAACTTACTCTGCTGATCCATCTCATTAGCCAGCACAAGCATCTCATTAGTAATCACCTGCAAACGCTTTCTGTACAACTGCAGGTCCGTCAGCTCGCGCAGTCGTTGCGCATTTAAGTGCAATTGCCAACGACGCGCGGCGTATCCAGATACAAACAAAATGGAAAGAGTGACAAAGGAAAGCCACCAGATCATTTCAATTGCAGCAGGAGTTAGTGGAGGCATGGGAAAACCAAAAATCGCGCTTATCTACTATCAGGATAATACCTGAATAACTAATGTGAATAAGTTCTCCATATCTATCAGACACCCAAGACATGCCATGTTGCTGGGCGCACAGTTCTTGACATCAAATTTAAGTTGGCTGGCTGAAAGTGCCGGCTGCAATCTAAAAACCCTGTGTTAGTATCTCATCAAGGTAATGGCAACCCGGTTGCACCGAAGTCTCGTAAATCCCCTCACAGACTAGCAAGGAAAGATATGTCCTTTCCCAATCAAATCACTCTAAAGAGTGCAATCGCCGATTTGAAAGAAGTAGTGACTCGCTTGCACGGTGCTGATACAGAGCCCGTTCGCTTACTCAAACAAATTGAAAACTGTGCAACCGAAATAGAAAGCCGCGCAGATGTTCCAATAATTTTTGCGGCACAGAGCCTGGTGACGCCCGCAGCACAAGCGCTTGTCAACCCAGCCGCTCAGGCACTGGTCAATCCGATAGCGCCCACTGTAATCATTTGAACCAGTTCGAATGAACTGGTCCAATTCGACTGAACCAGCTCGACTGCACTGAAACAGTTCAACTGCCGCATTTCGACTACTTTTTCGACTGATATTCGGCGCTCAGATCTTGAAGGTTTCGGGCTAGATTGGCTGCAGCCTCAGGTTTCCCGAGTTTAGCCATGTTTGTCCTCATAGACTGCAGCATGTTGTTCGATTTATCTGCTGCCTGTTTCACAACCGATACGAAGCGATCGACAGTCAAATCGGACTGCGGAATAACGAGCGCTGCTTTCTGCTCTTGCACAAAGTTTGCATTGAAAGTCTGATGGTCCTGAGCCGCAAAAGGATAGGGAATGAAAATAGCTGGCGTGCCCGTGACCTCAAGTTCAGATATCGTCATAGCGCCGGCGCGGCAGACAGTGAAGTCAGAGGCCGCGTAAGCAGTGGACAAATCATCAATATAAGCTCTTAACTGATAGCGCGAGCTGTTTACGGTCGAACCATCCAGGCGGCTTTTGAATTCAGCAAAGTTCTTTTCACCGACTTGATGAATTATCTGAAGAGGCGGTTCCAGAGCCAATAATTGCGGAAGCGCCTGAAACACAGTTTCGTTAATTGCCTGCGCGCCTTGCGAGCCACCCGTAATCAACAGAGTTGTGAATTCCGGGTTCAAGCCGAAAGCGGCACAAGCAGCAGCTTTGTCCATCGGGCGGGAAAAGTTTTTACTGATCGGATTTCCGTTCACAACGACTTTGCCGTTCTTCGGATGGAACTTCTCAGCGGCACCTTCCATGCCCAGCGAAACTATTCTGGCATTGCTTCCGAAAACGCGATTGACGAGCCCTGGATGCGCATCAGGCTCGTGCACAGCATAAGGCACTTTCAGTAATTGTGCGGCAGCAAGCGGTGGTGCAGATGCGTAGCCGCCTGTACCGAGCACTGCTGTTGGCTTGAATTCTGTCAATACAGCCTTAGCCTGCATTATCGCGGACAACATCTGAAACGGCCAGGTGAGAAGTTTTGGCGACAATTTTCGAGGCATGCCACCAACGGAAAGTCCAACAAAATCCAGCTTTCGTTCAGCGGCCAGTCGCTCTTCGATATGACCTTTCGCCCCTATATAAAGGATGGCTTCGACGTCCGGATTTTCCTTCAATTGCTCTGCCACTGACAAAGCTGGATAGACGTGGCCACCGGTGCCACCGCCAGTCAGTACAATTCGATGCTTTACCATCAGCTATCCCGGCCGGAGCCTATTGTGCCGGAGCCGGCTCAGAAGGATCGGCAGCATTCTCACCGAACTCGTCGTCTTCAACAAGCTTGCCGGTGTCTCGAGAAACCGAAAGAAGAATACCGACCATGGTCAGTGTGATTACCAGAGAGGTGCCACCATAACTTATGAACGGCAGCGTGATTCCAGTGACCGGCAGCAATCCTGTAGTAACCATGACGTTAACGACAGCCTGCAAGCAAATAGAACTGGTGATGCCGATTGCGAGCAATCGACCGAACAGAGTACGCGCTTCCATCGCGGTTTTGAAACCGTAATAACCAAATAGCGAAAAGAGCGTCAAAAGCACGAGACAACCAAGCAGACCAAACTCTTCGGCAATAACGGCAAAGATAAAGTCGGCATGTTGAACAGGCAGGTAGTAGAGCTTTTGCAACGACCGACCAAAACCGACGCCCAGTAGACCTCCCGAGCCGATAGCGAGCTGCGCTTGAATGATGTTCCAACCGTCCTTCTGTGGAGAAAGGTATGGATTCAGCCAGCTTTGAATACGAGCCATCTGATAAGGGGTTTTCTGGATGTGGTGCCAGATGTATATACCGCCACCGACGCCCAGAACACTTACCAAAATTCCGTTGATACCTGAAACAAACAAAAGCGCAAAGATACTGCCGATGATCATCAATGCACTGCCGAGATCGGGCTCTTTAACGATGATTACAGCCATCACCATGCTAACTGCAATGCGGATGAAAATCTGTTTGTGCCACCAGAAGTGTTTAGACAATCCGGCGGCAAGCAGGATGATCGCGGCAACTTTGCAAAACTCTGAGGGCTGGAATTGAATTGGACCGATGGCGAGCCAGCGTGAAGAACCCATCGTGGTTACGGACAAGCCTGGAACTAAAACCAATCCAAGCAAAACCAGTGAGACCAGCGCAAACGGCCACGCCCACTTTTTCAACTTGCGATAGTCATAACGGCTGATGCTGAACATCGTGAACAAGCCAATCAAACAAGCAATAGCTTGACGGCGCAAGAAAACGGTCGAATCGTGAAAACTTTGCAAAGCTTCTGGAGCTGATGCACTGTAAACAGCCATTAAGCCGAAACCGCATAACGTTAAGACAAGGCTTAATATTGCCCGGTTTGGCAGCCCTCTGAATTCTGGTTCAGGCGGCTCAGCGGGTAAATCTCTTCGTCTTTGAGTAGCATTGCTACTTTGACGGCGCCACCTTTTCGAGTCTTGCACGGACAATATCTTTGAAGACACGGCCTCTATCCTCGAAGTCTTTAAACATATCAAAGCTTGCACACGCCGGTGACAGAAGCACTGGACCGAGATTGAGCTTTCCACCCAGATCTACAGCCTCTTCAAGGCTATCGACTGGATATATGTTTTCGACTCCTCCCTCTTTCAACGCATTTTCGAAGCGCTCCTTGGCTTCACCTATGAGAATAACAGCACCAGCGTGAGTTTTCACAGAATGAACAAAATCACCAAGTGCTGTTCCTTTGTCCTTACCACCGGCTATTAGAACCACTTTATCGTCGGGAAAGGACTGGAGCGCTTTTATAGCGGAATCGGTGTTTGTCGCTTTCGAGTCGTTGTAGTATTTCACACCACTTATGGTGGCAACATACTCTAATCGATGTTCCAGTCCGCCAAAATCCTTCAAGTACATTTCAATTTCGGCTGGTTCAACGCCGATAATTGCGCAAACACTGATTGCAGCGAGGGCGTTTTCCAAATTGTGCTGCCCGAGAATCTGCAGCTCTGATTGGTGACAAACCAGGCGAGTACGACCACCGATGCGATAGGCAAGATAGCCGTCTTTCATGAAAGCACCTTGCACAGCCGCATCAAGCTCAGTAGTCGGGCTGAACGGAAATATCTCAGAACGTCCGGGAGTGGCGGCAACAATGGAGTCATCCATGTTCAAGACCGAGTATTGGTCGGCTCTTTGATTAGTAAATAGCTTGCGCTTATCCTTCACATATTCATCTAAACTGCCATGCCAATCAAGATGGTCCGGCGTCAAGTTGAGCCAGACACCAATGTATGGCGCAAAATTTTTGCAATAGTGCAACTGGTATGAACTGACTTCAATAACGAGATAGTCGGGGCGTCTTTCGAGCTGATCGAGAACAGGAACACCGATATTGCCGCAAGCAGGAGCAACACGACCACTCTTTTCGAGAATATAGCTGATCAGAGCAGTCGTGGTCGATTTTCCGTTAGTGCCGGTAACGGCAATGATCGGCACGCGCGTCTCACGATAAGCCAGCTCTACATCAGATATAACTTCCTTGCCAAGCTGCCTTGCCGTCTGAAAAACTGGATGGTCAGGCTTGATGCCGGGACTGGTGACGATAAACTCGCCAAACTTAGCAATCTCGTCGGTCGGCGGTCCGAATTCAACACGCACTCCAAGCGCTCGCAGACTCTTTGCCTTTTGCAACTTGTCCGGCGTTTCTTCCGCTTCCGACAACAAAACATTGGCGCCAAAAGAAGCCAGATATTTGGCAGTGGCGATGCCGCTCCTGCCCAAACCCATGATGCTGATTTTTCTTTTGTCCCAGTCTGCCACAGCGGTATCATAGCAGCCCACTGTGCCGATGCCTACAATTTCTTGCGACGATTCTTGCACTCGGGACGAGTGCGTTCCATTTTGTTATTGCGTGACTACGGAACTTGCGGTGACGACAGACATCGGCTGAGGAGTTGCAGGCGGAAGGCTGTACCAGAATGCACTGCCCTGAAGTATATCTGAATGCCTGACTGCAATTTTGCCACCATGTCCTTCCACAACAAGTTTGCAGATTGCCAGGCCCAAACCAGTTCCCAGTGCAGCAGTGGCACGATGACTGATTTGCTCGAAGGGGGCAAATATCTTCTCTGCATATTCATCAGGCACCCCGGGTCCCTCATCATGAATAGCACACTCAACCATTCCGCCGACCTCACGGGTTTGAATTTTGATAACACCGCCTTCGGGTGAGTGTTTGAGCGCATTTGAGAGGAGGTTTACGGTGACCTGGATAAGCTTACGCTGATCGCCTGAGACCATAAGATCTCTATTCGGGCTTTCGATCGTTACTTTCCGCTCTTTAGCAAGTGCATCAACAAGACGAACAGATTCATCAATCACCTCACTGATCTTCAGTGGAACAAGCTCAAAATTCATGCGACCAGCTTCCAACTTCTCGAAATCCAACAGGTCGTTAACGAGCTCAATCAAGTGATCGACACTCCTTTCAGCACTGCTCAACTCGCGCTCTACAACCTCTGAAATTTCCCCGGTAGCGCCGCTTTGCACTAGATTGATTGAACTCGAAACGGACATCAATGGAGTACGCAAATCGTGGCTGATCATAGCGATGAAGTCTTGCTTCAATCGTTCGACATTTTTCCTTTCTGTAATATCGTGCGCAACACAGAAAAAGGTTCGATCGCGCTGTGAATAAATGGCAGACCATGAAGTTTCAATTACTGCGGTCTTACCCTGCATCTTTATCTCAAACAACAAGCTCTCACGGCCTTTGTAGTTTGACGAGAGCATCTTTTTTACCTGGTCGACATCATCGGCAGCAATGAATTTCAGTACGGAAGTGCCGATCAATTCCTCAGGTTCGTAGCCGAGCATGGTCTTACAAAATGGATTAACGCTGAGAAATTTGCCCTGTCGATCAATCGAAAAGACAAGATCGGCAGCATAATTGATCAAGTTGCGCTCACTTGTAAGCGCCTCCTCAATTGCGGCATTGACCGAATGTAAGACCCGGTCCAGATTGGCCAGCTCATCTTTGCCTTGCAATTCCGGCTCTAGCGGTTGACGCGTTGACATGGCAATCGCATTTTTGACCATACGCTCAACTGGTTTACGTATTGTTTGCGATGAGAAATACGCCAGCACGACGCCGATTACTGTAGTGATTACACAAGCAGCAAGAAGCCACACTCGAATCATCATCCTGGCGTCTTTACGTAGCGTTGGGTCTTCAGGATGAGTCCTGTCCTCGAGCGCAATTATATTGCCGAAAATATCGATCAAATGGAGGCTTGTTTTCAGCATCCGAAATTCGAGAATCTCACTGGTGCCGTGCACGTTTGGATCTGTTGACACCTCAGCTGCTTTGGCGGCAATGAGCAGTTTGATGAACTTTTCAGAAAATTGCGAAAGCCGCTCAACGTTCCGAGCCTGCTCAGGTCTCGCAATGAGCATATCTTGCAAGGCGCCTATGCTTTTGCGCACTTCATCAATATCATGTTGCTGCAAATCACGACGCTCCATCCCCGCCGCTCTGTCAGTTCTAAAAGCAGACTGCATCGTGTTGGCAATATCAACGGTAGTGTGGTTACAGCGAGAGATTACATCCTTAGCTCGGGCTTCTGTGGCGGCAATTTCCTGGGCGCGCCAGAGCAAAATCGCCAGCACTCCTACAATAATCAACTGAAATACGAGCGGCACGCACACGACGAGCAACCCTTTTGTTGCTAACTTCATTGCTCGTCCTCAGCGCCGGAATCTTTGTAATTTGGAATACGCATGAAGAATCTGCTGCCTTTACCCAGTTCGCTTTCCACTCCGATTGAGCCGCCATGGGCCTCAGCAATCAATTTAGAAATAGCCAGACCGAGACCTGTGCCTTTAACTGCAGTAGACTTTTCGCTCGATTTTGTTTGACTGAACTTCTCGAAAATCATCTCCTGGTCCTCAGCAGCGATTCCGGGACCCTGGTCTATGACACTGAATTCAGTCACATCACCTAGAATTTTCAGTTCCAGCGTTACCGTCGAACCGCGCGGTGAAAACTTAATGGCATTAGAAAGAAGATTGATAAGCACACGCACAAGGCTGCGTTCATCGGCATAAAGCAAGCTATCGTTGAACGGTCGCACAATCTTGACGCCCAGCGATTTCGCCAGAAATTCAAGCGAATCGCACGAAGCGGAGCAAACATCCATAGCGCTAACTACGCCCAGAGACATAACGACTTTGCCGGCTTCCAGCTTTTCCAGATCAAGCAGATCTCTGATCAGATCCATCAGTCGCTCCAGGCTGGCATCAGCCTTCTGAAGAACCTGACCGGCGCGCTCGGGCAATTCGCCTTTTCCTCCTGAAGTCAAAACATTAAGAACTGCGGATATTGATGAAAGTGGCGTTCTCAAATCATGACTGGCAATTGAGATGAAGCGCTGTTTCATGCGCTCCGCCGCTCGCCGCTCACTGATATCGTGCGCTACGCAATAATACGACTGTGTCGCTTTCACCCAACTAACATTCCAGAGAACATCTTTGATGCTGCCATCTTTGCAGATCAACTGACCGTCAAACTGAGTATCCTTCTCGACCAGGGCAATCGATTCGAGAGCCGCGCGGATGGCTGGCTCACTCTCTTTAGTGTGCAATGAGATGAGAGACTGTCCGAGCAGATCATCAGGAGAAAGACCCCAGGCAGGCAGAGCGGCCGCGCCTATGGCGGTGAATCTGTATCGTTTGTCGAGCGAACAGATCACATCTGTGGCAACATCTAAAATTGCCAGCTCTTTTCGGCGAGTTTCAGCCAGAACACTGTTTGCCTCCTCAAGGGCCATTTCCAACTCAGCTATTTCGTCAGAACCACTGTCAGAGAACTTCAAGGGTGCCCTAATAGCGAGCAGCTGGGCATTCTCTTCGATAGCCAACAACCTGTTTAAAATGTTCTTGGTAAAAATTCTGGATGCAAAAATCGAAATCACTACGCTTGAAAAAATACCGAATGCCATCAAAGAAAAGACGAACAGTCGTATCTTTTCCAGTTCATGAGGTTCTTCCGAAACGAGACTGTCTTCCTGCGCCATAGCATTGTCGCTCGCTTCGCGGAACTGCAGCATGAGAGGCAATACAGCCTGGCGAACAAACTTGGTCTGCTTGCGATAAGGAATATCAGGATTTGCTATCACCGTCCGCCCACTTTCAATGGCAGCAATCAACCTGTCCAGCAGCACCACCAGTGGTTGCAGCACATCTGTCAGATCCGGTCTCACCAATTTTGCACTGGCGATAATGTCGCGACTATTTCGCGCTGACTGAACGGCGTTATCCAGATCCTTTTGCTGATCTGACGAACCCGTCGTGAAATTCGTCACGAGTTTTGTCAAGTCGATAAAAAGCCTACTGACAGCAGTATAAAACCGATAAGAAACCTCTTTCGAACTTTCGTACTTGTCCGATCTATCCTCGGAATAAGTGAGAGCTGCTGCCAGACCGCCGACGAACATGAACTCGAAAACAAGCGGAATCAGCACGAGCAAAAGTAGCTTATGCCAGAGAGACAGTTTGAGGCGCAAAACAGGCGGGTCTCCGATTCGAGGCTGTTGGACAGTTTGCTAATTCTACCGCAGGATCATCCGTCACTTATAGACTCTATTCTTCCGCAGTGACAGTAAACCAGAAAGCACTGCCTTTCAGTGTTCCAGAGGAACGCACACCGATCTTTCCACCCTGACCTTCAACAATCAGCTTGCAGATAGCAAGACCAAGACCAGTGCCCAATTTCGCAGTTGCACGGCTGGATATTTGCTCGAAAGGAGCAAATATTGACTGCTGGAACTCCTCGGGCACACCCGGACCTTCATCATGCACTGAAATCTCAATCATGTCTTTAACTCGCTGATTTTCCAGACGGATAACACCACCGCTTGGAGAATGCTTCAACGCATTCGAAACAAGATTGACCAATACCTGAATCAGCTTGCGGCGATCGCAACGAACTGAAAGTCGATTTTCCGGACAAATAATCTGAACGTTCATCTTGTCGCTCAGGGCTTTCACATGTTGGCAAGTTTCCTCAAAAATCTCCGGCAGCGGTGCAGTCTCGACAGTGAAATCCATGCGACCGGCTTCAAGCTTCTCGAAGTCGAGAAGGTCGTTCACAAGCTCTATCAAATGTTCTGTGCTCCGACTGGCGCTGCCTAGCTGCACTTCAGTCTGAGGTGCGAGTTCGCCTGTCGCGCCACTTTGTACAAGCTCTAGAGAACTGTGAACCGACATAAGTGGTGTACGCAAGTCGTGAGAAATCATGGCGATGAAATCTTGTTTCATTCGCTCCAAATTTTTGCGCTCGCTAATATCATGAATAATGCAAAAGAGGCTCTGGTCGCGCTCCGACCAGATAGCCGACCAGGACGTGTCTATAATATTCTTTGAAACGGTTTGCATTCGCACTTCAAGTCCCGGTGCGACACCAGATATAGTGCGCGCACCAATCAACCGATCGACTTTATCGCAATCATCGGACAAAACGAAATCAAGAACTGATGATGAGATCAGCCGCTCCGGACTGCATCCAAGCAGGGTATACGCGTACGGATTGGCACTGGTAAATAAGCCATTTTGATCGATTGAACAAACCAGATCGCCTGCAAAAGCAATAAGATTTCGCTCGCTTGTTAAAGCGTGGTCGATTGCCGTATCTACCTGATGCAGCAGATCGTCCAGAGCTGCCAACTCGTCTCGGCCTTCCATTGGCGCTTCCAGAGGAATACGTTGCGAAATTTTGTCAGCTGTTTGAGCCATCAATTCAAGTGGCTTTCTGATGCTAACTGAGGCGAAATAAGCAAGTAGGATGCTCAAAACAATACTGGCGACGACAAAGGCTACCAGTGCGTACTTAATAGCATCTATCGCCTGTGCCATCTCAGCCGGCGCCGCCTCGTGCACAGTATTGACTGCTTTGAGGATCCCGGAAACGCAGTCGTAAACCTGATCTAACTTCGTAAATAAAACGCGCTCAGATCTGAACTTACTTCCCATTCGTTCATATTTGTGCTCCTTGACTGCATTCATCAATGGAACGAATTCGTCCACCAATTGACTGAGTCGCTTGAATTCCGCCATCTGCAATTGCTCCGGCGTCAATCTCTCTTTTAACTCTTGCAGATACGACCTGACTAAAATCAAATCAGACTCGGTCAAGAGAGTCGATTCGCCTTCGAGTCCATACATGCGCTTCACAATCTGGCCGGTATTGTGAACCAGCTGATTACAACTGGAAATGGCATCTTTCGAACGCGCTTCGTCCAGAGCGAGTGTATGCACTTTCCACAAAAGCACAGACATCGTGATAATCAAACAAACCTGCATCACAACAGGCACCGCTACGAGCAACATTCCTCTGGTGGCAAGTTTCACGGTTACTCACCCTCGTCGAAGTTCGGGATGCGTATATAAAACGTGCTGCCTTGCTGCAAGACGCTGTTGACACCGATGACGCCATTGTGGCCTTCGACAATCAATTTTGCAATTGCGAGCCCCAGCCCGGTACCTTTCACTGAAGACTGCGATTTGGATTGCCTGAACTTCTCGAAAATCAAATCTCGATCTTCTTCGGGAATACCAGGTCCCTGGTCTATAACTTCAATCTGCGTTTGTGCTCCCAGGTTCTTGATTGTGACTGTAACGGCTGAACCGCGCGGTGAAAATTTGATCGCGTTAGAAATCAAATTGATAAGAACCCGGATCAAACGCCGCTCATCACCAAGAATCAAAGAATCATTGTTGGGTTTGACTATCTTGACTCCCAGCGAACGCGCCAGAAATTCTACTGATTCACATGCAGCGGTACATACGTCGAGGGCGCTAACAGCTCCCTTATCCAGCACAACTTTTCCAGCTTCCAGCTTTTCCAGATCCAACAGGTCTCGAATCAAATCCATCAGTCGTTCAAGGCTGGATTCTGCTTTCTTCAGTACATTCTTGGCTGCATCAGAAAGCGCCCCCGCCCCGGCAAGCATCACTGATAAGGTCGCCGAAATCGAAGATAAAGGCGTACCAAGATCGTGACTGACAATAGCGATAAAGCGCTGCTTCATGCGATCGGCCGCGCGGCGCTCGCTGATATCATGCGCGACGCAATAAAACGATTGCATCTCGTTCGACCAATTTATCTTCCAGGAAAAATCCTTGAGAGCCTGGTTGCTGCAAACAACCTGCGATTCAAATTCCGCACTCTGCAAGGAAGTGGCAATGTTATCCAGAGTCTCTCGAAAAGCCCCTTCAGTCTCTTTTGTCTGCAGAGATAAAATCGAGCATCCGAGCAAGTCATCAGCGGGATAGCCCCAGGCTTGAAGCGACGCAGCACCAACCGCGGTGATTCGAAAGCGCCGATCGGCAGAACAAATAACGTCGGTGGCAACATCCAGAATTGCCAGCTCCTTGCGCCTGGCATCATCAAGAACCACGCCTGCTCTCTGCAAACTCTCATCAAGACGCGCCAGCTCATCGTCTCCCATCGGCACCGTTTGCAACGGTGAACGAATTGCCAGACGCCGAGCATTTTCTTCAACGATACGAAGCCTCTTCAAAATATCGTTGACGAAAAACCAGGCAGCACCAAGAGAAATTGCAATACTAATAAGCGTGCCGAGAACCATCCAGATAAGGACGGAATTTCTCTTTCTTTCAATCTCCGCCGGTCCAACTTTGTTCAACTGCTTCTCAACTTCAATCAGATTTTTGGAAAGCTGGTCGAAATCGAGCATCATCGGCAGTCCTGCTTTGCGCATTCTGAGGATCTGCTCATTGGAAGGCATTCCACTGGCAAAGTCTAGCTTTGCCTGCCGAACTCCGCGGATAGCCGACCCAAAAAGTTCCGGCACCGGAGCCATAACTTCTTTCAGTTCAGGTGACTTGGCTACCAATTGCTGCATGCGGTCGGCCGCAATACTCACCTGGACTATAGCGTCATCAACACCCTCGAATTGCCCCGCATCAGCGCTGCCGCTCACGACAAGTTTAGACATTGTGTGCACGACTATACTTTCTGCCCTGTTGAAGGTCAGCAGCACCTCTTTCGAGCGTTCATACTGTTCACTGGCTTGCTGAGCCGACTGCAACTGATTGGCAAGCACCGCCACGAATGCAACTTCGAAGCCAAGCGGAATCAACACAATCAAAAGCAACTTATGCCAAATTGACAGTCTGATGCTCAAATTAATGACTCCGGCGTCGGCAAAACAAAAGCGCCGGTATCACCGACGCTTTCAATTCTACTTGCCTTGCTTCTCTTTCAGTTCGAGCTTATAGGCTTTAGATTCGAGATTGGCAATTTTCTTGTTCAACTTCTCGAGCTCTTTAGGCGGAAGATCAGGAGAAAGCGAGATGTAGGCGCGGTATTGAACAATCGCTTCGCGCAGGTCTTTAGATGCTGCAGGCGACAATTTTTCCAGAGTCTGTCCAAGTCCCAATCTTGCCGCGGCGACTTTTGGATTGCCGTAAATAGAAGAATGGTACTTGTCGATGGCGCTGGCGAGCTGTTTCTTGCGTGCCAGATCGTCGGCAAGGGTCAAGTCTTGCTTAGCGGCGTCCTGGGCTCTCGAGACCAGATCAAGACCGCGTTTGGCGCGCTCTTCACCACCAGGCATGGTGCCGGCTTTTTTGTAGGCAGCTTCTGCGTTTGGCAAATCTTTGATCATCAAAGCCAGGTCTGCAACTGCGAAGGTTTGCTTGGCGTCAGTGGCGCTGCCCAGAACCTGCGCAATTTGCGCATCGGCATCTTTGAATTTGTTCTGAGCGAGAAGGGCTTCGGCATAGGCTATGCGCTCGCCGTTGTTAGTCGGCGTACCGATGGATGCCAGATCGACTTTCTCACCAGACATGGCACGCAGCTTAGCTTGCGCCAGGCGCAATTCCATGTCGTTCGGATTCATTTTTACAGCCTGATCGATCATCTTCTTGGCTGACTCATACTCATTCGATACAAAGAAAGCACCAGTAGCTTCTTTATTTGCCTTGAGGTAATAAGCGCGAGTCAAACCCTTTGCTGCAACAGCATTGTTAGGATCTTGATCGAGCACTGTTCTGTATTCTTTGATCGCGTCATCGAGCTTTTCCAACTTGAGGCTGTTGTCTGCAACGCGCGAATGCAATGTTGCACTATTGGGCGACATCTCCAAACCTGATCGCAAATCTGCTATAGCGTGCTCGAGGTCTCCTCGTTGCTCGCGAATATCAGCGATGCCCAGGTAAGCATCAGGGTTCTCAGGCTTGATACGGATCGATTCTTGAAACTCTTTGATACCAGCAACGGTGTTACCCTGCTGAGCGTAAGCCTGCCCCATAGACAAGCGAGCTGGAGCGCTGTTTGGATTTTGATACAAAGAAGTGTTCAACTCTTTGATGGCATCATCAAGCTGCCCCTGACGCAAATAAGTGGTACCAAGCCCGTAGTGCGCAGTTGAGTTGCCTGAGTTCAAGGCGATCGCTTGTTTGAAAGCGGTCATAGCGGCAGAATAATCACCCTGCTGCAACTTGACGACGCCCAAACCGGCAAAAGCTTCCGAATACTGCGGGTCGATCTGAGTCGCTTGCTTAAATTCACTGACCGACTCATCAAGACGACCTTGTTCCTTATAGATCATGCCGAGCGTGTAATGCGCTTCGGGCATACCGGGGTCGATGGCAAGTCCTTGCTTACACTCAGCTTCGGCGCTCTTAAGCAGAGCTTCCTTGTTCTTGATGATGGTGTTTGATGACGACTGAAGCCGATTGAATTGCACCATGGCTTTGCCGCTGTGAGCCATGGCGTTGCGAGGATCCATAGCCAGTGCTTTGTCGAACTGCTCCGAGGCTGCGTCGAGCTTAAACTGCTTTGCGTAGGCCATTCCAAGCCCCACCAGAGCGGGCACACTTTTGGCATTCTTCCCGACCACGGCTCTGTAGAGATCAGCCGCGTCGGCGTATTTTCCTTTGAGCATCAGATCATCTGCCATGACCACTTCGCGATCGATTTTGATCTTGAGCACTTTCTTCGCGTCAGCAGGCTGCGCCGCGTGCACCAACGCCAGGGTGCTAGCGACTACAAGACCCAACTTTAGATACGAAATTCTAGTCTGCATAAAATCTCCCACGACTCACTGACATCCGACAATATCTGCACATCATATAGTTTTACCAAGGGCCAGGATATCTTGCTGCTTACATATCCGCTAGACCTTGACCAGTGCCAGTCACAAAGCTTACGACAACCAGATCGAACATTCCTTATAAAGAAGGGTTTTTCGGCGAAAAAGCTTTTTGCCTCACATTCTCCTACTTATATAGATGGATTTCGAACGGTGAGAGCGAGCATTCAACTTTCAGTTCGCTTTCAACTCTTTTAGAACCAGGCCTAATGGCAATCAACAGAAGTAGAGCAAGCAGATCTTAGTCATATAATTGAACGGTAGGTCAGAATACTGTCGGGACTGTCGTCAGATAATTTATTCATTGATGTGAGGTTTAAAACGTGTCCGGTCATTCCAAGTGGGCAACTATCAAGCGCGAAAAAGCCGTCACTGACGTCAAGAAAGGCGCCATCTATGCGCGAATGGGACGAGAAATAATCGTGTCGGCAAAAATGGGCGGCGGAGACCCGGCTGCAAATTTCCGCCTCAGACAGGCGATCGAACGAGCCAAAGCCGCGGGCGTTCCCAATGACAACATTCAACGTGCTGTAGAGAAAGGTACCGGCGCAGGCAGCGCTGACAACTTCGAAGAACTTACATATGAAGGATACGGTCCAGGCGGCGTAGCCGTGATGGTGCGCTGCACGACCGATAATCGCAACCGCACCGCAGGTGATATCCGCAGTTATTTCACCAAATTTGGCGGCAATCTCGGCTCAACGGGAAGCGTGAGCTGGAATTTCGTCGAACGTGGCGAAGTGCAAGTGGCTAAAACAGCCAATCTTGACGAAGACACACTACTCGCCGCTGCAGTCGATGCAGGTGCTGAAGATCTCGAAACCGATGCCGATGACTACATTGTGGTCGTCTGTGAACCGTTCAAACTCGAGGCTGTGCGCACTGCTTTAGAAAAAGCCGGATACCAGATCGAGTCATCACAAGTTTCAATGGCACCCAACTCGACTGTCGAGGTGACCAGCAAAGACGTTGCAAAACAGCTTCTCAGGCTGCTCGACACACTCGAGAATCACGACGACGTACAAAACGTCTATGCCAATTTCGATATGAATGAAAAATGGCTGACGGAAGCAATCAGCTAAAACCGGCTATTTAAGCGCGTCGCATGATGCGTAAAATTGCTCAAGCATTTGCAAAGTTTCGTAACCCGAGACAAAGCTTTGCTTGGCAACAAAGAGGCTTTTCCCAATTCCGCACAGATATACGTTTTCTATCGACTGCTCGCCACACTGACACGCAAAAACACATAGAGTTAGGAGCAGTTAAGAGATCTTTTTACACTGCGTTACTTTTTCTACATGACATCGTTCTCTTGCCATTCAGATTAGACGGCACTCATCTCGCGAATCACTGCCCAGCTTTATCGATATATCGGAAACATAGCTGTCAAGCCGGTTTCGAAGAGGTGTCAACCCCTCAACACTGAAAAATTTGCCATAAAGCGGCTAATAATCACAGACTCCGTAAAACTCGATTTGTCAGGGGATCTTTGACTGCCGGCGAGATCCTCTGCTAACCTTCGCCTCGCTTCTGAAATCGCCGTGAAAGTTTGGCGTAAGGGAAGCAGATCAGCCAATTGACCGCTGTATTAGTGGTGTTGAGCAGGTCGCAACTCCAGAGAAATAGGGTGAAATCTGTGAATACTGGAACCAAGGTTGCTCTGTCCGTCGTAACTGTTGCATTATCCTTAGGGCTAGGCGTTATACAGCCCGCAAATGCAGTACAAGCTACCGACATTCAGCCAGAAGTAGTTTCGAACGTCTGGGAGGAAAACAACGCGGAATACGCGTCAGTTTCTCTCAACGGTAAAGACGTCCTTACCTATAAAGCGAATGTGGACAATCACGTCGCTGAAGAAAAGGCAGAGGACCTGGCCGACAAAATCAAAGACTTGATGAATGAAGACAAATTCGACGCCAGCAAACTGTTGCCAGCCAAAGATGGCGATATGGCAGTGGTCAAGCTGGACGGAACAACCGTTCTGAAGTTCGATGTTTCAGACACGGTGGACGGCAACAAGTCCGGTTCGCCCCTCGAGCAAAGTCTGAAATTAGTCAATGGAATCCGCGTTGCGATGGGCGTTCCGGCAGTTCCAGCTTCGTTTCTGAAGACTGGCGAAATGCCTGCGGTTGCTGTCACCCCGACTGCGCCAACCGCTCCAACCCAATCGACCGGCAAAATTGAAGCTTTATCGGCTTTCGCCAAAGCAATCGGCAGCAAATTCAGTGGACACGCCTCATGGTATGGCGGCAAGTTCCACGGTCGCAGAACTTCCGACGGCAGCACTTTTGATCAGGATGCCCTGACTGCTGCTCATAGAAGCTTGCCATTCGGCACTAAGCTACTCGTTATGAACCGCAAGACTGGTGACACATGCGTTGTTTCGGTCAACGACCGGGGACCATTCGTGAACGACAGAGTGATCGACTTGTCCAAAGGCGCCGCCAAGCGATTGAACATGCTCAGCTCGGGCGTTGCAGTTGTTGACTGCCTGGTTCTACGTCCAGACGGAACACCGCAACTCTAGGTTTACCGACAATGGACCGCACGCGTCCCGCGTGCACCGGACATAGAGCGCACGCGTCTCGCGTGCAACTCATCGCTGCCAACAGTGTGACGAACCGTAAGAGTATGGGCTGGTTCCGGCTCAGCGGACCATCTCTTCTGTTAGAATTCAATCACTTTAGACTGCGGACAAGTGGCATGTGCTGCTTGGTTTTGTAACTTCAATCAAAGGTACTGAAAAGTGTCTACCCATGTTCGAGTCAGAATTGCTCCAAGCCCAACTGGCACGCTCCACCTGGGCACGGCGCGGACTGCACTTTACAATTATCTTTTTGCACGTCGTCACAGCGGCGCTTTTGTGTTGCGATTAGAAGACACTGACGAAGTGCGTTCAAAAGAGGAACACACCGAAGACATCATCGCCGGCTTGAAGTGGTTGGGCATCCATTGGGACGAAGGTCCGGATATCGGTGGTCCTTTCCCTCCATATCGCCAAACTCAAAAAATCGATCACTACGAAAATATTGCTAACTCGCTGATTGCTAAAGGCGCAGCCTATCTCGCCTATGAAACTCCAGAGGAGTTGGAAGCTCTGCGCGAAACTCAGAAGAGCAACAATCAAGCTCATCGCTACGACAACAGCGGTCGCCATCTCAGCGATCATGATTTGAAGCGCTACGAAGACGAGGGGCGCATCCCGATGATTCGCTTCAAAATCGAAGAACCGCGGGTAGTATCATGGCACGACGCTATCAAAGGCGAGATCTCGGTTGACACGGCAGATCTCGGCGGCGACATGGTGATCGTCAAGTCTAACGGTACGGCGACGTACAACTTCGCTGTCGTTGTCGACGACATCGACATGAAAATGACGCACGTCATCCGGGGCGAAGATCACATCCACAACACAGCCAAGCAAATCCTGCTATACGAAGCGCTTGGGCATGAGCACCCAGTATTCGCTCATGCTGCTCTGATTCAAGATACCGAGCACCGCAAGCTCTCAAAGCGCTTGCACGGTGAATCAGTGCACATAGACAACTATCGCCAACTCGGTTACATGCCGGAGGCGCTCGTCAACTATCTAGCCCAAATGAGCTGGACACCCCAGATCGAAAACGGCGAAGCCAAAGAGATCTTCACACTGGAAGAAGCGAGCAAATTGTTCGATCTCGATCGGGTCAGCAAGAGCGCAGCGGTCTTCGACATTCACCGCCTGAACTGGTTTAACGGCCACTACATTCGCAGTTTGCCAATCGAAACAGTTACAGAACGAGCTGTTCCGTTTCTGCAAAAGCATTTCAATACAGGCGAATACAGTCAGCAAGAACTGGAGAGGTTGGTTGACTCGGTCAGATCAGGACTATCTGTTCTCAACGAAATCTACGATGCCGCACGTTTTTACTTCGGCGAAACTTGCGCCATTCCAGATGCGCTCAGAACAGAGAATCTATGCACCGAAAACGCCAAAAAGATTCTCTCCAAAGTTCTGGCTGAGCTGAAAGATGTTCCGTTTAGCGACGGTCCGGCCTGCAAAAAATTTGTCGACAAGGTAGGCAAAGAGCTTTCCATCAAAGGCAAAGAGCTTTACTGGCCGTTGCGTGTCGCTTTATCTGGCTCGACGCACGGGCCAGACCTGGGTGCCATGATTGCAATACTTGGCGAAAAGCGTGTAAAAGCTCGGCTGGAGTCGGCTTTGAATCTGTGTAGTCAGGTTTGATGCAACATCTGTAACTCTGACTGGCACTGCCGTGCATAGATATTCCCATGCATAAATATTCCAAGGACTAGTTTTATGGCGCTTCAAGTCTTCAACACGCTTTCAAATAAAAAAGAAGAGTTTGTTCCTCTCGATGGAAAGAACGTGCGCATGTACGCGTGCGGACCGACGGTGTACGATTCGAGCCACCTGGGACACGCTCGTATGGCGATTGTCTGGGATGTAATTCAGCGATATTTGCGTTTCCTCGGATACAAAGTCACTTTTGTGCGCAACATCACAGATGTAGACGATAAGATCATCAATCGCGCCAAAGAGGTTGGAGTCAGTCCAGACCAGCTATCACGCCAGTACACATTCGAGTTCTGGCGTGACATGTATGCACTGAATGTAATGCCGCCTGATTTCGAACCCAAGGCGACGGAATTCATTCAGCCGATGATTCAATTCGTCAAAGAACTGATCGATTCAGGTCATGCATACGAGGCAAACGGTGATGTCTATTTCGACGTGGCTTCGTTCAAGAACTATGGAAAACTAAGCAAGCAAAATTTGGAGCAGCTTCAAAGTGGTGCGCGCGAACAGGTGCGCAATCAGGATGAACTTGCCACGATCAAGAAGAATCCAGTCGACTTTGCGTTGTGGAAAAGTGCTAATCAATCCGAACTGGGCTGGCCGAGCCCCTGGGGATATGGTCGTCCGGGCTGGCACCTCGAGTGCTCTACGATGATACGCAACGTGCTTGGCGAAACCATCGACATTCATGGCGGCGGCGAAGACCTGGTCTTTCCTCATCACGAAAACGAAATTGCGCAATCAGAATCTTTGTTCGACAAAAGTCTTGCAAAATACTGGATGCACAACAGTTTCGTGCAGGTCAGCGCGGAAAAAATGTCGAAATCGCTCGGCAATTACAAAACAATCAAAGACCTTTTGCAGAACTATTCCGCCGACACTCTGCGCTTGCTGGTCTTGCAGACGCATTATCGCAATCCAATCGATTTCACGGCTGATAGTTTAGCTGCGGCTAAATCAGCTGTGCTGCGACTGGTTCGTGCAGCAGCTTTGCACAGCGACGTCGATCAAAACGGCGACGTGCCAAGCAAGGTTCAGGCAGCAATCGCTGATGCTGAAAAGCAATTTTCAGAAGCAATGGATAACGACTTCAACACGGCCGTAGCCATAACCGTTCTTTTTAGTCTGGCTGACAAAGTTTTCCAGACCAAGGATGCAACCGAGCAGAAAGCTTACGCTGGGGCGCTTGTTAAACTGGCAAAAGTTCTGGGCTTCACGCTGGCTGACACCCGCAACGAAATTGAGCCGGAAACCGCTAAAGGCGTTATGGAGCTTGTTCTTCAGCTTCGCAAGAACGCCCGAGAGAATAAAGACTATGCGACCTCGGACCTGATCCGCAAAGAACTCGCCGAGCTCGGTATTAATGTTATGGATGCTCCCGGTGGCGCGACCTGGGAAAGAACCTAGCGACCTGGGAAAGAGCCTAGCGACCTGGGATACCACTGCCGCCATGGAGTCTGGGAAGCACTTGCAACCGGACAGGGCTAGCCAGTCCTGACTGAAATCCACTCAGATTAGAGGAAGTTTTGGGTTTTTCTTCGTAGATCTCCCACTATTTTTGGTTTGACTTCGTGTTTTTGCGATTTTAATACGTGCCGCTAAGGAGTATCGTGTAATAGTCGAGAACCAAAAAGTTTAAGACATCCCTGCTTCAGCGTAATAATCAACAACCGACTGACACCATCAGTTCGCAAGAACCCTATTGGTCGTCAGCCAAGGAAGGAGCTTTCCATGAGCGAGCGTGAAGTTTACCGAATTGCCCAGGACATGCGGTCAGGCAATGCGCAAGACGCGGCAAACGTGATTCGATATGAGCTTCAAGCGAATCCGCAGCAGGTGCTACAAGAACTGCGAATGGCAAACAGCATGGCCGGCCCTAATGCTCGCCTGCACCTGACGCAGAGACCAGACGGCGACATTGCTATGGTCGACAACTATGGCAGATCGGTGGCAAACCTTGGCCGACTGCAGCAGATGCAATACAACAATTACAACAATTACAATAATTACAACAACTACGACAGCCGCTACTATCAAAATGGCGCCAACGGCTATCCTCAAGACATGTCGTACCTGAACAACGGATACGGCAATCAAAATTATGGACAAGTCGGAAGACTAGCTAATGACCTGGCTCGAGGCGATACGCGCGATGCAGCCATAACCGCACAGAACATCCTCCGCACTTATGACGATCCCAATCGCGCTCTCAACGAAGCAAACAGATTAGCCGATCAACGTGCTTATCAAATGGGTTACCGTTCCGCCATGGAACACATTTCGCAGACAGGACGTGGCGACCTGGCTGTAGTTGATCAGTACGGACGCCAACTAGCTCGTATCGACAACTGCAACAACAACTACGACCGCTACAGCCAGTATCCAAATAACGGTAGCTACTATTCGAGCAACGGCAGCTACTACGACAACTACAACAACAACAGCCGCTATAACGGAAGCTATTACAACGGCAATTACAATAGCAGTTATTACAACGGCAACAACTACAACAACCGCTATTACAGCAGCGGCGGCTACAGCGATTACTGCCCACCGCAGCGCTATTATGGAAATAACATGAATGGCGGACAAGTCGCCGCGGCAATAGGCTTAAGCATTATTGGTGGATTGGTCATGTCAAACATAGGCAGACACAATAACTACAACAACTACAATAACTACCATCATCGTGGTCGCTGGTAATTGGCATTAGTTGTGGCTTGCCGATAGCAGTTTCTGTACCTTTTCGATATTTGCTGCATTGGCAGGCATTCTGCCAAAATCACCGCGATAGGTCGAGTAAGCGTTCTCTGTAGTGCTGGATTTCCAGTTCGGCTCCTGCAAGAAAAGAATCCAGCTTGACTCCTTTTTCGGCATGACTGCATCTGAGAATTTCCAATTCTTGTCAGCCAAGCAAGCAGAACCGTCGTGAAATGCATAGGCGACATTGATGTGCTTATCGCGTGGGCGCTTTCCCTTCAAGACTTTTTCAACCACATAATGCCCCATTACGCCGTCAAAATATGTGACTGGTTCGAGGAAAGGCTTGTAATCGACATATTGCGCGATCACAACAACGTTGCTCCGCGCCGCTTCCTCCAGGGTCGGTGCCTCCATCGGTTTGGAAAGAGCTGGTTGCACTGCGGCGCAGATAGTGACAAAAGCAGTAGATAACTTGCGAACGTTCATGAGGGTCTTCATTCTCCGTTTAATGTCAAACTTACTTGTAGCAAAGGATTTTTAGGCGCGTTAAGGGCTAAACAAGCAAATGATGCGCAGTGCCGACTTTTGTCGTATATTAAACCACTTGAGTTTAAGCGACAGCCAATCTTCTTACATGCTGGAATCAATTCTAGGAATTACACTAGTCACCCTCGTGCTCTTCGATGTCTTTCAGACCATCGTTGTACCGAGAGTAAGCCCGCGCACTTTTCGAATCGCACCAATCCTGCTCGGCGATGTACTCTGGCCGCCATTTAGACGATTGATGCGATGGAAACCAATGGCACCCTACAGCAGAGAATTGCTGGACTCATTCGCGCCGGTCGTTTTCGTCGCACTCATGCTGGTGTGGCTACTTCTGCTCACATTGGGATTCGCTCTGACTATCTACAGCCTGCGCTTAAACGTTACTCCAATGATCAATTCATTTTGGGAAGCATATTACTTCGCCGGCACTTCAGTGCTCACACTTGGCTTTGGTGATGTTGTCGCGCTGGGAGTTAAAGCCCGCTTTGTCGTACTCTCTGCAGCCACTTGCGGACTCCTGTTCATGGCGCTGGCCGTGTCCTATCTATTCTCTCTGCAATCACTCGTGCAACAGCGAGAACAGCTGGTCAACACAGTTATAAGCAGAGCGGGCGCACCAGCATCAGGGCTTGTGATTATGCTTCGCTACAAAGAGCTGAACATTCTCCCTGTACTCTATACCAATTTTTTGCAATGGGAAGGCTGGATAGCGGGCATTCTGGAGAGTCATCGGGCTTACCCGATGCTGCTTTATTTTCGCTCGTCCAACAATACCGACTCGTGGCTTAGCGTGGTTGGCGCAATGCTCGACGCATCCTCCTTGATCGTAACTACGATCAAAGATGTTTCGCATGGAGAAGCCGAGCTGTTTTACTGGCTTGCATGCAGCACGGTGAAAGCAATCTGCAGTTACTTTCGACTTTCTGTTGTGAATGACGAAACGCTGACGTTTGAGCAATTCAAGGCCGGAATCGAGCTTTTGAAAGATGCAGGATACACGGTGGCGGATCCGGAATTTGCGTGGAAGCTTTTCAAAGTGCGTCGCACGGGTTATTTACCTTACATACGCGCGCTGTCCGAACACTTCCTGCTACCTAGACAAACCTGGCTGCACGAGCTTGCCATCAGCCAGATATCGGTGAAAGATAGCGTCGAGGACTCCGTGTTTCAGCCGCAGGTGTAGAAGATGCACCCGGGACGGGCGCGCTCCATGGACTTCGGAAGTTAGCGACTGAACACCCGGGACGGGCGCGCTCCATGCGTCAGGCGGACCAATTGCCGGATCGGTCCTTGACTCGCCAGATAAAGCCATCCAGGAGATAGTGTGTCGACTGTGGAAGCGCAAGAAATGGAATCAAAAGCGCCAGGACCGCCCCATCATTAATCACAGGCAATACCGCAAATGGTGCAAAGACACTCAAGTGCTCGCGCCAGACAAGTCCGTCCCATAGCCCTTCTTCGAGGTAGGCGAGCAGTACCAGAAAAGCAAAGAAAATCAGAGCGTTTGAGATGAGAAGTTTTCCCCACTCTCGCTTCTGAAAAAGCTTTTGGGTGCTTTCAGCAGCATCTTTGTGATGATACAGCCATATAAGCGCCATGTATGGAACACCGTGACTGACTACATTTGTAATCGTAAACGCCATATCAGAGTTGAATGTGATGATTCCTGTCCACCAACTGATAGCAGTACCAGCAATCAACAGGTTTCTGGGAATATTGAAAAATCTGTTCTTGATTCCAAAGAAAATTTCTTTGACGACGTACAGAACAGCTACCAAAACATAGACACCAAGCCCGACTTGCCCAACAATCTCGGGAACGTTTTCGACAAAATCACCGGCAACAAACCAGGAAATGTTTCGCGGCATATTCGTATGCCAATAAAGCATTGGATAAATCGTGGCCATATAAATTGCAGCACAATCAAGCCATCTGTATTTCTTCACTTGATCAGAGTCTTTGCGGGAATAAAGCACCGCAAATCCGAATTGCTGGCGTATGAAGTGAAACACTGCCAGATACGCAAGCGCTCGCCAGAAAAATAATGCATCCATAGAATAAAGCAAGCTACCACCAATCCAGGCGATAGCAGGCAATGCCAGAAGAAGCCCCCTGTTTCGCTCGAAAGATTGCGGATCGAAATAAGTGCGGAACAGCGTTGCATAAACATGAGCAACGTCGATCAATAGAACAAACCCAACCCAGACCCAGAGAGGCACATTCTGAGTTTCAGGAATTTGATTGCGCAGAAGCAAAACAATCCCAGATGAGAGAAAGGCAGGCGCGATGATCCAGAGACAATCCCAGCGAGCCGAAGACAACCACGCCTGTGTGGCGTTGCTGGTCGGCGCAGAGATTGCCTGGCTGGTCTGCATCACGAGTCCCTTTTTAACCGTTCTTGAACCCGGAGAGCACGGTCTTAGCCGCCTCTACTCCATGATATTGAGCTTCTTCAAAATTGGACATACCGCTCATATCTGAATGGGCAAAAATAATACTCCCGCCCCCGGCGCTCTCTTTCATCTGCCTGCGCACATTGCCCCAGATAAATCCGACTGATGGGCGAATCATCCCATGCCCCCACGGCCACAGGTCCATCGAAACAATTTCGTTGGCGATGGTCGGATGCATTTTCTGCAAATCTTTAACGATCAGTTCCGACCAGTGTTCGGGCGTCGAGCTGTACAGCGCCCGTCGCGCCTCCCGTGGCTCCTGGTCCGAAAGTGGATAGTAATAAGTAATAACGCACGATTTAGCTCTAGTCGTAATATCCTGATGATTAGCCATAACGTAACCAAGAGAGTCACTGTAATAGCTGACGTTATCCCAAGCAGGAGCGAGTCCGCGAGCATCAGGCAAACCCTTGAGAGTAATGTTTGCTACCATCCACGGTGCATAATTCAAGGCGTGCTGATGGGAAAATTTTTGACCGACGACAACTCTGTCCGCGACGAATCGTGGCGCGGCAAAAATAACATAATCCGATGAAACAGCACGAAACTCGCGACTCTTCGCATCCATAACAGTGGTTACGACTTTGCCTTCCACAGGCTCAACCCGAACAACCATTGCTCCAGTCTCGATTTGTTTCTTAAGCTTTCCCTTGAGCTTCTCAACCAGATAACCATTGCCCTGCGGCCAGGTTATCACCGCATTAGGCTCAGAATTAGCCGACACACCGCGCCTTCCCACAAAATAGTGCAGCCCCGCCCAGGCCGAAACATTCTTCAAAGTAGACCCATAGTCGTCACGGCAACAATAGTTGACGTACCACCGCAACGGCTTCGTATTGAACTTATTGTCGTCAAGCCACTCTTCCATGGAGATTCCATCGAGACGAAGGAATTTTTCATCTTGCGAACTCAAATCAAGCGGAATGGCGAAAGCCAATTTGCCATCACTACCGGTGGCACCGCGCAGGTCAATCACCGTTTTGAAAAAGCGCGCAATATCTTCATTCTCATCCGGCTGCAAGCCTCGCTTGGGCACGAGCCCGTCATGGAAGGAGCCATCTTTCCACAGTCGCTCCTGAGGCTCGTGACAGAGCATCAGCTCGTCATAGATTGCCAACCCGGCGTCGTTGTGCCCCTGAATTATATTCAGCTCTTCGAAAAATTCACGCACATAGACCGACTCAGGATTGCAAATCGGCACATAATGAGCGCCCCAGGGATACGAACCAAAGTCATTTTTTCCGCAGGATGAATTACCTCCGACATCGTGTTCGAGATCAAGCACAACAAAATCCGACAGCCCCTGCTTTTGCAACCACCACCCAGCTGAAAGCCCAGCCATGCCGCCTCCGACAATTGTCACTTTGCAGTGCGTTGATGGTGGTGATGTGGGAATCTTGAGCGAATCCATCGAGTCGCGTAACAAATGCCCCAGCTCTTTCGAGGGTCCGAGCATGCGACAGGGAAACTTAGGATCGGCATGAATCCAGTCAAAATAGCTTCTGCCGACGAAAGCCGCGATACCGCATCCGGCCAGCCCTTTGAGAAAGGTGGCCCGGCTAATGGGCATCGACATATTCGCTCCACTCAGACTCGAAAAGATGAACAAGAGATTGATTGTTCAATCGATTCACACTGCTCACAGTAGGCAGCATGTCTCGGGCAAAGCACAGCATTTGCGCAACAGTCGCATCCGAAACATATCTCAAGCCGGCCGGATAACGCTTCTCTTCAGCCGGCTTGAAAGGTTCGAGAGAAGCGATAACATAGCCCCAATCACCGAAAGAAGGCACATAAGCATGATACGGAGTCGTATGAAAACCGACAGATGCAAGGGTTTTATCGACGCACCAGAATGAATTCTTAGCATAGTAGGGCGAGGTGCTCTGAACAACAACCATCCCATCAGGCTTGAGCGCTCCCTTCAGAGCCTTGTAGAAAGTATCGCTATAGAGCTTCCCAAGCGAATAGTTACTCGGGTCTGGAAAATCGACAATCGCCAGGTCGAACTTCTGTTTTGTGGTTCTAAGCCAGACAAAAGCATCATTGATAATCACATTCACTTTTGGATTGTTCAAAGAGCCGCCATTCAAGCGGGTAAGCAACTCTTGCTCCTTGAAAAGATCGATCATGCGTTTATCCAGATCGACCAGCGTTATGGAACGAACAGAAGGATACTTCAACAACTCACGCACAGCCAATCCGTCGCCACCGCCCAGAACGAGAATATCCTGCGGATTGTTCATGCTTGCCATGGCTGGATGAACAAGCGCCTCGTGATATCTGTACTCATCGCGCGAGCTGAATTGCAAGTTCCCGTTCAGGAACAAGCGCAGATCTTTGGTATTACCTGTGATGACAATACGCTGGTAGGGAGTATTTGTAGAATAAATAACGGGATCCGGATAAGCCGATGCCTCAGCGATTCCAGTCAGCTTATCCGAGAAGGCGAAACCCGCAACAAGAGCGATGACCAGCAGAAAAGCAGTGGTTTGCAGCGACATTTTCCAGGGCAGTTGATCGCGAAAAATACGTATCGTCCAGATCGCAACACCCAGGTTGAACAAACCAAACAAGAAGGAAGTGCGTATCAGTCCCAAATAAGGAACCAGAATCAAGGGGAAGAGCAGGGACGCAAGCAGTGCGCCAATATAGTCAAACGTGAAGACCTGGGACACCAACTCTTTGAAGTCCAGACGCTCTTTTAGAATGCGCATCAACAGAGGAATTTCTAGCCCGATCAGAATGCCGATGATTGACACCAGGCTGTAAAGCAAAATCCTGAAATTATCAACATGCTCAAAGAGCAGAAACAAAATCGAGGCTGAAGATCCGCCAATCAGACCGATTAGCAGCTCCACCTGAACAAATGTAAGAGCAACGTTTTTCTCGATGTAACGGGATAAAAAGGAGCCAATCCCCATCGAAAACAGATAGACCCCGATCACGGTGGAGAATTGCGTAATCGAGTCACCAAGCAAGTAACTTGCAATCGTACCGGCAATGAGTTCGTAAACCAAACCGCACGTCGAAATGACGAACGCTGTAATTAAGAGCGCATAGGTCAAGCTGGATTACCCATGTATGGCGGCGGCAATGATAGTGCCGACGGCAATCATCATGGCAGCAAGACAAATTGCCAGCGGCAGGTTCTTTTCGACGACAATATCTTTCCACATGTCGCCCGGCGTCAGCCAATCAAAGACCTTTGTAGCGAAACAAAGAATCGCTATACCAAGACCGGAGTAAACAACTGCCGCCAGTATGTAATGAAAATTGAGAACTTGCTCCACGAATTTCCCCCTCTATTTGTGATAATGCCCGCCAGGGCCCAAAGGACGCGAGACGCCAACACCGAACGGATCGACGACTTTCCAACCAATCGACTGTGCGTAACAGAAAAGAATGCACATTACCGTGCCAAATACTATGTAAACGCGTGACATGCAAATCTCCTCAATCAGAAGTCGAAACGTAGGGGTTGAAATCACTATTAGACCAACGCGAAACCTCATCACGTCGCATCAACACCCAGCAATAGATCGGCGGCAGCGAAATCAAAAAGATAAACCACCAGTAGTTATGAAAAGACGGTACATCGCGCTTTACGGTAATTGAATACTGCTGCTGATTGAGGTTTTTGAAATCACCGCTCTCAGCATCGATATTCAAATAGTATTCGCCACCCGGCACACTAGAAATTTCCAGATCGTGAGTAGCGCTGCCCTCACTCCAGGCGCCATCACTATCGGTGCCAAAATAATATTCGGAAGTCATCTCAAAAGGATAACTGGCACCGGTATTGTTGTTGACCAGCTCACCGGAAACATAAAACCAGCTGTTGCTGACAGGTGCATACAAAGACAGAAGGACGTTGGAAGAATTTTTCTCGAGAGTAAACTTGGGAACTGTGACGTCATTGATCTTAGTGTTAGGAACAAAATTGCCGTTAAACTGAGTAGCAATCATGCTTTTAGATGTACTGCTAAAGAAGAATTGCGCGCAGGTAAGGACGGTTAAGAAGATGACCCAAAGCGGCCCCATCTGCTTCCAATCGACTGTATTTGAGGAGGGCTCGACAGCTCCAATGCCGCTGCCCATAAACAAATCCGATACGGGTTTCGTCAACTTAAACGCGTCATAAACTTCTTTTGTGTCAATGTGCGTGCCGAGACTCCAGATGTTCTCAGTGTCGTCAGATTCATTCGACAACATATATGGAGGGTCGATGTAATCGGCAGCTGCAACTGTGCTGCCTACCACCACTCGCCAGTAGAACTCGCCAATTACATAATCGACCCTGGACATTCCTCTGTTGAAGATTTTGTAGGTTCGATCCTGAAACTCAACCCGCGCAGGGTTCTTGGGATTCAGTGAAGTGACGATTGATTCGGGTTTACGCTTGATCATCTTGACCATGACCCAGTGGTTTTTGTCCTGAGTCAAAAATCGATAGCCATAGTACGGATTGAAAAGTAAGTATTCCATCCAGTAATAACCGCTAGCAACGTCAGAACGCACCATGAAGCCGATTACTTCCCAGGTCTTACCTTCCAGCTTTCCGCGAGAGTTGAGCGGAATAGTTGGTGTATAAAGTGATGTCTTGCTGAAGTACTTGCTGAGGATCTCATAGTTTTTGTCTGTGACATCAATAACAGAATGACAACTGGCACAAACCACAGACATAGTCGCACCGGGATACTTGATCGTCACAGGCGCACCGCATGCAGTGCACGAGAACGATTTAGCCAGCGGCTTAGAAGGAGGCGGCGGAGTCACCGGGTCCGGTGGAGTTGGAGAATCCACTGGCTTTTCGTCAGGTTTCTCAGGTTCACCTGGATTACCAACCATCGATATGCCTCAAATTTTTGAATTGGAACTTGTCGAATTCTTTATAGGCGCCGAGGAAAACGCGAGTTTCTGTCGCAGCATATTCTATCGTCGCCATTTCGTCCTCGAAGCCTGACAGATCAACGCTCGTGGAGGCGCGTCCTTGCGGGGCATTGAATGGCAATTCGCCTTCGCTATAAACACACTTGCAGTCGCGCATGTCATCCACTTCGTAGATGCCTTTCTTGCCGAAGTCAACGGTTTTGCCTACGAACAAACTGGCTTTGGTTGGCGGAGTAGTCTCGAAAAACGGATAACAGAACGCATAGAAGCCCTGGGCTTCCGCGAGCCAGGCGACTCTGCCGTCGCCCAGCATCGCGAACCATTCATTCCAATATCCGTCCTTATAGCCGACTTTTAAACGCCCGATCACCTCGAACTTATCTTCGCCGAAGGTTCCAGTCGTACCAATTTGAATCGGAGTCAGGTCGTCGATCAACTCAGATACGGTGCCTATCTTTTCAAGGTCCATATCGTGGCGCACTAGACTTGATTTGCAGAAGCTGCAAACCGCATAGAGAGACGCTTTTGATTTAAAATCGACGTTTGCCCCACAAGAAGGGCAACTCAATGTCAACATTTAGGTGATGCTCTTAAGCAGTTCTGCTTTTTTCTTGTCGAACTCTTCCTGCGTGAGAACGCCCTTGGCGACGAGCCCATGAAGCTTTTCAAGCTTAGCGTAAACGTCTTCTTCGCTTGAAGCTCCTCCCCCGCCCGGCATCGCCTGTGCAAAAGTCTGGCCAATCGCCGCTCCTGCACCCAAACCGACGCCCATCCCGGCGATTCCACCCGGGTTATTGGCAGCAGCAGAAATGCTATCAGCAGCCTGGAAGTTGGCATATTTCTTCAAATCGCCAACCAGATTCATCTGCGACTGCTTGTCGAGATACTGCTGCAATTCTTCCGGCAAGGTGACGCTCTGAACGAGGAAAGTATTCAGCTTCAAACCGTACTGCAGGAATGGCAAATCGAGTTCCGATTTCATAATTTCGGAGAACTTCAACTGATTGGCAGCCATATCGAGGAATGGCACGTCACCCTGACCAAGCTTGGTTGCCATGTGAGTGATGATCAATGAACGCAGCTGACCATCGAGTTCACCGGTCGTATATTCTTCTCGGGTGCCGCTTATTTTTTGATAGAACGTGGTCGGCTCTTCGATCTGATATGAGAACGTTCCGAAAGCTCTCAGGCGAATCACACCGAACTCTTTATCGCGAATCTGGATCGGTTGTGCAGTGCCCCAACGCTGATCGATTTGCTCACGTGTAGAGAAGAAATAGACTTCTGACTTGAACGGAGATTTGAATGCTTTATCCCAGTTCAAAAGTGTGGTCAAAATGGGGAGATTTTGGGTCGACAAGACGTAGCGACCAGGGCTGAAAACGTCGGCGACATTACCTTCATTGACGAACATCGCCATCTGCGAATCGCGAACGGTCAACTGCGCGCCGGTTTGGATTTCCTTGTCCAGAGTGGGAAAGCGGTGAGCCAGGACGCCGTCGGTATTCTCGGTCCACTCGATGACCTCAATGAACTGCTTTTTGAAAATGTCTAACATCGCACACTCCCGTCTAGATTGTAGGAACAGAAGGAACCTCTAAACTGAGAACTATGATAGACGCTTAGCTACCCCAGACCGGTTGAAAAGTACAAATTAGTTTAGGTTCGTGCAGCATTTTGGAAGAAATGAAAAGCATTTCCATCTACTACGGTCAGAAATCAGTATGCTGGTAAAACAATTTCTCGGTTATTTCTCAGTTGTAAGAGGAATTGTTTGTCCCTGGAGTGCAAAAGATGCAACTCAGTTCTAAACAGGAAGTCTCGAATTTACAGCAGCATGAATTTGCCGGTCGCCATATGCTGGCAAGTTATTTCAACTGCGACGAATCAACTATAAAGGATGCGCAGCGTTGTCTCGCAGCTTTGAGAAATGCCGCGGTCGCAGGCGGTGTAAACGTTGTCGCCGAAAACGTTCATCACTTTCCCAACGGTGCAGTAACGGCGATCTTGCTGCTCGCTGAAAGCCATGCCAGCATTCATACTTATCCGGAGCATCGCTCCTGTTTCATCGACTTTTTTACTTGCGGCGCTGGCGATCTTGAAGAATTCGACCGCGTTTTAAAATCCGAGCTGAAACCACAAACTTCGGAAGTTAAACTGGTCAACCGTGGAATTGAGAATAACAAGTAAGTAGACACCGATAACGGTGGCTCCAGGAAATAAGTGATAAGCAGAATAACTGCAAAAGTCCGAGCCTGGTAAAGACAAAAGGTCCAACAAAGAAATAGCTGTAGAGCAACAGGGAATCTCAATGAATAGCGTCAACGAATTGGAAGTTGCAAAACGCGTCGGCGAAACGATGATGTGCAACGACAAAGCCGCTCAAGCACTGGACATAGCACTGCTCGAAATCCGCCCCGGCTTTGCAAAAATGTCGATGAAAGTGCGTGCAGACATGCTTAACGGATTCGACATTTGTCATGGCGGCATGACTTACTCGCTCGCTGATACCGCCTTCGCTTATGCCTGCAACTCGAGAAATAAAAAGACAGTGGCAATGCAGTGCAGCATCCACTATGTAGCTGCATCTAAAGAAGGTGACGTTTTGACTGCGTTCGCTGAAGAGACTTCGCTTACCGGTCGCACAGGCGTCTACGACATCACAATCGTCAATCAACACGGCAAAACTGTTGCTCACTTTCGCGGCACGAGCTACGGCACAAGCAGCACAGTTTACTAATTTCTTTTCTCCACACATCTACTTCATCAATAGAAACCTGGGCAAGTCATTGCGAGCGGAGTTGCTATAATCACCGCTTGATCGGCTCAACCACGCTTACAAAGCGACTACTACGCCGTCGGCGTGACGGTGCGTCGGCAATTTTCCAGGGGAACTTCGCAATGCTGAAAATGGCTATCTCTCCATGTCCAAATGACGTGTTTATCTTCAGCGGCTTGATCCTGAACAAGGTGAACGCTAACGGAGCAGAATGGCACTTTGACTACTTCGATATAGAAACCCTGAATGAAAAGGCACTGAGTGGAGAATTTGATCTGCTCAAAATCAGCTACGCAAATTATCCACGCTGCAGCAGCAACTACAATTTGCTCCCCAGCGGCGGCGCACTCGGGCGCGGAGTCGGTCCCCTACTTCTCACCGGTGGCGATTCCTGGAACCCAGACAAAGAAGTTATGGTGCCGGGCTTGTATACCACTGCAAACTTTTTGCTCGACTTCTGGGCAAAGCGCAGATTAACGAAGAAATTCATCGCTTTCAATGTTCTCTACGACGCTTTGAGAGAGAAAAAAGAAGCACAGGGCGTAGTCATCCACGAAAAACGATTCACCTACGCAGCGGATGGGCTGACACTAATTCAAGATCTTGGTGCTTACTGGGAAGAGAAGACAGGATGCCCGATACCACTCGGTTGTGTAATCGCAAAAAAACATCTTGATGCCGTCGCCCTCAACGAAACCATCAAACAAAGCCTTACCTGGGCTTATCAAAATCGAGAAGAAGCACTGAAGCTCTGCAGCCAGTACGCGTCGGACATGTCGCCAGATGTAATCGAAGCTCACATCAAGCTTTATGTGAACGAATTTTCCCTGGAACTCGGTTCTGCCGGAGAGTCAGCCGTGAAATTCTTCCTCGATCAGGTCGAAACAAAGTCCGCAGCCAGATGAGCACCTTTTCCGAATTTTTCAGTAGCGAAAAACGCCTTCTTGTAGCAGTCGCTTCAGGCGGTGAATACAGGGCGATAATCGAAGCCTTGCAGCATAAAATCGACGACGCGGCAGGTGATTGGCGGGCGCAGCATTTTGAGTCCTTCTCACTGCTTCAAACAGGCGTCGGCAAAGCAAATGCAGCAGGTGCAGTCACACATGAGCTGATGTCCGGCAATGCGTCCCGACGTAACTACGCAGTCGTGCTTTCATTTGGAATTGCAGGAAGTCTGCAAAGTCACGTTGAGATTGGATCTTCCGTCTTCGGTTCAACGGTCGTGTTTGCCGATGAAGGTACTCCTTTCATAGCCGGTCAAGACTGGACTTCGCTCGAACAGTCGGGTTGGGCGCAAACTTCCTTTCATACAAGTGACTGTGACTGGAGCCAGCATCTGTCCGCCAACGCGGACCATGTCGGGACCATAGCAACCGTCTCGACAATATCAGGCACAGATGAAATTGCTGCTCAGTACAGACAAAGAACAGGAGCATTGGCCGAAGCGATGGAAGGCGCCGCCATTGCGCAAGTTTGCCAGCGTTTAGAAATTCCCTTTGCTGAACTTCGAGTGATCAGCAACCGATGCGGCAACAGAAACATAAACAAACTGGATATTCCCACATCATTTAAACGGCTCAAGCAAATCGTCTCAGAGTGGACTCTTTTATGATGCGGTAAATTGGCTCCGCCCCCACCCGCTCTCCCGCGAACCGGCCTTTATTAAGGCTTGCTGTAGTTTTGACAACTTGTCAAGTTTCCACATATGCTAGGAATATTCCTTTAGTACGAGCTTTACCATGAGCAAAATCGATCCAAATACACAACCGACGGCTAGCGCCGACGGCGAAATTACGCTGCCTTTCTCTGTTGGCACCTTGCTTGCCGTGGCACCACTGGTGGTGCTGGGAGTAATTATGCTATGCATCTACTTCAGCGGCGCTATTCAGATGCTTCTTGCTGAGCGAGAACTGAACGACTATGAGCACAAATCGCGAGCCCTGAAGTATCTAGACTGGGCTCTATCTGTCAATCCTTCACTGGCCCGGGCATATGGAAAGCGGGCTCAGTTGCGTCTCGAACTGGAGCAGGAGAAGGGTCCGAGAGCCGACTTTTCAGAGGCTCGCAGTGACATCGAACATGCACTAAAGTTCAACCCCGACGACTACGAGTTCACCTGGACAAACGTGCAAATAGACCATGCCTCACACAACTATCAAAAGGAAATTGCTGACTGCAGCAAAGCCATAGACCAATCTCCGTATCTGAGCTCGTATTACGCACAGCGCGCCGAAGCCTATTACATAGTCGGAGAGCTCTTATTCGAGCGCATGGACAGACTCACTCTAATCGAACAAGCATCACGATCCGGCCTTGATTACAGCAGTACTGCCAAGCAATCCGACGTAGATTTTGACGCTCGAGCGGAGCAATTTGTCCTGGTTGGAAGAACCGACGAAGCGATTCAAGACTATGAAGATGCGCTGAAGAAAGACCCGCTCGAGGGAGAACTCTACCTTAAACTGGCACGGCTCTACGAGAATTCAAATCGCCCCTCTCAGGCTATCGCAGTTTACAACAAGCTAATTGAAACAGCCGACAAGAATTCAGATGCCCCGCACTTCGATACTGACTCCGCACATTTCAGAAGGGCAAACCTACTTCTTAAGCTCGGCAACTTTGAAAAGGCGCTTGCCGACGCCGATGCTCTCGTAACTTACGACAACGAATGCCCGCATCGCAGGGCTTTCAGAGCCAAAATTTTAGACACGATTGGCAGACATGACGCCGCCGCTGCCGACAGAAAAATAGCGATGGACCGCGTCAATCGCGACATTAACCAACTTCCAAACAGTCAAGACGCCAATAGTAAAGCTGATGCCTATGACTTCCGCGCCAGCTATTATGAAACGGAAGAACAATGGTCGAAGGCACTTAGCGACTACATGATTGCAGTCTCCGTAAAGCCCGATGCAACTAGATATAACAACTGCGCCAAGATGTATACGAAGCTCGGCAAGTACGATCAGGCTATTGATTATTTTTCCAAGGCAATCGCCGCTCAGCCAGACAACGACGATCTGGAGTCCGCGTACAATGGACTGGCAGAAGTGCATCTGGAACAGCACAAGCCCGACCTGGCAGTCTTAAACACCACAAAGTGCATCGAGCTTGGCCTTAAAAACGCCGAAGCGAGCCACTTGAGAGCTAGAGCATATAGAGAGCTCGGCAAGATGAGAGACGCTCGGTGCGACGACGATAAAGCCAACGGGCTTGAGTTTTCCCCACTGCCGGACATAGGTTAAATCGGTTCTGCTAACATTACTAAGACTCAGCATCAGCGGATTAGTAATGAAGTCTGGAATACGAAAGGTCGACACCACTTGCAATAACTGCGGCTCGAATAAGCACGAGCTTGTTACCGTAGGGCGCGAGCATGAGTACGATAACACCACAGACGATACCTTCAATGTGGTTCGATGCACAGACTGTGGACTGGTTTACCTGAACCCAAGACCTGATGTAAGCGAGTTGGGCACAATCTATCCGCCCAACTACTACGCTTACGCAATTGAAGAAAATTACGACGATTCACAGAAACAAAATTTTTACTACAAATACAGATATTCAAAAATTCTGGCAGGGCTGGAATATGTCTTGAGCTTCTGCAAAGGAGACAAACTACGGGTGCTCGACATAGGATGCGCCGACGGTCACATCCTCAACTGGTTCCGCAAAGTCAGAACGCACGACGTAGAAACATTTGGTGTGGACCTGAACGAAGAGGCTGTCAGCAAGGCACGAGCACAGGGGCACACAGTTTATGCCGGAAGATTCGAAGACATAGATATTCCGGAAGGACATTTCGACTTCGTCTGGGCCAGTCACGTCATCGAGCACGTTCCAGACCCGAGAGCCTTCACTGAAAAAGTCTTTCGACTGTTAAAACCAGGCGGCATTTTCTGGTTCTGGACACCAAATATAGAGTCACTAGACGCCAGGATCTTTCGAAACAAACACTGGGGCGCTTACCACTTTCCACGGCACTGGGTCTTTTACGACCGGCGCTCCGTCGAAAAACTGGCGCAAATCACCGGCTTCGAACTGGTAAAAATAGTATACGAACCAAATGCTATCTTCTGGGTCTGGACTTTCCATTCAATGCTGAAAGAAAATCCATTGCTTTCCAAATATGCAGACACGCTTTTCCCGCCCATTGACTGGGCCAGAACAAACATGCCGAACCTGGTTCGCAATGCCTCCTTTGCCGGCTTAGATACTTTGATCAAGGCAACCACCGGTCAAACATCAAACATGGGCGTTGCTTTTCATAAACCAGACCGAGGTCGATAATGCTCGTCAAACAAGGTGTCTGGCACGAGACTTCTGCCGGAATTTACTACACGCACAACGAAACGGTCGTTTTCTATGATGACTGGGACCACTGGCATAATGGCTTTTGCAGACTGCTCGAAATACATGAAACCACCGCCAGAACCGTGATTGAAAGCTGCGTTGATGCTCATGGCGAAAAATTCAACACCTTGAACACGAGCGACAAAATCAACCTCATCAAAGAAGCGTTTCGCTTGAAATACCCCACCGAATACAACAAAACTCCGAACTTTTCTGTCAGCGGAATGGCATTTGACGGAACAATGGCAGACACTTTGTACGCCGAATCAATCAGCGGCAACGAATCTTACAACATTGTCGGAAACGCAGAGCTTCAGTTTGCCTGGCTCATTGACGCATCTACTCAAAAACAAGTGCTGGCAGATTCCGTCGAGTACGACAAATTATACTTTCAAGATCCCCCTGAGTCGCACCTGGGGATGCGCAATTATGTTGCCGATCAAGAATGGCGTCTGGAAAAAGCGCGCCGGCAGTTGCGTATCGTGCTCACCAAAAGCAATCTCAAACCACCCGTAAAGACAGCACTGGATGTGGGTTCAGCAGTCGGATATTTTAGAAAAGCACTGGACGAATCTGAAATAGAACATTATGGGCTCGAACAGTCCACTGATGCAGTCGAAATATGCGCCGAAAAGTTCGGTTTTTCCAGCTTGCTTGGTGAAATCGAAGATCTGCCGGCAATGGCTCCGGAACTGCTCGGCAAGATCGAATTGATAACACTGTGGGACGTCATCGAGCACCTTGATGATGGGCTGCTGACGCTCAATATTCTCAAACAATTTCTCACCGCCAATGGAGTGATTGCCATTCGCACACCGAATCTGGTGTCGCTTGAGTATGAAATTCTCGGCGATTACTATTACAGTTTTAAACTCGATCACATCAAATACTACTCGCCGCGCTCACTGGACGAACTAGCTCAACTGTGCGGTCTAAAACGCGTTTACCTCGAAACAACATCACACATATTCAAAGGACTTCTTGGCGTTGATTGCATGCATCAGTGCACGCTTAATAATACGGGTGCTGATATCATCGCCATCTATTCCAGGTAACGGAATTGCACGCAAAGTGCCGACGATTCAAGGTTTCAGACCGATGCATTCTTTGTCGATTTGACCGTACTCGGACGCATACTGCTGTATCGCTCGCCTGTATAGCGCCACAGACGCATCACCGGGTTTATCTGCGACGCAATGCAAAAGCATCGCCACGGCGAGATTGTGACGACCACTTTCATGCAAGGTCATTGCTTCGAAAATTTTCATACACTGGCTATTGGGAAATCTCTTGCTTCCCTCGATAAGCACTTCTGCCGATTTCGCAAAATATCCAAGCACCCTGTACGTGCTGCCGAGCCCAACATAAGCGCCTTCAAGATCTTCATTAGAGAGCCCGCCCAGCTTAAAAGCTTCCTGGTAATAAGGCAGCGCCTCCTTCTCCAGACCAAGTCCATCATGCACGCAAGCTGCACGATACTGATAAGTCGCGTTATCCGGATTATCTACGCACAACTGCACCAGAATGGGTCTAGCGCCCGCAAGATCTCCGGCAATAATCATCTGATTTGCTTTCTGCTCTTCTGCCGAGATCATGTTTCCTCCAGAAAACTAAAGACCTGAATCATACTTTTATGCAATCACCCGTTGCATAGCTACGTGGCGCCCGGGCCGGTAGGGTACTATAACAGCGTGCGCAGCTAGAATTCAACGCGCCTACTGTCAACCAGAGTTGTAACGGACACTCAGTTGTCAGGAAATTCTTCGAAAGGTGATCAATGAACGAGCAAACAGACGAACAAACCGCCGAAATCCAGCGAATTGTTCAACAAGCCGCAAAGTTGACGGGCAATGACACTGGTTCGGGTGCCGCCGCCAAAGCCTCAGGCGATCCCGAAGGTGCTCAGAAAAAGACCATCAAAGAAAAAGTTCAACACGAGCTGCGCGAAATTTTCGCGATTATCGTTTACCTGGGCTGCTGGCTATCAGTATTCGCAACGATGAGATGCCTTGTTTTGTTGCAGTACGGTCTAAACGAATTCAAAAATGCCTACCTGGTTGCCTGGATCACAGCACTCGCGCTCTCAAAAGTTATCGTTCTTGCGCAGGCGTTGCCGATTGTCAACAAATTCAGACAAAGACCTCTGTTCTGGGCTTGCGTGTACAAGGCGGTTCTCTTCACGATAATAACGATGGCCGCACACAGAATAGAAGACAAATTGGTGCATGCGAAAGAGGATCCCAATGCCGTCTTCCCACTGGCGGGAGTCGTGGCTAACTCATTATCGTTATTCTTTGTTTTCATAGTGCTCTTTGTCTACAGAGATTTGGACGCCAAGCTGGGCAAGGGCAGCTTGAAGAAGTTGTTCTTTAAAACATCAGACGAATAATCAGACGAATAGCTAGAAGCGCCAATAACGCAGGATTCGCAGCACCACCTACGGTGCCACGAATCCGACTTCCCCAAACCTGCTTAATTTATTGATTAGGATGACGACGCTCATAATCAAACTTCAAGGCGCCCGCAGCAAACACGCCGCTGTAAGCGGATATTGCAGCTGCAGTTTCACCTATACCGGCTGCTGCTAATGCCTCTGGTGCAGCAATCATCGCTCCAACCACCGCCGTTCCGACCACTGCCGTTCCCGCAACACCAGCCAAGACTGGACTATCACCGCAAATGTCATGCTTGAAGAAGTGACCATTTTTGTCCTTGTCGAGATCGCTCCAGGTCTTTTCAGCGGTGTGTGAAATAGCTGCCCCAGCTTTCTTGAAAGGATCTGTGAAATCAATATGCTGCACTTCCTGAGCGGCGTGTTTAACGTTGTTTGTCAGACTACCAAGGAGCGACTGAGCCTCTTGCTGGAGGTTATGGGTATGAGCGCCATGATGAGAGTCACCTTTAGTAATTTGGTTTTCAACGTGATCAGCGCCTTGCTTACTCATTTCTCAGTCCCTCGTTTCAGCTAACGAAGTCATTATGCGTTTCAATTTTGGCAAAATCTGGGCACAACAATACGAGCTTTTCTAAACACCGGAAGGCGCACTGGACCACCAGAGGAATGCCGAAATGAACCCACCCGTGCCTGCGTTCACCGAAGAATCCGCGGTACTTAAAGTGCGCCTGGCAGAGGACAACTGGAATTCACGTACACCGGAACGGGTCAGCAAAGGTTATTCGATCGACTCGAAATGGCGAAACCGTTCCGAATTCATCAATGGCAGAGACGAGATCATCGCTTTTCTTACCCGGAAATGGGCTGCGGAGCTGGACTATCGCCTGATTAAGGAATTATGGGCCTACACAGAAAACCGCATCGCCGTGCGCTTCGCTTATGAATGGCATAATGATGCAGGCAATTGGTTCCGCTCTTACGGCAACGAGAATTGGGAATTCGACAAAGAAGGACTGATGATCGCAAGGCACGCCAGCATCAATGATTTACCTATTCTCGAATCAGATCGCAAGTTTCACTGGACTCTGGGACGGCGCCCAGACGATCACCCGTCGCTTTCTCAGCTAGGTCTGTAGTTACCCAGGCGCATCACCAAATAATTCAGGGTGCCGATTTGAACGAACAAGATTCCACTATTGAATCATCGGTGTCCGAATCTATCAGGTCACTTGCAACATGGACCTGTCCAACCTGCAACCTGTCTGTGCCGGTGACAGCCACCATATGCCCACAGGACGGCACCCCCCAGGATGCCCAAAAGCAGCTGGAGGACGTCCTTTCATCGAACTACGAATTTTTGGGAACGATTGGCTCAGGCGGCATGAGCGTGATTTATAAAGCGAAGCAGCTTCTGCTGGACAAACCAGTCGCAATAAAAATGCTGCACTCTCATCTGTTGAGCGAACTTTCAATCATGCGGTTCCAACAAGAAGCAAAAGCCGCGAGCAGTTTGAAACATCCGAATGTTATCGCAGTGCACGACTTCGGTATTTCCAGACTTGGGCAGCCGTATATGGTGATGGATTTCATCGACGGCAAAACTCTTGCCGAGGTGATCAAAGAACGCGGCGCACTGCCTTTGCCTGAAGCCATGGACATTTTCATAGCAGTCTCGTCCGCACTTGAACACGCACATCAGCATAATTTGCTGCATCGCGACCTGAAACCAAGCAACATAATGCTGAGGTCCAAAGAAGATGGGTACGATGTCTTCCTCGTAGACTTCGGCATCGCCAAGGTTATTGACACCGAGGCTGGTGGCGTAGCCCAGCAACTGACCCAGTCTGGGGAAGTTATGGGTAGCCCGCTCTATATGAGCCCTGAGCAGTGCATGGGAAAGAGACTGGATCAAAGATCAGACATCTACTCACTTGGATGCATTTTATATGAGGCGGTGGCAGGAGTTCCGCCACATCGTGGCGACACGATGATCGAGACCATTTTTAAACACTTACATGAGGAAGCAGATCCACTTCATGTAGTCAGACCAGACATAAATTTCCCGGAAGCGTTCGAAGAGCTCGTCGCAAGCCTTTTGGCAACGCAGGCAAATGATCGCATCCAAACAATCTCAGAAGTGAAAGAACGACTTGAAGCGATTCAGGCTGGGTCACTGCAGCGAACACTGCCGACACCAAAGTCGGCTCAACAGAACAAATTCTCTGTCAGCAAATCCACCATTTTAGCTACGATCGGAGTCCTTCTCACAACTGCCGGGCTGATCGCATTGATCAAGGCAGAGAACACTCTCCAGGCAGCAGACAAACTCAAAACCGAAGCTGAAAGTGAAATTGCTAAAGCACCGCCCCGCAACGAGAGAAAGATGCAGCCCGTCGCGCCGATTGCAAAGCCGACCGCTGCAAACATAAAGGACGACCCAAGCTATGAAAATTTGAAAGGGTTGGGACCCGAATGTCACTCACTTAATTTGAGTGAGTCGAAAGTCACGGATGGAGCATTACTCGCGCTGACGTATTTGCCGAACCTCGAGCGACTTGATTTATCCCATACCAGCATCTCTGACAGCGCCATAGAACCGCTCAGGAAGCTAAATTCATTGTCAGCCCTGGTTCTGGAAGGAACGCATCTCAGCCCGGCTGCTATTGCAAAATTGAATACATTGCAAAACCTTCGTGAACTGAATCTGGATGATACCAGAACGGATGATGATGCCTTGACCGCGCTCAGCCAGCTCAAATCTCTCTCCACATTGATGGTTCGCAATGCAAACATCACCGACAGGGGATTAGGTCACTTAGGGAATTGCAAAAATCTGACTGCTTTGTCGCTAAGCGGAACCAGGGTGTCGAATGAAGGACTGAATTCTATATCCAAATTGAGACTTTACCGCCTGGATCTCTGGGACACAAATGCTACTGCCGGTGGTATCAGAGCCCTCAAGGACTGTAAATCAATCACGGAGCTGCGCATCAGTCGAATGAAATTATCGAACGATGACTTGCAAGCACTGGCAGGTTTCAAGAATCTTCAAGTAATTGAGCTTTATCACATTCCAAATTTGAAAAACGATGACTTGAATTACCTCACAGGCATCAAGTCGCTGACCAGGCTTTATTTGGAAGACTGTCCGCTCATCGGCGATGGGGCGGCACCTTACATCGCAAAAATGCCCCAGCTTACAGGTCTGTGCCTCAATAAAACTGACATAACCGATCAAACTCCGGCTCGCATCCAGAATCTTCAAAACCTCTCCAGCTTGTGGATTGAATCGACAAACATTGGAGACGCAGGCATGAAATATCTGAGCCGATTGAAGAATCTGCAAAGTCTGTATATGAGCGGCACACTCGTAAGCGACCGAGGCATAGAATATCTGGCTGCCTTACCCGGGCTGAAGACAGTTGATGCCAGCCATTGCTACAACATCTCGCTGCACGGAATACGCAGTTATTACAAAAGCCATCCAGGCGGAACTTTTGAAACGCACTACAGCGACTGATCACTCAGATCGCCAGTAAATTTAGCAAGCGGCGATTCACTAGCGGCAAAAGCCGAATTTTATCAGTTTTTCATCTTTGCTATTGCTAGAGCAGCTGTTCAAGTGGGAGACCAGCAGCTAAACCAACTGTTCTAGCCTGCCTGTGAAGTTTCAAGAAATAAAGCTCGGAGAGGGCGGGATTCGAACCCGCGTGGCTTGCACCCATCCGCTTTCGAGGCGGCGCCGTTATGACCGCTTCGGTACCTCTCCTCAATAGCCAGACATTCTAGCAAACGCAAGTGGAGATTGCGCTCAGCCGAATCAATCCTTCACTAAAAGCCACATTGAGCGCCTCTTGACGAGAGTCATCGTCGTGTCAGTAACTAATGAACATCGTCCCCAAAAGCTTTTCTCTGAAGAAGAAAGCCGGTCTCCAGAGGAAAACCGGCTTTCAAATTGAGAACACATTGGTCGGGCTGTGCGCGTCAAGCCGAGCCGAACGCGGTCGCGACCTTATCAGGGCTACTGCACGTGAGTGGGGCGATTGGCGATCTGAATCGACTCAGCCTCATTCCGCAACGTAGACATGATTTGAGGCATGTCGACCTTGCACTGCCGGCGAACCAAGGGCTGAGGCAAAAAGAACCCGCCATTGACGTAGGCAGAATAGGTCACGAGAGTGCTGTGGCCACCTTCCAGGGGTTCGAGTTTCCAGAAACCATCCACTTCCTTGAAGGCGCCGCTCATGCGATGCCACTCCAGGGCTCTCGGTGCAATTTCCTTCAGTTCAATTATGTACTCATAAGTTCCAGGCATTCCACTTGGGGCGACCGTGTGCTTCAAAACCTTTGTAGTCCCGTGATCAGCGACCACGTGGCACTTCTTCAACTGCGGAAACACTCTTGAGGCATTGTTGTAGTCGGTCAGAATTTGCCAGACCGCCTCGGGTTTCGCCTTGATAGATTCTTTGATGACGCAGAATGTCTTACCGTTGATCACTTCTTCTGTAACCTTCTGCGCACCTGAATCCACAGATTTAGCGAACACAGGAGCGGACACTGCCAACGGTTGAACTAACAGCGTGGCACAGAGAAGTCGGCCGAGAAGCGCTCTTCTCGCCGCCTGGGGGATAAGTTTCACTGGAATTCGTCCTTTCTGACGAGAAAAGTGACTGATACTTTTCTTGAATAGGTGTGGTGTCGAATACAATACTGAAATCAGTTTAATTGTCAACCAAGTGTCTCCTTGAAGAGCCGATATAAATGACCGCTTATTTGCGTATATCAGCCGTGCTTCTACCTTCTAGCTCTTATTAGCTGGGGGTCCTTAAACACGGCGAAGATTCTACCGCCTATTGACTTCCTGCTCAAGCAATATTGTTCTAACGGTAAAATCTGGTCAAAATTCACACACTCCCCACAACCCCGAAACCAAAGCCCAGCAAGAGATGTCAAGACATGCACTAGTTGTTTACAATCCCACCGCCGGTTCAGCGAGCGGCGCTGACCTGTGGCTGGGACCGGTCGTACACAGGCTCGCCTCTCGGTACACCGTGACGGTACTGCCAACGGTGCCCGACATGAATCCGTCCGATATTCTGCATGCCATCGGAAAACCAATTGACTTGCTGGTCGCCGCAGGGGGAGACGGCACACTGCGTTACGCACTTGGCGCCGTTGCAGAAGCCAAAAGCGACATTCCGGTGGGCATTATTCCACTGGGAACAGGGAACCAGTTAGCTCGAAATCTGATGATTTACGAGGAGAACATTCTCAGCGACCCACTCGATGAAGCGCTCAGCATCATTCTGGATGGCGTTACGATGAGAATGGACCTCGGCATCATGAACGGTCAGTATTTTTGCATCTGCGCGGGTGCTGGACCACTCTCAGACGCTATTTTGATGCCCGAGCAAAAGGACAAAGTGAACTGGAAGATGCTGGCTTATGCAAGCTCAGTCATTCAGAACTTTGCCATGCCGCCTGTGATGTTCAAGGTGACGCTCGACGAGGAGAACGAAACATTCCAGGTAGCAGCGTCAGGATTGTTCGTGAGCAACATTGCGGACCTCGGACTGGGAACACTGTCCGAAACCGCAGAATTGAATGATGGACTACTAGACCTGTGCATTCTCAATCCCAGTGAATTCGGGGATTACTTACACATGGGATTCCGTTTTGCAGGTGGATTCGTCGGAGGAGAGGCACCCTACTACATTCGCAAAGTAAGGTCGCTCACAGTGGAAGTCGTGCCATCTAGAGCGAAACTCTCGCGTTTCCAACATATAGGGCATCGCATTCGCAGCTTTTTCTCCGGCAACAATGAGACCCGTCCACCAGTCGCTCAACAAGTCATAGCTATGATTGACGGCGATGCGTTCGGTGAAACCCCGATGCACATCAAAGTAGTACCGCATGCGGTGAACGTGCTGGTACCGCGACAGTTTGCCACAAGACTGAGAAGCAGCGGTGAGGCGGAAGCGGAGCGGCTTGAGGCGGAAGCGGAGCGGCTTGAGGCAAAAGCGGAAGCGGAAAAGCTTGAAGCAGAAGCAGACGCCGAAGCGGAAAGGCTTGAGGTTGAGCGGAAAGCGAAAACGATTTCGAGCGACAGGGCAGAAGCAGCAGAATCGGGAGCAGATGAAACAACGCTCTGATGCCAACTTCAAAGAGCCTTCCAGTTATCGAAATAGAACACCTGAGCAAACACCCACTGTTCAGACTGCGCATCATTCATAAAGGGCTTGCGCTGGCGCTCATTCCGCTCTTCGTAAACGCTGTATGGATTTTTCTGCTGTCTTCCGCGCTGGCTCACAGTCATGGACTGTTGCAACAAGAACAGACCCAGGCGGAGATACTCAGTCATCTCAATCGCATCACCGTACTTCTTACAGGATCATTTGGAGAACTCGTTTCATATGCCTCGAGCGGCGATGAACTGCACAAGACGAAGACCTCCCTATTGAACGCTGAAATCGAGGTGGAATTCGACAAGCTTAAACAGTTGACGGCTCGAGAAGGCAACCAGATCGAGCCGCTGCTGAACCAGTTGCTGGGCACGCTCGACCAGGACTCGCAGGTGCTCTCCTCAATTGACAAGTCAGCACAATCGAACGAAGACCTCATGCCCCGTGTCAAAAGGCTTCGCCAACTTATTAAACAGATCGGAAAAAAGAACCGCATTCTGGTTGATATAGTGAAAGAGAATGAGTCCCGACTGCAAAGTCTGAATGTGGAAGCGGAGGAAGCAGATCGAAACGTGCGCAATCTAGTTGCTGCAGGGCTGGGTTGCAATCTCATTCTGGCGCTCATTCTCGTCTTACTGCTGGTCAAAGACATAAAAGGCAGACTCAAGATGCTCGTCGCGAACGCGCAACTCTTGCCCAAACATCTGCCGCTAACTGCTCATGTCGGAGGCAACGACGAATTGAGCGAACTGGACACAGCTATCCATGCCGCATCCGTCCAACTTGCAGAAGCGGCGGAATACCGACGCGCCCTGACACAAATGATGGCTCACGATTTAAAAAGTCCTCTCAGTTCCTGTCTGATTTCACTGGAAACTATCGGCGCAGCCAATCCAGGCTCTTTGAATGAGAAACAAGAAAGGCAAATCAATCGCATCCGCTCTAACTTAGGTACACTAGTTACTCTAATCAACGATCTACTCCTTCTCGAGAGTCTTGAAACCGGACACCTGGTGCTGACTCCCGAACCTGAGAGTGTTCGTGAATTGATTGACGCGACAATAAATATATTGCAGCCGATTGCACAATCAAAATCAGTACGCCTGCTCAACGAAGCAGAACGCTGTTACATTGCGGTTGATCGAAACCGCATTCTCCAGGTTCTAACCAACCTTGTGTCAAACGCAATCAAATTTGCTCCGACCAACTCGGATGTTACAGTTACCGCTGAACAAAATCCAACGTGCGTGCGCGTTGCAGTCATCGATCAGGGACGAGGCTTAAGCAAAGAAGATGCCTCCAGGCTATTCCAAAAGTTTAAACAGACTGAAGATGGAAAAAAAGCGGGCGGAACAGGACTGGGATTGGCGTTGGCAAAGCTAATAGTCGAAGCTCATGGCGGCAAAATCGGAGTAGATAGTGAACCCGGTCACGGCTGCCAATTCTGGTTCACGATTCCGATGACAAACGAACCGACTGAATAACTGATTGCCGTCCGAATTATGAATCCGGATTACTAATCCGGATTACTAATCCGAATTACCAATCCGAACTATCAATCAGAATTACCAATCCGAATTACCAATGCATCCAATTGCGGATTGCTTCAAAACGCATTCCACACACCAGAGCTTTCAATTGCCAACTGCGTCAATCACGATTTTCAATCACATAGCCACTGCCGACCACAGTCTTAATCAAATCACGCTGCCCGACCTTACTCAGCTTGTCACGCAAATTATTGATCAGCACTTTCACGGTCTGCGCTGATACATCTGCATCTGATGGCCAAATTGCATCGAACAGACGCTGACCAGTATATGGACGATCCCTGTGACGCAGCAGAAATTGCAGCAGCTGAGATTCCTTTGGCGTCAATTGAACTGTCTTGTTATTGCAAGCGATTACACGAGAGTCAATTTTAAAATGCAGTTCGCCGATTTTCATTTCTTCACTGAAGGAATTAAGAGAGCGCCTCATTACACTTCGAATACGAGCAAACAGCTCCCTCTCGTCAAAGGGCTTCACCAAATAGTCATCCCCCCCGGAATCAAGAGCCTCTTCTTTCTTGCTGACGTCACTTTCAGAGGTGAGAAAGATAATGTGACTTAATCCGCCATTCTTACGATACTGCTCGCACAACGCGACTCCGCTCATGCCTGGAAGATTCCAATCGAGCAAAATCAGTTCGTACTCGAATGCGTTCAGCAACTGCAAACCATCTTCAGCCGTGTGTGCGATTTCCAGATTCAAGTCGCGCGCAAGAAACAATTCTTGGAGCGTTTCGCCCAAAAGAACATCGTCATCGACAAGCAGAATCTTACTCAATTTAAATTTTCCAGACGTGCTGCACTATTTTACGCGTTTGGACAGGCGGTAAACAGATCTGGTCAACATTAGCGGATCGGTGCCGAAAGAAAGCCTGGAACAGGTCACTGACTAGCAGTTTCGAGCTTTACTTCATTTTTACCTCCGTCGCCATATTGTCATTGCATTCGCTAGAGGTTAATTGAATGGACAGAGCAAATTACCGCAATGAATCTGACAACAACTCCGAACAAGTAGGTCAGATTCTGCTAGCCGACTGCAACTTCGATAGACCAGATTACAGGCTATCTGCGTTGAAACAATCGGGCGGTAGATTAGCCGAAGGAGAGACAGTTTTCGACACCCGCGGGCTCTATGACCTCGCTGCAACATACACGGGAAATCGCGATTACCGTACCAATCATCAAATAAATCAATCGAACACCTGCGGCGACCGAGAACTTCTCGAAAGAGAAGCGGCGAGAAATCTGGTGACATTCCAGGAAAACCAAAAGTCTCACGAATACTTCAGAGCCAATCAAAGACTGAACGAGAGAGCTTCCACGGCTCTTTACCATGGCAATCTCCAGGAATTCGAACAGGTCTTCGCGTCGCCTGAAGTGACGAAAGAAATGAGAGCGGAGTACCTCGCACGAGGAGGCGCTGAAGCGATTAGAGAAACTTTTGGCACAAGCTTCAACTCGGATACACAAGCCGTTCATGAAGCTCTCGACTATGTTCGCAACGGCAAATAGATCATTCATTTTCCACTTGACAGTCGGCATGCGCCTGCTAGAATGAAAAAACTCCGCAGATGGCGGACAACTTTTTTTGAGGATAAAGCAATGCTCCCGTGCACTAAAGGATGAAATTCAACCAGTCGCAAAACGCGACCGGTATTTGCATTCGGCACGAGAAGCAGCTCAGAATCGACAACATGATTGTCGGCTGGCAACGCTACCCGTAAATTTCTCGCGCCGTAAACGCAAACTATCGAACGCATCAAGAATTCCACGAACTCTAATTTTCAGAGCTCGCAAGTAGATTCCTTAGCACGCTGGCTGTGTTCCGTCTGCCGGACACACTAAGCATGTCGGGGAATCACGAAATCTCCTGCACTCATCAGAACGGAAAACAACCATATGAATCCAGTTGTCACACTCTCACAAAGAGAGCTGTCCGACTTTCTCTTAAACGTCGCTCTGGTGCGCCCCGTATTCATATGGGGTCCGCCCGGCACCGGCAAATCTTCGATTGTGCAAAACTTTGCCGAATCGCTGGGAATGCCATGCGTCTCGTTACTTGGAAGTCAGCTCGCACCTGAAGACATTATCGGTGTTCCACAAATCGAACATGGTGTCAGCCGCTTTTGTCCGCCTGCAATGATTGCAAGATCTGAGCCATATTGCCTGTTCCTCGACGAACTTAATGCATGCTCGCACGAAGTGCAAAAGGCATTCTACAGCCTGATTCACGAGCGGCGAATCGGCGAATATCTATTACCGAAAGGTTCCATTGTCATCGGAGCAGGCAACCGTGCTCAAGATAGTGCCATCGTCAAACCAATGTCGTCGGCGCTGTTGAATCGATTGGTGCACGTGCATCTGCGCGTATCGCACCGCGATTGGCTGGAATGGGCGTATCAAAACGACATTCACGAGTTAGTGATCCGCTACATTCAAAACCGACCAGATCAGCTCGCAGCAGAAGCGCCAAAGCACGAAGAGCCATTCTCCACACCTAGATCCTGGCACATGCTGAGCGATGCCCTGCATGAATACGGCAACGGCATTAATGACCAGGCACTGGAAGTAGTGGCATACGGCTGCTTGTCGCCACAACACGCCACCCAATTCAAAGGCTTCGTCAAACAATTGCGCAGCAAATACGCATTGAGCGCAATCTTGAAAGGAGATGAAAAATGGCCAACTGATCCCAAAGATCGTGATGTGCTGTATTTTCTTGCGCAATCTTTCCGTGCTCAACTGCTCAAAGAATTACCTCAACACAAAAACGATATGAGCGGCAGCGCTCGTGAGTTGGCGCACGTAGCAAAAGGTCTGCTGAAGGACCTCTCGCTGATCAGCCTGGAGATGGCACAAATGGTAGTGCAAGAAGAGAAGAGTGGAGATGTGCTACCAAGCTGGTTCATGGTCGACATTGTTCGCGACTTGCCCCGGCTAGTCGACAAGAAAACAACGTGATTAAGGGAAAGGAGTTGTTGAGAAATGGGCAAGAAATCGCGAGCCGCAAAGCAGTGCGATACGGCTACGAAAAACTATTTCGAAGGCCGTGCGCTCGTTTCTCAACACCCTATCTTTGGGCGATTACTGGATTATGTGACGATCTACAGAGGAGACAACAAAGTCTGTCCTGCGGACGGATGGGCTGTTGCGCAGAGTTCCGGCTCAATTTACGTGCACCACAAAAGAGTTGCCGAACCACGAGAATGGGCTTACGTTCTCGCTCACTGTCTGCTGCATTACGCCTTCGATCACTTCCGTACGAAAGAAAATCAGATGGAATGGAATATCGCATGCGATGCCTTTGTAGCCAAGTTTCTGACCGACATAAAATTCGGACAAGCACCAGAGGAAATAAGGGGAGACTTCGCTATCGGTGCGCAGGACGAAGAACGGCTCTATGAAAAGATTTGCCGTAATGGCGCCAGCGATGATTTGAAAGACCGTGGCATGGCAGGTCCATTTGCATGCGACATGATGAACACTGGCGAAAGCAGAAATTTCTACGGTAAGCCAGTTGATTGGCAAGAACTCTTTGCCGGCGGTCTGGCATCAGCCGCAAGCAGCGCAGTCAATGTAGCAGCAGGGCTCGAACCATTCGTCGGTGCCAATGATTCGTTGATGAAACGCACACCAGCACAGCGAGCGCGCTCCTGGTTCATCAGCAGTTATCCACTTCTTGGTGCGCTGGCAGCCGCTTTTGAGCTGATCGAAGACCCGCACATTTGCACTCGCATGAGCGTCTCGATTGCTGCTGTGCATGCAGAGCAACAAGAAATATACATGAATCCTGCTGCTGGGCTGACTGAATCGCAATGCCGGTTCGTCATGGCTCACGAGTTTCTGCATGTCGGCTTACAACATGAACAACGGCGCCGCGGGCGAGATGCATTCCTCTGGAATGTTGCCTGCGACTATGTCATCAATGGCTGGTTAGTTGAGATGGAAGTTGGCGAGATACCCCCACAAGGGTTGCTGCACGATCCTGAATTGAAAGGGCTTTCCGCTGAAACAATTTACGACCGAATCGCAAGCGATCTGCGTCGCGCCCGCAAACTGCGAACTCTGCGTGGCAACTGCGAAGATGGTGACATGTTGAGTGGACACATACCAGAGTGGTGGAGACTAGCTGACGGCGTAACTCTCGATGACTTCTATAGACGCGCTCTGGCACAAGGGCTAGATTGCCACAACCAGATCAATCGCGGCTTGCTGCCAGCCGATCTGGTTGAAGAAATCAATGCGCTGCTTCAGCCGCCTATACCATGGGACGTTGAACTGGCGCAGTGGTTCGACTATTATTTTCCGCCCCTGGAAAAAGTTCGATCTTACGCTCGGCAAAGTCGCCGTCAATCGAGCACGCCGGACATTCCGCGCCCTCGCTATGTTCCCGGAGAATTCGATGATGCGCGCACCTTTGGCGTTATTCTTGACACGTCTGGCTCGATGGATCGGCATCTGCTCGCTCGAGCACTTGGAGCCATCGCGAGCTACAGCGCCTCGCGAGAGGTGCCATTCGCGCGCGTAATATTTTGCGATGCAATCGCCTACGATCAGGGTTATATGTCAATCGATGCGATCGCAGGTCGTGTCAGAGTGCGTGGTCGTGGTGGCACAGTGTTACAGCCTGGCATCGATCTGCTTCAAAACGCCAAAGACTTTCCCAAAACAGGTCCAATACTCATCATCACGGATGGTTACTGCGAAAAGAACTTACTCGTTCGACGCGAGCATGCTTACTTGCTTCCCGCTCAGAATCACTTGCCTTTCAGTCCAAAAGGCAAAGTGTTTTACATCAGCTGAGCAATAAATCTGAACCTGAAACATACCGGTCCTAGTCACACCTTTCCGGTATATCTGCAGCTTATGTGCGGCAAAAAAACATGTGCCAGAGACTCAACTGATACCAGACGTAATGCTTTAAGATGGATTGAACATCAATTGAATTAACTATCTTATTTGGAACCGCAAACGTGCACGCCTCACGCCTTCAAAAATGTTTTCTGTACGCATTTTGCATTGTTTCTCTGTTCAGTGAGTCGGCAGAGGGTCGCAAAGCATATCCTCCGGAGGAGCCTTTCCCAACTCCGGTAGTAGCAGGAGTCCGTACAATCAAATTGCACTCTGAGTTAGCTCCTACCAAGACTACACAACCGACATGGCTGGAAAAATACGTATCGACGATGGTGCGTCTAACATATAACAAATGGACCCCCCCTTCAGAGAAAACGAAAAGTACCGATGTCCATTTTTTCATCCATTCCGATGGCACCTTCTCCGACTTTTCAATTGCACGTAGTTCTGGAGATAAATTGAACGATTTAGCATGTATTGAGGCACTGCGAAAAACTTCCGGATTTGAAAAAAGGGTTCCGGAAGGCATTTACGAGGTGTCTCAAACCTTCTCAGTCGAAATAAAAAAAAGAACTGGCATCACTCAAAGATAGCCACTGAAGACTATTTCGCAGTCTTACGAGTCGATTTTGTCAGCTTCTTCTCCGTGGACGGGCCTTGTTTAGCACTGGTAGAAGATTCCTTGATAGCAAATTTGGACTGAAACCGCTCTTTTACGAATTCCAGTTCGTCCTGACGGGTGAAAATCAAACCGTCCAGCTTCCGTTCGAGAATCGCATCAAGAGCCCGACCGATTTCAGGTCCAGGCGCAACGCCGAGTTCAACCAGGTCTGCACCGGTCAACTCGATTTGCACCTTCTCCAGGTGTTCGAGATACAAACGAATCATACGACGCAGAGGCGCCCCCGGGCTCGCAAGACATGCCGCAATGGCAAGCGATTCTTCCGGCTTTCCTTTCAGCAGGTAATAGATCTGGCTGTTTTTGACACCCTGTTTGTTCAACGTTTCAACAACCTCGGGCAACTGCCTCGGGATTGCCAGCCCTTTTCGAACGATTGCCTTCTGTTCGTTAGTTAGATGCAGCCGATCGAGTACTACATCGATGCGATGTTCGTCCAATTGCGACAGCAAAAGGGCCAGATAAACGACCCATGGCTGCCCCAGCGTATAGCGCTTCATTAAGCCTTCAGCGCGCCGCAACAGCGTGCGTATCGATTGCTGATACTCCAACTCGGCATCGAGATAACGCAACTTGGCTCCCAGCTCCGCTAACAAATCAAGCGCACGAATGCGTCGCGGTGACTCCAGAATCGAACGCAACTCATCACGCATGCGACTGCCGCCAAGATTGTCAAAGATGCCCATGGCTACGGCGCGTTTAGCAAGTTCTTTTGTTTTCGGCTCGATGTTGAATTCCAGTCGGCTGGCAAATCGCACTGCCCGAATAATTCGTGTCGGATCTTCAATGAAGCTAAATGCATGCAAAACACGAATCGTCTTCTTTTTGATATCCTCCAGCCCGCCGAAGTGATCGACAAGCATGCCATAGCGACCCGGATTCAAACAAATGGCAAGGGCGTTTATGGTAAAGTCGCGGCGCAACAAGTCCTGCTCCAACTGAGATGCTTCAACAGTAGGGAGAGCTGCGGGAAATTCGTAGAATTCAGTTCGCGCTGTGGAAAAATCTATATCCCTTCTCGTGTCTGCATAAAACCACAATTTAGCGGTCTGGAATCGCTCGTGCCGAGCCACCACTTCAAGACGAGCTGGATATGCGGACTCCATAGCATTTGCAAGATCAATGGCGGCCCCCTCGATGACAAAATCGAGATCGTAGTTTGGCACTTTCAGAATCAAATCACGAACCGAACCACCAACAGCATAAGCCACCATATTCAGTTGCGCAGCAACTTTTCCGGTCTGCACGCACAGCCACGATGTTGGCGTATCCAGGGTACTCATCTGCTTCTGCAAATTGACAGACCGGGGCTCAAGGTGCACGGTGCTTCCAGAGGCGGCAAAATCATTTTTGAGAAGTGTTGCCCACTCAGGCACGAGGAACGGTTTCGAACCGTTGTCTCCATACAACGTCTTTAGAACATCGCCGCGCGAGACTAACCCGACGAGCTGCTTCTCCTCGTCAAGAACAGGCAATCTTCCGATGTCTTCAGTAACCATAATTTGTTGAATCTTGCTGAGCGGTGTTTTCCGGTCAATCGAAATAACAGGTTTACTCATAAATCCGCGCACAGGCGCATGACCTAGCTTATGATGTTTAGCCTGATCGATATCGCGGCGACTAACTACGCCAACAAGACTGTCTTCATCGGCAACGAGTACACCGTCCAAACCGTAGCGCAGCATGATACGACTGGCTTCGTCCATTGTGATATTGGAGCGAATGGTGCGCACTGGAGAGATCATAATCTCCTCAGCCACCACTTCCGGTTTGACTTGCTTGCGCAACAACTTTTCGATTTCAGCAGCGATGGATTCAACCGTGCCATTACGAGTAACAGCCGAGCCCGCACCATGGTGACCGTCACCGCCAAATTTTCGCACTACCAGGCGAACATCGATGAGGTGTGAATCGCTTCTACCGACAATGTGAACACGATCACGCATATGAACGACGGAGAAGGCAGCGTCAGCCGATTCCACTTCGGTGAGCTTGCGCGTCAAAGAAGCCACGCCGTCAAAATATTTGTCACGCGATCCGACTGCGACAATCACACGCGCACCACCCACGGTGATCACACGAGCATCTTTGATCAAATCTTCAAGCAATCCGATTTGATCGTCGTTCATTTTGGGACGTATGTAATCGTTGATAATAGCCAGATCGGCACCTTGCTTGAGCAAATAGGCTACACAGGCAGCGTCTTTATCGGTCGTACCGCTATAAGTAAGACAACCAGTGTCCTCGTAAATGCCAATAGCCATAAGAGTCGCTTCAAATGGGGTCAAATGAATATTCCGACTCATGATCTTATCGACAACAATTGTTGTTGCCGAGCCGACCCGCTCTATCACTGAATCTTCCTGAGCAGTGGGACCCAATCCGTTCGGGTCGAACTGATGATGATCGAAAACGACGTGCGGAATTTTCTGCTCCGTGATCATTTTCCTTGCTATCTCATCAAGGCGCTCGACGTTCTGACAGTCCACGATGAAAATGCGCCGAACATTTTCAACATCGACGTACTTCATTTGAGTCACCGGCATCGAGCTGCGATAAAGTGCCACAAAATTGCGCACGTTGCCGACCAGCGGATAGCCCAAAATCATTCGCGCGGAAGGATAGAGCTTCGAAACTGCAAACTGAGCAGCCAGTGAGTCGAAGTCCATATTGTTGTGAGTGAGAATTATTTCCACGAAACGCTCCCGGCTGGCGCGATTATCAGACAGTGGAACTGTCGCGACCTATCTATATCTTCCCTCAACTCGAAGCTCAACTCGAAGCAGTCCGATAGTTACTACAATAAACCACGGTACAACTGACCTCAGCTGTTAGGATTCACCATATCCAATCATGAGAGCCCCATGACCGCCGGCGATAGTCATCCCATCAAGAAAACATGCACTAATCCCCGCTGCCGCCAGGTCGACGAGACCGAGTTTTCTACCTGCCGCCACTGTGGTCACAAATACTCGGACGTGAACCAGTGGCGGGCACCCGACAACAAATCCGCGGAATTCGGTGCCTTCCTGCGTGACCCAGTTCAAGTGTTGCTCGCACTGGTAGTTTTCGGCGGACTGTACTTTGCCGTCACCCACCGAAATCCCGAGAACATACTTGGTGACACGGTTTCCGATGTTCTTAGCAGCGGAGAAAAGAGGGAAACTAGGCGCATCGAAAAGGAAACGAGGCTCCTCGAGAAATATCCTCGCGACGTCGAGGCTTTGATCAGGCGAGGTGATTCCTATCAGCAAATTCTCAACTCGAAAGCAGCTCTGGCAGATTACAACTTAGCAATTGAACTGAGACCCCGACCTGAGTACTACAAGAAGCGCGCGCTTGCTTACGATGCGCTTGGTGACTACAAAAGAGCCGAGGCAGATCGCTCCGAGGCGCGTCGCTTAGAACACCACTGAAGTGCCCGGCTTAGTCATTTCATAAGGCTTTCAGCGTTTACCGGATGCCTGCTCAGGGTACTGAATTGCTAGGAAACCCGACTTTTTCAAGAACCAAAATCAGGCAATCAGAACAATGATTCCGCTCGGAATGCTAGGTCAAGTTTACGCCGTCTGCGCGGGCATCGGTTCCATTTTCGTGATCGGCAGCTTCCTCATGGGTCACCTCGGCGACGAAGGCGGAGGGCATGACGGAGCAGGACATGATGACGGCGGTGGCAGTGACTTCAATGCTGGTGACGATGGCGGGGGCGGAACAGACTTCAATGCCGGTGATGACGGCGGCGGCGGAACCGACTTCAACGCCGGCGACGATGGCGGTGCCGGCACTGATTTCAACGCCGGCGGCAACTCAAACCATCGAGTCGTACCCATCTCCGGGCGACCAGTTCTCACCCACCGAACAGCGACCAGCACTGTTACAACAGGGATTTTCGGCATAATCCTGACCTTACTGAGCCCGATGACGGTCTGCATCTACCTGGCCTTCTTCGGACTAACGGGTCTGGTGCTCGCATTCAACGCTCCCTGGCTGGGATACTTCACGCTAATTCCGGCAATTGCAGTCAGCATCGGAGTTTCAGCGGCATTTAAGGGCATGACGCAGTGGATGATCAAAAACATGTTCACGTCCACTCATCAGCGCGAATCAGACCTGCTCGGGCAGATGGCAGAAGTCAACGTCCCCATCCATGACGGGCGCATGGGTGAAGTTACATACGTGCTCAATGCTAAACGCATGACCGCCACTGCACAGCCCGCCAAACCAGGACTCGATTTCAAGAAAGGCTCAAAGGTTTTGATAGTCGGTTCGAAAGAACACATTGTTTTGATCGAACCCTATGATCCCGAACATGACGAGTTGGAACAACGTTTCATCAGTTAAGAGAAAGGTGACAGCATGATACCGTTGCCGTTGATAAATCAAATCTATATTGTATGCGCCGCGATTGGTTCGCTATTTCTGGTCGCCTGCGCATTTATGGGAGCTCACCATGCAGGCGGAGGTCACGGAGGGCACGTTGGCGGTGGGCACACCGGCATCGGGCACGGTGGTGTCGGCGGTCACACCGGCGTTGGTCATACGGGCGCCGGAGGACACACTGCAATTGGTCATGGCGGAAGCGGTGGACACACTGCTATCGGTCAAGGGGGCACCGCCGCTGGACATGGCGCAGCCAGCGGCTCGGCACATGGTGGCGCAGGCAGTGGCACCCATACAGGAGCAGGTCAAAGCACCGCCAGCGGTGCAAACGAAGTAATAATTCAAGGGGCAGCGCTGCAAGCCAGCACAGGTCCCTTCCACGCGCCCACGAGAGAAGAAGAGAAGGGCGGTCCGGTGGAAGCAATTCTCAGCGCGTTGAACCCAACCATCATCACAACCTTTTTAGCATTCTTCGGATTGACGGGGCTCTTTTTCATTTCCAGCTTCCCTGTGCTTGGCTACATAACCCTCGCTCCTGCACTCTTTGGCGGCTTTGTCGCGGTCAAAATAGTCACTAACGTCATGAATACAGTCTTCGCAAGAATGTACTCCTCATCGGCAGCCACCGAGCACGATCTGATCGGGCATATGGCCGAGGTGACCGTGCCCATCCCACCGGGCAGGACCGGCGAAGTGACATACATAGTCTCTTCAAAACGCTATGCCTCTCCTGCGAAAGCGAAATCGCCAGATCAAGAGATCAAACGAGGAACCAAAGTTTATATCTGCGAACATCAACCTGATTATGTTCTCGTCGATCTTTGGACCGACACCTTTATTGATCCCGCCTTCGAAGATGACACTCTTACGCCGCAAGAAAAACTAGCAAAGATGCGCTCGCAATCACTTCAATAAGGCAGCACCGATAAGCGTTGCTGCGAAAGTACTAAAAGGGCACAATTGTGCACGCAATGTATCGCGCAAATTGCACTCAGTAGGGAAAAAATAAAACTTCCTTTGAACAAATTGCAACGCCCGCTTGCTCGCCCCCGTGCCGAACTGCGGCAAAATTTTAAGATGCCCACGAGTAACTTTATCGGAAACTACAGCCGTCGGCTGGCTGAAAAATTGTGTAGAAAAAATGACGAAGAACGCCAAATAATAATGAATTGATGATGCTGTCAAGAGGAAATCAAGAGTGCATATATGATGTTCTCACGCAGTAAATCAATGACAAATATCAAATTGCAAACTGTCTAAAGAGAACTGATTTTAGGGAATGATAAGGGAAAGAGACGATTCTCGCTTTCCCACTGGAGGGACACAATATGTTTGGTTTAGAGATCGGTTCACTAATAGCCGTAGGCGTCGGAGTCATGCTAGCTTTCATCATGGTCTATCTGATGGTTAACCTCTACCAAAAGTGCAGCCCCAACGAAGCGATGATCATCTCCGGTATGTACGCTGGGCGGGACGGAAGAAGTTATAAAATCATCGTCGGTGGTGGCGCGGTCATGCTGCCGATGGTGCAACAAAAAGCGACGTTGAGCCTTGAAGTGATGACGATAGACGTCCACTCACAAGCGCCGATGATCACTAAAAACGGTGTTCCAATATTCGTAGAAGGCGTTGCTCAAGTAAAAGTCAAAGGCGACGAAATCTCAATCTCGACAGCCGCTGAGCAATTCCTCGGCAAGACGGAAGAAGAAATAAAGAACATTGCTCACGAATCACTGGTCGGTCACTTGAGAGCCATTCTCGGTACGATGGCAGTCGAAGAGTTGGTACAAAACAACGACTCATTCGCCCAACGTGTTCAAGAAGTATCGCTTGCTGACCTGGCCAAGATGGGTTTGACCGTTGTATCGTTCACCATCAAAGAAATCAAAGATACAGTTGGTTATTTGGAATCACTCGGTCGTCAACAAACAGCCGAAGCAAAAAGAAACGCCGACATCGGTGTTGCCCACGCAGCCAAAGAAACTCAAATCCAACAAGCACAAGCTCAACGCGACGCGCAGATTGCACAAGCGCAAGCCGCAGAAGAAGGCGCCAAAGCCAAGCTGTTAGCCGACACTAGAGTTGCCGAAGCTTCCAAAAACTTCCAGGTCAACCAGGCGCAGTTCCAGAGCGAAGTCGCCAACAAGAAAGCTGCATCAGACATGGCATACGACATCGTCAAAGCGCAGACACAACAGAAACTTGTTGAAGAAACTCAGAAGATCAGAATCGTTGAAGCACAGAAAGAAGTTGAACTGCAACAGGTTGAAGTGCAGAAACGCCAGGTATCTCTCGAAAGCGAAGTCACCAAGCCTGCCGAAGCAGAACAACAGAGAATTCGCTTGATGGCGCAAGCCGAACAGGAAAAACGCAGATTACTTGCCGAAGCAGACGCTCAAGCGATGAAACTGCAAGCACAAGGTCAAGCGGATGCCACTCGTTTGAAAGCGATGGCAGACTCCGAAGCCACCAAAGCCCTGGGTCTTGCCCATGCAGAAGCAACCAGAGCTCAAGGTCTTGCCGAAGCTACCGTTACAGCAGCCAAAGGTCAAGCAGAAGCCGAAGCCATGGCTAAGAAAGCGGAAGCCTACAAGCTCTATAATGACGCTGCTATGACAAGCATGATCATCGAGAAACTGCCTGAAATGATTGCCGCTGCTGCTTCACCGCTCTCGAAGATTGGCAACATGACTGTACTTTCAACTGGAAGCGACGGCGGTGCCAGCAAAGTCACCAACGATGTTCTCAACGTTGCAACACAGAGCATGATGATGATCAAAGGACTGACCGGTATCGATATCGCCGACGCCCTGAAGCGCGACCGCAAAGTAATCGATGGTGGTACAGCCCGCAGTCAAGCGGTAGATCCAACCAAATCACTCAGCTAATTGAGCACACAGCAAAGGATTATCGTTACAGGTGCAAGCGGGGTCGGCAAAACCACTTTGGTGGAGATGCTAGCCCCGCTGCTCTCTTTATCGGTCATTCCTGAACTTGGCAGAAAGCTTTGCCAGGAACTTGGATATAAGAGAATCGGCGACATTCCCGATCAAGAAGATTTCAAAAGGAAAGTGCTGAAAGCGCAAATTGACGCTGAAGATGCCGCCGGGTCGTTTATATCCGACCGCTCCACGGTTGACTGCTGGGTGCTCTGGCAACGCTGGAATATTTGTCAGGCAATGACCTATGACACAGAGGCTTACTACCAGCAATCGCGTCGACAAGCTGAGCGTTATACGCACATCATCTATATTCCACCAATGTTTCCTCCAGTAGAAGACGGATTCAGATGGACCGAACCCGATTACCAGAAGCAAATCGATCGAATTATTCGCATGACGATTTTTGAATGGGAGTTGTCACATGCAACTTATGTGGTTCAATCATTGGACAATGAATCCCGGCTGGAAGAAGTCAAAAGTTGGCTAAGCAAGCAGCATCAATTGCCGTAAAGACAGCAGCTCTTAAATCTGTTGCTGCGATAACAGCAGCTTTGACAATCAGCGCAACAGCAACAAATTTCGCAGGCGCAGCCAATGCAGCAAGCGGCAATGAGCCCAAGCAAGCAGCCGGCACACATCTTGTTTCCTTTGCTCCTTCCAACACAGAACTTCTGTATGCAGTCGGCGCAGGAGACAAGCTTTTTGGAGTTTGCTCTTATTGCGATTATCCGGATGCAGTGAAGAAGAAAACGGTAGTCGGAAATTTCATTGCTGCCAATCTGGAAAGGTTAGCAACGGTCAAACCTGACAAAATCGTCTGTGTAAGTGGTCAGGAAGCTCTTGCCGGGCAACTCTCGCATAACGGCTACAAGGTCCTGGTTCTAAAAAACGACCATTTATCAGACATTTCCAAAAATCTGAAAGACCTGGCCGCACTCTCCAACAGCACCGCACGTGGTGACCAGGCAGCAGCTAAATTCAACACTTGCATTACTGAGCTAAAAGAGATCACAAGCAAAGCAAGCGTAAAGCCTGCGGTTTTCTATTGCGTCTGGCCGCAACCGCTTCTCACACTTGGAAAGGCTAGTTACCTGACGGAAGTCATCACCGTATGTGGTGGCGACAGCATTTCCAAGAATCTCGAGTCGGGCTATCCTCACTTTTCCATGGAAAAATTAGTTCTGGCAAATCCTGACGTGATAGTCATGCCTTACGAATGCAAAGACCATTCATTTTTAGAAAAGCATCCATGGTCGTCGCTGAAAGCCGTCAAAAACAAGCGAGTTTATTTCCTGCCAGACCCGCCCCACGACGGTCTGGCCCGTCCAACACTGCGCCTTACAACTGGGCTGTACTGGCTGGCTAAAAAGGTCCATCCCGAGCTTTCAACCCAGCTCGACAGTTGGTCGGCTCGCACCCAATCGACTCTGGCCCCGTTCATGCCCCCGGCGAATTGACTTGATGGAAAGACAAATGCCCTCCATCAACATCTCAATCGAAGATCTTCTAATCAAAACGACCAGCGGGTCGAAAGCCCCTATAGTCAAGCGGCAATGCCAGTATATGCCGCCACTAGCGCGTCTTGCCCCCTTACGAGTAAGCTAGAAGCATATTTGTAGATTCTTTACGCTGACATCTAGTTCAGAAAAAGAGCTTCGCGGCGTGGATATAATTGGCAATCATCACCTGCTCCGATCATCAGAGGCTTTGAGGTCGATTGGGATGAAAAAAACGGACCGATTCAACGGCTTACTGGTCGACCTGGAAACCCCATCAGAATGACTCACCTCGTAGTCTGTGGCCTGAATTATCACAACACTCCGATTGCCATTCGTGAGCGCTTCACGATTCCTCAATCATGCGTCAGCCACGCACTGATGGCTCTATCCCACCTGCCGCACGTCAAAGAAGCGGCGATCTTATCGACCTGCAACCGCACCGAAGTCTATGCCGTTGTCTCGAACGTTCAAGCAGGTTGGCAGGAAATCGAACAATTTTTCAATTCAGCTCAGGCAGTCAGCGACCACGGCGCCCTCAAACCGAATTTCAGACTGCTGAGAGAAGATGTCGCTTTGCACCTCTTCCGGGTTGCTTCCGGGCTCGACAGTATGGTTCTGGGCGAAGGACAGATCATGTCCCAGGTCAAAGCCGCTTATCAGTCGGCGTTGGAAGCCAAGACTGCCGGACCTGTGCTCGACCATCTGTTCAAAATTGCCCTGCAATGCGGTAAACGTGTTCGCTCCGAAACATCGATGGGCAAAAGGGCCGTATCAGTGAGCTCAGCAGCACTGGAACTGGCTCGAACAACCCTGGGCGACCTGAAAGACAAGCGCATCGCCGTCATCGGTGCCGGCAAGATGTCTCAGATATGCGTCAAACTACTGCTTTCCGATCAGGGAAGCGGAACCGTATTTTTGCTGAATCGCAGCAAAGAACGCGTTCAACAGTTTTTGAAAAACTCTCTGCCAAACGTACATCGTTTAGAAACCGAGTTCGATTTCGAAGATCGCCACAAACTGGCAGCAACGGCTGATCTGGTCGTAGTCTCGACAAGCGCACAAAGGTTCTTGCTCGAACGTGAGCTACTCGCGGCAAGCCGTTCGAAAGAACAAAAACCGCTCTGTATCGTTGATATTTCAGTGCCACGCAATGTAGAGCCCACAATTGCTAATCTTCCAGGCGTCAAACTTTTCCAGTCCGATGATCTGACTGAAGTAGTAACGAAGAACCTGGCCGAGAGAGAAGCTCTAGTCGCAGAAGCTGAAGACATTGTATTTCAAACTCTAGACGAGTTTCACGCCTGGCAACGCTCACTACTGGTGGTACCAACCATTGCCGGTCTGCGTGAAAAAATCGAATCGATTCGCCTTGAACAGATGGCGAAAACACGAGGTGCCAGTCTGAGCGACAGCGAAACAGACCCGGCCCAAATCGAAGAAATCAGTCGGGCCATCGTCAATCAAATTTTGCATCACCCGACAGTGCAACTGAAAGCGACCAGAGACTACGAAATCTTGCGACAGCAAGCAGAAGCTCTGCGCACTTTGTTCAGCCTCGATCCGCTTGGAGCCCTGAACTCCAAGAAGACTTCTCGCAGCCGATTGAGCGGACCAGACACCGCCTGTAGAGAAAAGTGACAAAGAAGACCACCAAATCAAGCAAGCAAAAGTGCGTGCGCGTTGGAACGCGAGAGAGCCAGCTAGCTCGATTGCAGACAGACATCGTCATCAAAGAGCTGACCGGCAGATTTCCTGACTTGAAATTCGAAATTGTACCTATCACCACAGGCGGTGACAAGGTGCAAACCAAGCCGATTGCCGAGTTAGGCGGTCGAGGCGTATTTGTTAAAGAGCTCGAAGACGCCCTCTACTCAGATCGTGTCGACTTCGTCGTGCACAGCTTGAAAGATCTGCCCACCGAATTGCCCAGAGACCTTGTTCTGGCTTGTGTTTTAGACCGAGAAGATCCTCGTGATGTTCTGGTTGCAAATGATGATCTGGAACTAAAAACGTTGCCACCGGGAACACGAGTGGCAACATCCAGTCGCAGACGCACCGCACAGATACGGTCGTTGCGAACCGATCTGGAGTTCTGCGACATTCGCGGCAACATACCAACGCGGCTGCGTAAACATACAGATGGACAATGCGATGCGATGGTGCTTGCTGCGGCCGGACTGATTCGTCTTGGTCTGAGCAACAAGATAAACGAATATCTAGACATGGCAGTTTGTACGCCTGCCGTCGGGCAAGGTGCGCTGGCAGTGGAATGCCGTGCGGGCGACAAAGCTATTCTGGATTATTTGACCGTGATCGAAAACATCAACGTCAGAGCAGAAATTGATGCTGAACGCGCTTTTCTCGATAAACTCGGCGGAGGCTGCTCGGTTCCGGTCGGCGCCCTGGGTCAGACACTGAGAGACGGCAGACTGCGATTGACTGGTTGCGTAGCAGCTTTAGACGGCTCGGAAGTAATCAGGGTATCTCTCGAATCTGCAATCGACAAAGCGACCGAGTTGGGAAGCAATCTGGCAGAGCGAGTGGAAGAACTCGGAGCAGAGAGAATTCTTCGCGAACTCAAACAATCGACACCATCGGCGATATCACCTCCTTAGTACTTCTGTGTCATCCCCGGCAAGGAACTAAAGGCGATGAAAAAAACGCATCCTCTGACTGGCATCAGCATAGTCGTGACTCGCGCCGGGCATCAGGCAAGCGAGCTGACATCAAGGTTGACGGCACTGGGTGCGTCAGTAATCGAGCTACCGACAATCGAAATCGTTCCTCCACTGAATTGGCAGAGTGTAGACACTGCCATTGCTCGAATCGATGAGTATGACTGGATTATGTTTGCGTCCACGAATGCCGTTCAGTACTTCATATCTCGATGGGCTGAGCGCCCGAGTGGCAGAATGTTCACAGGCAAATACGCGACGATCGGACCGTCAACCACTGAAACTCTGCGCCGAAATAACCTCAACCCCTCCTTTCAGCCCAGCGGTTCTTTTGTCAGTGAAGATTTTGTCGATCAATTTCCCGGTTATCCAAACCTGACTGGGCTGAAAATTCTCTGGCCCAGAACGAACATCGGTCGCGACCTGATCGTTGAAAAATTTCAAGCAGCCGGTGCCGAAGTGGATGTAGTACAGGCTTACCAGACTGTGCCTGCCAGCACCTCCAATCAAACCGTAGCCAGCCTCACTGAAATGTTGGTCAGAGGACAGGTCGACATCATAACCGTCGCCAGTTCCCAATCAGTGCGCAATCTCGCTCAAATCTTGCGCAATGCTTTTTCCATTTTCGACAACAGTGATGCCTCCAGTCTTCGACAAATCCTCAGACGAACAGCGATCATCTCAATCGGTCCACAAACTACCGCGACTGCAGTTGAGTGCCTCGGCAAGTGTGAAGGGCAAGCGGAAGAATTCAATCTCGATGGACTGATAAATGCCGTACTTTACTTCGTCGAAACAAATGCCAGCGAATAAGGCGCAACGAACGACCGAACCGTTTTCAACCGTTCTTGGCAGCATTAATTCTCTGCCACACAAGCCTCAAAATGACACGGTAGCCGTCGCTAAAAGGATATATTTAGTAGTTATCTAACGACAGCCTGCCGCAAACTCCCGCACAGCGCGCGTCGATAACCTTTTTATTCAGGATTCCAAATGACTGATTTGAAAACGCTGACCAAAGATCGTATTGCCCAGAGTTCGCAAAACTATCCAAACATGAGAATGCGCAGATTACGCGCCACTCCTGCTACTCGCTTGATGGTAAGAGAAACTCATCTGCATCTTGAAAAACTGATCTATCCATTTTTTATCGTCGAAGGCACAAAGAAAAAACTGCCGATCAGCTCTATGCCTGGCATCTATCAACAGAGCATCGACGAAACACTGAATGAAATCGAACTGGCCGCGAACGCCGGAATCACGTCGATTTTACTCTTTGGCATTCCAGACAAGAAAGACAGCGAAGCATCTGGAGCCTGGAAACGCGACGGCATAGTCAACAAGGCGATTCGCGAAATCAAAAAACGCTTCCCTGAGATTGTTGTAGTTGCTGATACTTGCTTATGCGAGTACATGGATCACGGTCACTGCGGCACTGTCGCTGACGGTCGCATACTTAACGACCCTTCGTTGCAAATTCTGGCGAAGTCTGCGGTCGCTCAAGCGGAAGCGGGAGCAGATGTGATCGCCCCATCAGACATGATGGATGGACGAATAGCAGCGATTCGAAATGCGCTTGACGAAGCCGGCTTCGAGCACACACCAATCATGGCCTACAGCGCCAAATTTGCGTCGGCACTTTACAGTCCATTCCGCGAAGCAGCTGAATCGGCGCCACAATTCGGCGACCGCATGTCGTACCAGATGGACCCAGCCAACGGTCGCGAGGCGCTCAGAGAAATCGAATTAGATATTCAAGAAGGCGCCGACATTGTCATGGTAAAACCAGCGCTTCCTTATCTCGACATCATCTCCAAAGCCCGAGAAATGACCAAACTGCCGATCGCGGCCTATAATGTTTCTGGTGAGTACTCAATGGTCAAAGCCGCCGCAGCTAACGGCTGGATCGATGAGAGAAAAGTTGTACTCGAGTCCCTGACTGGCATCGCGCGCGCAGGAGCTGACTTGATCATCACATATCATGCACGCGACGTTGCAAGATGGCTCAAAGGTTAAAACTGTCCGGCACGGAGGTCCTGAGGGGACACTGGTAAATGAAAACAAGCACGGCCTACCAGATTAGTTTTGCGAACGCATTTGCAGATCTATATCTCGACAAAGAAAACGGTGAGTTCGCACTAGATTTCCGTCGGCAAGAAGTGACCATATACTTGAACAATGTGCAGTATCAGGCGCTTGTTCTGCTGATTCAACAGAGCCTGGAAGTCGATGAATTTCTCGACTATCTCAACTGGCAGAAAGATCCAATGCAGTGTGACGAAAATCAGGTTTTCGAAGTTTGTGGACCTGAGCACATCGTGTGCATGGCATGCACACCGAACTGCGAGCGAGTCAAACTGACATTCGATCTGGGTATGGCGATCGATCTGTCGTTCGCTGACTTTCAAGGGCTGGCGAGCTTGATCAAGGAAGCGCAGGCCGATCTTGAATGGCGCCGTGAATTATTGCGCTGGAATATGTCAGACAACGGTCCAGACTTCGCGAGCGGTGCACAAGACTAGGTCTGCAATACTGCAACGTCGGCCTATGCTTCGCCGCGCCACTATAAGTGGTGCGAAGACAGGAGCGTGAGTGATCAGAACTTCCCGGGATTTAAACGCGGGTCTTGCAAGTGATCTATTTCGAGCCGACCAAAACTGGTTGCTCGCCGATGTCCGCCGAATAGTCCACATGTTTAAAACCGCAATCGTGCATGATTTTCTTCAATTCATCAACAGAAAATACGCACCCTTCGGTTGTATGCAGGAACATATTCAATTCGAAAATCAACGCCGCTGGAGGACCGCTGCGCTCACGATTGCACAAAAATTCCGCAACTACGACAACTCCGTCGGGGCGCAAAGAATCCGCACAATTCTTGAGCAACTGTATGCTCGCCTCTCGTCCTTCAGAATGCAAAATGTGACCGAGAATAATGATGTCGTACTGATGTGACTTCCAGTCGAGTTTTCGCCAATCGCCTGCAATGAAATTGAAGCGATCGACAAGCCCACGTTTCGTCGTGATCTTTTTCGCCACTTCCAAAACAGCGGGAAAATCTAAAGCATCTACAGTCGCACTGGGATTCGCTTCCGCAAAGGGTATGCTCCAAACCGCACTGCCGGCAGCTATATCAAGAATGCGTGCCTTGCCGTGATTGACGTCGCTCAGATCCCGAGCAACAATCTGGGCGGTAGCATAGCTCATTGGAAAGATACCCTCGGCAAGAGCGGGGAAAAATTCCTCTGCTGTTTGCTGCGTATTTACCTCTTTTACAGGCTTTCCACTGCGAATCGCTTGACCAAGCTGAGACCAGCCCTTATCGAGTTGCTCAGCGTGTTTGAGATAGAGACCCATGTACAAATCGCTCGATTGCAGTAAATACGTTCGAGACACTTCAATCAATTCGAATTTGTCATTTTCAGCGTGAGCCAAAAATTTCAGCCCCACTAGAGCGTTCAGCAAACATTCAGTGCCACGTTTATCCAAATGCAACTCACGGGAAATCTCTTCAGCTGATCGCGGCGCATGCTCCATAGTCTCAAACACATTGAGCTCCATAGCCGCTTTCAACACGTTGTAAGCTCGTGGCGCACTCTGCACCATCATTATTTGCTCAGGAGGTGCGGGCACTTTATGTTCAAGAACCGTCATAACATTCCTCCCGAACTTGTGATACTAAATACGGTGCCAGGGGCAAAAGACTGAGGGCAAACACAATTCCTTTATTCCTGAGAAAAGTGTCCTCGAATCATAAAATCTCGTCGGTTGCCAAGTTAGCCGCTATACGACTGAACCTATGCAGCCTACAATAGTCTATAATTGCAGCTAGATCGTTGGGTACGGCGGAGACCAACGAACCTGGTCAGGGGGGAAACCCAGCAGCCATAAGTTGTAAGCTTCGGGTGTGCCCAGCGGTCACCTTTTCATGGTTAGTACCGTTAGGCCGCAAGCGTAAATAGGACGCAGCAAAATGAAGACACGGTCATCAAAGTCGCCCAAAGACCCTAAACAAGAGCAAAATAAAACTCTGTTGGGTCAAATCCTGGTTGAACTGGGCTATATCACCATTTACCAGCTCGACGAAGCCCTTCATATCCAACGCCAGGACGCTGAAGGTGGCAAAGAGCAAAAGCCACTGGGTCAAATTCTGCTTGAACTCGGCTATTGCGGCCCCAACCAACTGATTCGTGCCATTCAGGTGCAGGTCGATTATCGACGCGCCCAGGCAGCGGCAGCCAAAGACGACGAATAACTCTACTGTCTCTGCATTACTCTGAATGCCCACCCCGGCGACTGATCGGCGAGTCAGAAGCAGGGTGGAAGTAATTATTTCTCTCGCAATCCCTTGAAAACCCTATATTCGTGCACAACACATCGGTTTAACATCGTGGAGAACGCGATGGGTACGTTAAACTTCTAGTGGACTCTTCAGCACGAAACGTAAAAGCAATTGGGCATCGGCGCTAAATTAACGTTCGCATTTTTCACCGTAATCCTCGTCGCTGTATTGGGGAATGCTGGCTACGGTCTGTTTCTCGACTATCAGGGCAGTCATGAAGCGGCGGCAAAGCGGCTGTATACAGCCACCCAAAAGCTGGGCGCTGACTTTGAATCAGTCAAGATGATGAACCGCGGCATTGCCGCTGCCGTCTGTCAGGACCCGGCTGTCATGCAGGCGCTGGCAGCCAAAGATCGCGGAGCGATGGCTGCGGCACTCAAAAACGTCATCAACAAGACTTCCTTGATTGGATACATAACTATCGTTGATGCCAGTGGAAACGTTTTCTACAGCACGGATACACCGACAAAGTTCGGCTACTCAGCCCGAAAGTTGAGCGCCGGTGTTGACTATTGCATGGGCAAAAAAGCCATGTACCTTGGTCCAGCCTGTTTCAGTCCTACCAACATGCTGACTCTGTCCAGTATCCTGCCCATCTTGCAGAACAACGGGCAGAAGGTCGGTGGTTGCGTCATTGTCAGTCAGCCGCTTGACACGGAATTCCTTACAGGTCTCGTAACAAAGTTTGCACTGGATTCAGATCATCTGACAGGTGTTGATCTCTGTCTGGTTTCGACAAGAGAAAACAAGCTGGTCGCCATCACACCTAATTTGCTCAATGACAAATCGTTTGAAATGAAATCTTTCATTACAGACCTGGAAAAACGCGGAGTGGCTGCAACAAACGTGCCGCCTGCCTTTCCCAAGCCGATCGCGCAATACCTGCATCTGCCCGAGGGGGGATTTGAAAAAGGTCAGCGCTGGTGGAACCAGATCAATATTGTCGATTCCGGTCCGCAAGATGCAAACACCAAGCTCGACGATAAAACTCTCGTCGCGCTTCTCTTGTTAAGCACACCAGTTCCCGAGTTTGGATCAAGACTGGCAGTTGTGCTCTTGCTTGCCGGCACTTGCGGAGCCGTTGCGCTTCTGTTTGCGTTGATATTCACGGCTGGAATCAGCAAAGGGGTAAATGAGCCTCTGAATTTGCTTATCGATCGCACAAGCGAACTGGCCACTCAACAAACAACACCTCCACCCCTTGAAGGGCTCTCCGGAGATTGGCTCGAATTAGGCGAATTGATTGATACGGCCCTATCTTCCATGCGCAGTTCGGTACAGAGCCTGCGCACACAGTTAGCCAAGCAACAAGAGGAAGGTCAGGAGAATTCTAAAGCAGTCGAAGACAAAGCACTGCAGCTGGAGAACCTGAGTCGACAGTTTTCGCATCAAGCAAAACAACTGACCGAAGTGTCGAAGCAAATCAACAATGCCAACAGACAATCGGTAATGTTGCAGCACAAGCTCGATTCCGTATTGCAAGTGTCGACGGAAGGCTTTTTAGTACTCGATCAATTCGGAAATATACTTTCTGCCAATCCAGTTTTCCTGAACTGGCTCGGTTGCACCGAGGGAGAAATCGCAGGACGACTCTGTTTCGACCTGATCAAACGCCCTGGAGAATCGCCAAATGGTGATCGAGACGGCAAGGCTTTTGCGCGACACGGTGGCACACCGGGCGAACTTATCAATCAGTTCTATCCGGAAGGTGTTATTTATCATCGCCACCAGAACAAAGCAGTTGAAGTGATCGCTCATCTGCAGCCAGTCTTGAGTGAAGAAAATTCCATACAGGGCTATATTATGGTGCTGCGCGACAAGTCATTGCGCAGCGAAATCTCGCATTTAAAGAGCGAGATTGTCGCCATGCTTTCAGAATCGATTCGCCAACCACTCGGTGCGGCCGAAATGAAGTGGCAATACATTCTCAGCAATGCCGCCAGAACAATGCACCCTTCGGTCGGACAGCCGCTTGCAGAGCTGCACGCGCATTACGAACAGCTTTGCGCTGTAGTCGATAGTTTACTTATGATGTACGGCGGATACGTTCCACAAGTGACCGCACCACGCGAGCAGATCGTTGTCACCCGACTGGTATCCGAATGCCTCGAACAAGTGGCGCCATTGGCTCGAGAGCGACAGCTGGCGCTGGACTACAAGAGCGTCACCGGTCTGCCGAACATAGTCGGCAATCGCGAAGCAGTGAAAGACATTCTCGTTCAAGTACTGGAAAAAATGATCAGCGTCACATCGCCGGGCGGTCGCACACGTGTTGAAAGTTCCGCCCGCGGAACGGACATGCGCATAGTCGTATCCAGCTCAGGACCTTCACTTCCTGAAGTTGAAATCATCGACATGTTCGCCGGGTTCATAGAAGGTAAACACGCCGAGTCGACTTACAGCAGCAGACTATCGATGTATTTGGCACGCAACAATCTGGAAAGATTGGGCGGCAAAATCTGGGCTGAATCCGAGGCCGGACGCGGCACCGCGATCATCTTCACTCTGCCAATGCAGTAGGAAAGGCTCACTCTGCGGAATACTGTACAGCGATGATCTTCAACGGATCTGATTTTTTGGGAGCAAGTTTTTCAGCGCGCGCTTCCATATTCTTCGCTTCTTCCGCTCTATCCATGCGCTTCAAACAAAGCGCATAATTGGTCAGCAGCGTGACGAGTTCCGGATGGTCAACACCGAGCAGTCTTTCCTTCAACTCAAGAGCTGTCTTGTAGAGGGGCTCTGCATCAGCAAAACGGCGCTTGGCAGAATGCAGCACAGCGAGATTATGCAAACTGATTGCCACTTCTAAGTGCTCATCGCCGTGAGTTTCTTTCTTCAACTCGAGACAGCGTTTATAAAGGTCTTCCGCCATGTTGTATTTGCCTTGCGTATGATACAGGGCAGCCATATTGTTCAGACTCTTCGCCAGGCGCGTTTTGGCAGCCACCTGTTCTTCCTCGCTGAGTTTGCTTAACTCCTCAGACGATCCCGCTTTTTCAACGATACGCAAAGCCGCTATGAAGGCAAGCTCGGCTTCTGTATAACGTCGCCGCGCATACGCGTCATTTCCCTCTTGCACTATGCGCTGCCATTCGGCAATATGGTCTTCAGTCTGCTGTTCGGTCATGCAAATTCCTTCTGCCTGCAGAGCAAGCATGGCTATTAGACAGGGTTTAAAGAGTACAACGAAGAACCGTGCTCGGTATAGACCTTGTCATGCTACCATATATATGTATGACCAAAATCACTGAGATTACAGCCTCATCGATTCTGACGCCCCAGAAGGTCGGCTCTCTGGCGTCAGCATACGACTTTTCGCTGAATCCATACGCCGGTTGCGCTTTCAGCTGCTCCTACTGCTATGTGCCGAAATTTCCCAACGCCCGCCATGAATTCAACGAGTGGGGCAAATGGGTGGAAGTCAAAATAAATGCACCCGAGCTTTTGCAGAAGGAAAGAACGCGAATCTTCGGCAGCAAAATCTTCTTCAGCTCCGCAACAGATCCTTATCAATATCTGGAATTAAAATACCGGCTGAGCAGGCGCTGTTTGCAACAATTGCTTACTTATCAACCTGAAAAAGTGACCATGCACACGCGGTCGCACCTGATTTTGCAGGATCTGGCACTGCTCAAGCAATTTGGAAAGAGTCTCAGTGTTGGAGTCAGTCTTACCACCGACGACGAAGACGTGCGTGCCGAGTTTGAACCACATGCACCGAGCATAGGGCGCCGATTGCAACTAATAAGAAAGCTGCGAGAAGCAGGTGTGGAAGTCTACGTATCCATGTCACCGCTCCTGCCCTGTGATCCGGATCGTTTGATATCCATAGTCGCGCCGTATGTTTCTAAGGTCTGGATAGACACAATGCGATGGACAGAAGTAAACACCCATCCAGAGCTGCTTGAAAAGTACAAAGACTTCTTTAGACAGCAAAACTATGAAGCAACGGTAAATTACATTGCGTCGCGCTTCCCACGCCGCCGCACGTCAGAGCCACCGCTCAGCCCAGTCACAGAGGAAGCCGCAGAAATTTTACATGGCACGATTTTGCCCCAGTCCGAATCGCACACGGTCATAGGTGCCTTTGATCCAGCCGGCGACTACCTCGACGTCATCGATACAAATGCCAATCTGTCTGAGCAAGATTTGCAAAAAGATTCGATAATAGATCTTGCTGCTCAGGTGGAATCCATACCACGTACGCCGCAAAAAGCCGCAGCGCTAAAACCGCATAATCCGGCAGTCAAAAAACCTCAAAAGAAGTTAGTAGCATCATCGGCAACCCAGCTCAAACTCCCATTCATGTAATTGCGCACCAGTCACGGTGCCTTAAACGCTTCGTCCCGTCACGGTGCCTCAAACGTTTTGCCGCGGCTCTCTCTCTGTCTGCAGCGTTGATTTTAAACAATGCACTGACTGCTGAAAGCCTCAACTATAGATTGTTCTTGCCTATGAAGAGCGATCAGAGCAAAGGCGTTCCGGCGCCATACAAAACAAAGCCGACCAACAAAAGCTACACGCAAACCTCTCGGTACATTACCTTAAAAGATGGGACGCGTTTAGCTGTAGAAATATACCTGCCGGACAAGCTCAAAAAGGGCGAGAAGCTTCCCACTATTCTCGAACTAACGCGCTACTGGCGCGTCATCGAGCCAAAGTTTCCGTACAACAAAATCTATCCAAAGCCACTCAGCCCTTATCGGCTCGAATTCATCACCCATGGATATGCATGGGTAGTCGTCGACTCTCGCGGCGCCGGTTCCTCGTTCGGGGATCGTCCCTGGGATCTTTCTCCAGTCGATCAGTCCGATGCTAAGGAAGTGACAGACTGGTTGACTAAACAGTCCTGGTTCAACGGAAAAATAGGCACCATAGGACATTCGTTTTCGGGCAACCTTGCTGAGCTTGCTTTGATTAATCGAACCCCTGAAGTGAAAGCCTGCGCCATACTTTCCAGCCCATTCGACATCTACACAGACGTAATGCGACCGGGCGGACTGCCAAATATGCCTTTCATTCACGATTGGGGCGATCTGTCAAAACGTTTCGACAGCAATCAACTACCTGTACGATTGCAAAAATATCGCAAGTTTGTGCACGGCTCTAAACCAGTCGATGAAGATCTAGACGGCTCCCTGCTAAGAGATGCATTAGCCCAGCACAAACTAAATACCGATGTAAGCGCTGTCGACCAGGTGAATTTCCGCGACGACTCACTGCTGGCCGCGAAAGACAAAATCAAACGGACCGATACCTTCGACAAGTGTATCGACTTGATCAAAGTAAAATATGGAGACGACTACCTGGAAGCAGGGCTCGATATCGCCAGCCCAAGCGGATATTACAAAGATGTCGACAAAGCGCAAGTACCCATTTATGCAGCGTCAGGATGGGAAGAAGGCACCAATGCCGATGCCGCTGTAAAACGCTTTTTAAACTACACAGCCCCCGGCACCAAACTGTTGCTTGGTCCATGGGAGCACAATTACATGAATATCAGTCCCTTTACTCATGGCGGTCCGAGCCGGTTTAGAATCGATCAAGAGATGCTGAAATTCTTCGACAGTTATCTAAAAGGAAAGACCGAACCGCTGTCCTCAGATAAAGCAGTCAACTATTACACTCTCGGTGAAGAAAAATGGCATGGCAGCGATGTCTGGCCGCCCAAAAGCGAAGAGCAGATCGTCTATCTAGACAACGACCACAAACTAAACTTTGAGAAGCCCGCGGAAGACGGTAAAACCCCATACAGAGTTGATATCACATCTGGCACCGGACGCAGAACGCGTTGGGATTGTTTGCTCGGACAAATCTTATGGACGCCGCATCCGAACAGAAAAAAGGCGGACAAGAAGCTGCTCGTCTATGATTCACCACCGCTTACTGAAGACATCAAAATTACGGGTCATCCGTCAGTCAAACTCTACGTTAAACCAGATGCGCCCGACGCTGCAGTATTCACCTACCTTGAGGATGTCGCACCGAACGGGCTTGTGCGCTACGTGACTGAAGGGCAGTTGCTCTGCGGAAATCGTATCAACCCTGAACGCGCCCCGCTCTACAAAACTGTAAATCCCGTGCCGTCGTTTCTCAGAGCCGACTACAAGGCGTTGGAGCCCTTCGAGACAACTCCAGTAAAATTATCGCTCCAGCCTTGTTCTTTTATGTTTAAGAAAGGACATCGCATCCGTTTAGCGATCGGCGGACTGGACCACGACCATTTCAAGGCTCCAAATTTCACGAGAATCGCAAATCGAATCGAAGTTCTCACAGGCGCGGACTGTCTATCTCAGCTGGCGCTGCCGGTAGATGAGAATCCGAATTAGTCGAATCTCTGTTCCAGTGGTTAAATCAAACCGGCATTAAATTCCCACGTGCAGGGAATTCAAGCCAGATGATCAGTTGCTCAACGTTTCGCTGATTGGTCTGCGCCATGCAGAATCAGATTCGGCAAGGTTGGCTTTGTCGTTGCGAGATCAGTTGCGTCTTTGATCTTCTTGGCGGTGTCACGATGTTCTGCAGGCACATGGTCCATAACAATCTTGCCGCCTTTGTCTTTTACGATCGCAAGTGCAGCCGCATGTGGAGCCAGAACTTCCGTTGCCAGAGGTACGGCGTTGCGAACCATGCCGCCATAATCACCACGCTGCTCAGCGGCGACAATACCCTGCACCTTGTTCATGTGATCCCTGGCGACTTCGTGCCCCGCCCCAGCTACTTCTCCTGCAATTTTCTTCGTGGTGGGACTCTGAGCAATCTCTTTGCCCTTATGAAAGGCGTCCTTGCCAGCTTCAGCAATCTGTCCAGTAATCCGATGTGTGGTTTCGCTGTGAGCGATTTCCTGCGTCTTCTCCACACCCTTCTTCACAACACCACTGGCGGTATCATGAACGACGGACGCGCCGTGCTTGATGTGTCCCATAACGCGTCCAAACAGTCCTTCAGACTCAGGGGCGGGTGGCGCTGTTTGTACGCCTTCGGACTTGTCTCCAGCCATGAAGAATCCTCGCGGTGAGTTATAAAAGCACCTCCACTTTAACTGACCGGTTGGGACTTTCTCGTGACACGCCCGTGACCGGATTGTGACATTTAAAGTTCTCAAAATCGTGGCAAAGCCAATCTGAATAATTGGGAATTCCACCATAGCCATTCGACCACAATTTGCTTACGATGTTCGAGCCCATAAATATCCCCGTTTCAAATGCCGCACCGCAGCGCGCATTTTGAAATCTGCATGAAGGTGAGAACTCATGAGTGTTGATTTTCAGCGTGATGTTTCCAAACAGAATTGCCCACAGGAACACATACCTGCTTCAAATACCCTACTAGACCAGGCATGCCGCGATGCATACCAACCAAAAGAAAAAGATACTTGCTCAACGTCGACTCCTAAAGCCTTCTTCGATATGTGCAGCTGGCGCCCAGACTACTCGCTCTCATCACAATCGGCGCGAGACTGGCAGAGACAATCGGACATCAATCGCACAAAACCAATCGAGCTGACCAAATGCGATATTTACACGGTCAAATATGGCGATTGCTTATGGACAATTGCAGAACGCGATCTTAAAAAGAATGGCGAGAAAACTGATGCGCACTCAATTAAAAACGAAATCGATAAAATCGTGAAATTGAATGAAAAGGAACATCCTTCACTGAAATGCAATCCGGATTTGATTCTTCCTGGCTGGAAGCTCAAGATGCCGGACCACTGCAAAGACAACGATATAGATTGCAAACCACCAGAGAAACCGCATTGCCGACCACACGAGCACAAACCACCTGAGCACAAGCCGCCAAAGTGCCACCCGGAGGAACCGAAGCCACCGTGCCATCCTGAGCAGCCGAAGCCACCATGTCCGCCGGAGCAGCCACCGCCACCATGTCCGCCGGAGCAGCCACCGCCACCTTGTCCGCCTGAGCAGCCGCCTCCACCTTGTCCGCCTGAGCAGCCACCCCCACCGTGTCCACCGGAGCAGCCTAAGCCGCCATGTCCGACAGAACAGCCTAAGCCGCCATGTCCGACGGAACAGCCTAAGCCGCCATGTCCAACAGAGCAGCCTAAGCCGCCATGTCCGACGGAACAGCCCAAGCCGCCATGTCCGACAGAACAGCCTAAGCCGCCATGTCCGACGGAACAACCTAAGCCGCCATGTCCAACAGAGCAGCCCAAGCCGCCATGTCCGACGGAACAGCCTAAGCCGCCATGTCCAACAGAGCAGCCCAAGCCGCCATGTCCTACAGAGCAGCCCAAGCCGCCATGTCCAACAGAGCAGCCCAAGCCGCCATCTCCATCGGATCAACCGAAGCCACCCGAACCATGTCCCGAAAAACCACCGGAGCAAAAGCCACCCGAACCATGTCCCGAAAAACCACCGGAGCAGAAGCCACCCGAACCATGTCCCGAAAAACCACCGGAGCAGAAGCCACCCGAACCGTGTCCTGAAAAACCACCGGAGCAGAAGCCACCCGAACCGTGTCCTGAAAAACCACCGGAGCAGAAGCCACCCGAAAAACCATGTTCAAGCGAAAAACCGGAACAGAATCATGAACAGCCAGCACCGCCTGCGCCACCACAGGATTCCAAACGGGACGAACAAGCTAAACACCATGACTGTCCACCGGAGGAGCACAACCAGGCAGATAAATAGCACAGCGAACTCTGAAAGTTAAACAACACGAACAACAACAACAACAACAACAACAAGTAACCAACCATAAAAAGAGCATCACGGGGAGGTGATGCTCTTTCTCCTAGACTCGGCTTCCATTTTCAGCTCAAAATCCTCGCCAAATTAGACGCAAGAATAGGTCTTTACTTGGCTAGCTTGATGATTATGTCCATCGATTTCTTGATCGCCATGGCAACAATTACCGCTGCAGCAATCAAAGCCACAGACATAGCAGCGATCGCTATGGAAAAGATGATCACCACTGACTTTAGTTGCGACAGTTCAGTGCGCAGTTCAGAGATCTGATTCTTGAGACTGTCTACGGGCGTCAGCAATCCACCTATGTTGGTTGATAGATTCTTCACTGACGATTGCACTTCCGGAAGTTGCTTTTCGCAAGCTCTTATCTCCAGCTTGATGTCGCCTATTTCGCTGCTCAGTCGCTGACCACTTGTATTCAGCCCAACGAGAGGTTGCTTCATTTCGCTGAGTCCAGTGTTCAGCCCGGCAAGCGGGGTTCGCAACTCATGCAGCCCTGCATTCAGCGTATTCAAAGGAGGTCGGAGATAATGCAGACCACTGTTAACGGCAGTAACTGTTGTCTGAACTCCCTCAATGCCCGAATTGAGGACGCGCAAGCGAGGATGCAAATCTTGCAGATTGGTGCGCAGATTGCTGTTTAATTCAGTTACGCCTGTGCTCAACCCTTCCATTGGCTTCTTCATTTCGCCAATCTCTTTCTGAAGGAGTGCCATCGGTTTTGCAATCTCCGACATCTGCTCGCGTAATCGCCTGATACGCACGGGCAGATCTTCCATTGGCTCGGTCAAATCTTCCATCTGCAGTTCTACATTTTCCAGAGTCTTGATTGTGCGCCGGAACGGATGAAACCCGTGTTCTGGCTTCTTCGTGGCGGTCTTATCGAAGTGATGATAATGGTGCACAACGGTTGCATGTGCATCGCTAGTAGCTTTGCTCTCAGCGCTTTGTACCGGAGATGGAGGACGCGAGCCAGGAAATTCGACGGCATCTGCGGCATTTGCAGGAATGCAAACTATTACTGATACTGCGAAGATCAGAGCGAAGCGCCAACCTGAAACAGGTTTACGCCCTGAACAACGCTGATCCATCGATAATCTCTGAAGCATATTTCAATGACCGGGGTTATATGACACGGACTCGCACAACAGCGGCCCCTGTTATATGTCCGTTTTACCAGGCAAGCAGCCTATAAGGACGAAACGTTATAGGAATTTCGTATTTATCCGACACAAACTCCGGCGTTGAGAACGCCGCCTTCGAAAACCAATGAATTATTTCAAACAGCTTAGTGACTGCCGAAATCTACAACAGTTCTGGAAATTTGATCACTTCGGAGGAGCTGGAAAAACGCTGCAATCCTTACCAGTGAGGTCCAGGTAGATTACTCTCCATTCGCCCTCTGAAACACTCAATTTGATCGAACCGAGATCAACATTAGCGGGTCCCTTATCAACGAAGATAGCAATCTTACTCAGACGCGGAACTTGACCCTCCGGCAATAATTTGTTTGCAGGATATCGACATTCATAGTAGCCGTTAAATCCATTGATGCTGTTGACCGAGAATTCCGAAATTAGCCTATCAACTGTCGTACCGTCTGCAAAAAGAAATCGTACTCTAGTTGATGTCTTCGCCGTCTCCATATCAGCGCTGTACAAATTGACCACAACGTCGTTGATAAGATCTACGTTTCCTCCAAATCGGTTCACGACATACCCGGCTCTGCCGTTATTACCGGGATTGTTGGCTCTAACGTAAATGTTGAAGTGGTTGCCCATGCCACCACCTGCCCTAAAGGTATTTACAACACTGTCTCTAGCACCGTCGCACTCAGCGATCACCGCCATGGTGTTAAACGTTTCTGCGCTAGCAGGAAACGCACCAAACACACTCATTGCAAAGGCAGCCAAAGCCGCTCCATTCTTCGAAACCATTTTTCTGCCCAGCTGTTTTATCATCGTCATTGCACTCCTATGATACTGCGTCGTACGACAGCGGCCGTCTGTAGTCTTTTGGTTTTAGCAGTAAAGCCGCGTGAAGGACCGAAACGTTATAGGAAATTCGTTTTTATGCTAAACAAATTCAACTTTCAACAACGACGCAATTGCTACTACATGTAATACCAGAATCAAGATCAGCTAAACTCAGTACGAATTAGGACGAGAGACTAGATACCATGCCGTTAATTGCTGAACCAGTCTTGCATGCCCGAGCACTCCTGGGAGAAGGATCCATCTGGAATTTCCGCGAGCATGTGTTGCATTGGGTCGACATCGACAGCTTCAAAATTCAGACCTTCAATCCATCCACCAGTCAAAATAGTTCGATTGATGTCGGGGAACATGTGGGAACGGTAGTGAGACGAGCACCAGAATGTGGCGGTGGGTTCATCGTCGCTCTGGTCAATTCAATTGCCCATGTCGATGACAATGGCAAACTGACTAAACTCTCCGAAGTTCACGAACATTCCCGTAATCGTTCCAATGACGGCAAATGCGATCCGGTCGGAAGATTCTGGTGGGGTTCCTTCAATTTCGATTTAACGCCTGAAGCGTGCAATCTATGGATGCTGGATACCGACCACAGTCTTCACCACAAACTAGACAAAATCGGCGTTTCCAATGGTCTTGTCTGGACCTCTGACGGCAAGACTATGTATTACATTGACTCGCTTCTGCAAAGACTGGATGCATTCGACTATGAGATCGAAAACGGACGCATATCGAACCGCCGAAGCGTGGTCCAAAACTCCTGGGGCGGCTATTTCGACGGAATGACGATCGACCGCGATGACAATGTCTACATCGCACTGTGGGAAGGCGGAGCCGTCGTCAAACTCAATCCCAGAACCGGGAAATTAATCGAACGAATTGAGGTTCCCGGATGCCGCAATATTACATCCTGCGCTTTTGGCGGTCCCAGGATGAACGACCTTTACATCACATCATCGGGCAAGGATGCTCAACTCGAAACAGAACCCAATGCGGGAGCGCTATTCAAAGTCTCGATAAACAATTCGGAAGGCTGCAAAGCCTTCGAGTACAAAGGTTAATTCTCGGAGCCAAGCAAACTAGGAAATCTGCGATCCCAGAGGCACTTCTTGATCTACCGATAACAAAACAATGCTGCCGTCCTCTCGAGACGAGCCCAGTACAAGAACTTCGGAGAAAAAATCGGCGATTTGTTTGCGCGGAAAGTTGGTAACACCCACCACGAGGCGCTCGATCAAATCCTCGGGCTTATAGTGCACTGTAATCTGCGCAGACGAGCACTTAACTCCGTATGGTCCAAAATCAATCCAGAGTTTGTATGCAGGCTTACGCGCTTTCGGAAATTCCTCTACCTTTATAACCCGACCAACACGCATATGAACTTTGGCAAAATCATCAAAGCTAATTGTGATAGTTTCTGTGTCCGTTGACTTTGTCATAGCTGATTCTTAAACTCTCATGCAGGCGAAAGTAATTGTCCAATATTTAGTTTAAAACGTGGTTAATGATGTCAAGAGCGTGGAACATTAGTGGTAACAACAACCCGACACTGCCTGCCGCCGAATTGAAATTTTTATTCCCGCCTGGACCATTCCGGGCCTGTCGTTGTAGCGGAGGCACACAATGGCGTTAAGTAGAGCTCGTATCCGTAAACGTCGGAATAAGAAAGGGCAGGGCATAACCGAATACGGTGCCATCTTGGCATTTGTGGCTTTGATGGTCTCCCTGACGTTTGGTTTTGCCAGTGGAAGCTTGAGTAAAAGTGTCTCTGCAGCATTTTCTGTTGTCAGAGGTAACCTGGACAATCTCTCCACTGCCGCCGCTAGCTCATCATAGCGAGACCACTCGGAACTAGCGCCCGACTTACCAGACTCGTAGAGATTGAATATTGAAAACCCAGACGGACAAAGCCTTCTCCGCTTGTTGGCAGTTCTGGATAGATCGCGGCGGAACCTTTACAGACGTGATCGGTTTGTCGCCAAATGGCGATCTCGTAACAGAAAAACTTCTTTCTGAAAATCCTCGCCAATATAAAGATGCCGCTACAGCAGGAATCAGAAAAATTCTCGGATTAACACCTGAGAGCTCCATTCCGGCCGATCGAATCGACTGCGTCAAGATAGGTACTACGGTTGCCACTAACGCGCTTCTAGAACGCAAAGGCGAACCAACAGTTTTCGTAACAAACAAAGGTTTTGGGGACTGCCTGCGCATTGCCTATCAAAACAGACCTGACATCTTCGCGCGCAAAATAACCCTACCCGAACAACTCTACTCTCACGTTATTGAAATCGACTGCCGCTATGACTTTACCGGAAAGGAGCTAACTCCTCTAGACGAGGCATCGGCCCGTCGGGCATTGAAAGATGCATTCGAAACCGGCTATACATCCTGCGCCATCGCGCTTATGCATGGCTACAAATATCCCGAGCACGAGCAGCGCCTGCGAGACATTGCCATATCGGTAGGCTTCACGCAGATCTCAACTTCTCATGAAACCAGCCCCCTTGTGAAGCTCATTAGTAGAGGCGACACATCGGTGGCCGATGCGGCACTTTCGCCGGTTTTGCGCCGGTACGTGGCACAGGTTCAGGAGGAGCTAAACGGCGTAAGGTTGCTTTTCATGCAGTCGAACGGTGGATTGGCTGACGCGGCTCATTTTAAAGGCAAAGACAGCCTCCTATCTGGTCCTGCCGGCGGCGTGGTTGGCGCTGCTGCAGTAGGCAACGCATCAGGGGCAGCCAACATCATTGCTTTTGACATGGGCGGAACGTCGACCGATGTCTCCCATATTTGCGGAGGATATGAACGCACAACCGAAGCAGTCCTTGCAGGTATTCGCGTCAAAGCTCCGATGATCGCCATCAACACGGTCGCAGCCGGAGGAGGCTCTATCTGCACTTTTGATGGATTCCGCATGCGCGTAGGACCAGCATCGGCTGGTGCTTTGCCTGGACCTGCCTCCTACGGAAACGACGGTCCATTGACCATAACCGACTGCAATGTGCTGCTGGGAAGGATCCAACCAGATTTTTTTCCCAAAGTGTTTGGTCCATCAGGCGATCAGGGTTTAGACAAAACAAAAGTGGAGCAACTTTTCTCTAAGTTGGCGCACTCCATGCCCGATTCACCAGCACCAGAGGCAGTGGCGCAAGGTTTTCTCACGATCGCTGTAGCAAAAATGGCTGCAGCGATAAAACAGATTTCAATCGAAAAGGGGCACGACATTTCTAACTATGCTCTTGTTGCCTTCGGCGGTGCGGGAGGACAGCATGCTTGCCAGATCGCAGACGCGCTAGGTATTCGAAGAATAATTATTCACCCGCTGGCAGGAGTACTTTCTGCGTACGGCATAGGCACTGCCAATCTCACAACGGTCAAAAATGAATCAGTAGAACTTTCCTTGACAGAAGGCAATCTAAAAGTCGCGGTAAAAACTCTGGACAAGCTGACGAGAGCTTGCGAATTCGAACTGGCGCCTCAACTGATCGGCAATGAACAGGTCAGCGCAACCAGAACTCTGGCGCTTCGATATGAGGGAACGGACATGGCTATCTCAGTGCCATTCGGCTCTCTACAAAGCTTGAGAACCGCATTTGAAAAAATCCACAAGGATCGATTTGGTTTCACTTCTCCGGAAAAGAACCTGATCATTGAATCGGCATCAGTGGAAGCTGAAGCAAAGATGCCGCCGCAGAAAAATACTGCAGCGTCACCCCAAAAGGAACAGAAAGCGCGCCAAAAATGCAACGTCTATCTGAACCAAGCCTGGCAGGAAGTACCTTTATGGACCAGCGAAGAGCTGGGCGTCTCAACGCAAATAAAAGGTCCAGCATTGATTGCCGAAAAGATGAGCACAACACTGATTGAAACGGATTGGCGCGCCGCTGTGGACACCAATGGATCGATTGTTATTGAGCGCACATCCGAACTCGTCGCCGCAAGCACCGTCAAAATGGATCTACAAAAGCCAGATCCAACAAAACTCGAACTCTTCAATCACATCTTCATGTCTACAGCAGAACAGATGGGTGCTGCACTGCAAAATACGAGCCAGTCGATCAACATCAAAGAACGTCTGGACTTTTCGTGTGCCATTTTTGATCGCCACGGAAGATTGGTAGCAAACGCCCCTCACATTCCCGTACACCTTGGCTCGATGAGCGCCTGCGTGCAAGAAATAATTACGCGTCGAGCCAATCAGATGACTAAAGGCGATGTTTTTGTTTCAAACAATCCTTACGCGGGTGGTACACACTTGCCTGATATTACGGTTGTATCGCCAGTCTTTATTGACGACGATCATGGTAACGATGATACGGCCGCAACGGCTACTGCTCCGGCTACCACTGCTACCGCTACGGCTGCCACGGCTACGGCTGCTAGTACTAATGCTAATGCTACTGCTACTGCGCCATCGTTCTACCTGGCGTCCCGAGGGCACCACGCCGATATCGGTGGTATAACGCCAGGCTCCATGCCAGCCAATAGCCAGTCTCTTGTTGAAGAAGGAATCGTGATCGACAACTTTCAGCTCCTCAGAAACGGACTATTCGCAGAAGACGAGATCAAACGATTGCTCAGTTCCGGGCCCTACCCCGCCAGGAACATCGCTCAGAACGTAGCTGATCTCAAAGCACAGGTTGCAGCAAATGTGCGAGGCGAACAAGCCCTTACTGCGCTGTGCAGATCTCACAGTGCGCACGTGGTGCAAGCATATATGCGCTTTGTTCAGGAAAACGCCGAACTGGCGGTGCGCAATGCAATCAAATCGCTGCACGATGGAAGCTTCGTCTGCAAAATGGATAACGGTGCCAGCATAAGCGTCGAAGTAAAAATAAGCCCGGACGGCAATGGGGTCATACTGGATTTTAGCGGCACTTCAGCGCAACTGAAAGGCAATATGAACGCCCCGAAAGCGATCACGAACGCAGCCGTAATGTACGTTTTCCGCACATTGATCGACGACGACATTCCGCTTAATGATGGATTTCTCGCGCCTCTAACTATAAAAATTCCTGATCACAGCTTGCTCAATCCCAAATATCCAGCGGCAATAGTGGCAGGAAATGTGGAGACGTCGCAGCAAATCACCGATGCTCTCTACGGCGCACTTGGGGTCATGGCGGCTTCGCAAGGAACCATGAACAACTTTACTTTCGGCAACCAGAATCATCAGTACTATGAAACCATATCTGGTGGCTCAGGCGCCGGACCCGACTTTGATGGCGCGAGCGCAGTTCAAACAAACATGACCAACTCGAGACTCACCGATCCAGAAATACTGGAGATGCGTTTCCCCGTCGTGCTGGAAGAATTCTCAATCCGCCAAAACAGCGGTGGTAAGGGTCGACACAAAGGCGGCGACGGTGTTCTTCGAAGAATTCGATTTTGCCAGGCGATGAGCGCCTCAATTCTCTCCCTGCGCAGATCAGTTGCGCCATTTGGCATGCAGGGCGGCGAATGCGGCGCAAAAGGACTCAACTATGCCATTAAGCGGGACGGAAAGCGCATAGACCTGGGCGCTACAGCAACAATTGATTTGGAAGAAGGCGATGTCTTTGTGATCGAAACACCAGGCGGCGGCGGTTTTGGCGCCTCCCCGCACTGATAAAGAGATGAGCGAGATGGCTAACGAACGTAAAAACTCACAAGCGACCAAGTAAGCCTCGCGCAGAAACTGGGCATATAGCATTATCCAGAAGAGGTGAAATCATGAACGCGTGGGAAAAAACTTGCGATACCTGGCGCCTTTTAGCAGCAGAGATCGACGGAAGCTTCACGGAAGGCACCGTTCCGCTGTCGACTATTCACACTGCGTCAGTCGAAAAGCAATATAAGAACTGGACGATATCGTTCCAGACCACCGGTCACACCATCACAGGCAAGGTTTCATACGTGCCGCTGGAGAGTTTTACACTCAATATAAAACGCAAAAAGTTCGACTGGACAGACAGCCTCGGCGCAGCCATTCCGCCGATGTTGATGTGCTCGGAAGTACCCAACACAGGCTTTGCGGAAATCGAGTATTTGTATTCGATAACCAGTAACGATGCAATCAACGCCCGCAAATTCATTGGACTTCCAGTAGTACGCGAGGTCTTGATTAATTCGGACGGTCTGCAAGACTTTCTGATCTGTTCAATGAAAGTAGCAGGCATTCAAACTGGCAGCATCTTCATGTTCGACCTGAGTCGCGTCTTCGACCGCACCCAGATGAAGAACCGCTTCAAAGCTTTTCAGGAAAGTCTTGACCTGCTCAGTGCGTGCAGATTAGCATCCCTTGAGGCGCCGCAGGCCTCAAGCTACAATGCACCGGAAGAAAATCTCTTCGATCGATTCAACATTTTCAAGAAGAAATAGCGGCTTCAGATTTAATCGAATCGAATCTAAAAAATTGCGGAAAGGGCATCCTGGGCAGTTAGTACTGTCGCCCGTTGACTTCTGTATCCCTTACAATATTCCAACTATATGAATATGAGGTGAATCATGGCTGAGTTGAGCACAAAGCCCATTGGCACAATCGACCAACCTATGCTGGCCAATCGAGTCATACTCGTGACCGGCGCGAGTCGAGGCATTGGCGCGGCAACTGCAAAGCTGCTGGCGGCACATGGCGCAAAAGTCATTGTCAACTACAATCGCAGTGCTCGCGAAGCCAATAATGTCGTCGACCACATCAAGTCGCACGGCGGTTCGGCAATAGCCATCAAAGCTGACGTCAACAACGAAGCGGAAGTAAAAAAGATGATCGAGACTGCAGTAGAGCAGTTCTCATTTATCGATACCGTTATCTTGAATGCTTCTCCAAGCTTCTCGATGAAATCGTTCATCGATCACAGCTGGACTGACTTCGAAAAGAAACTGGTTGGCGAATTGAAATCAGCTTTCTTCATCTGCAAAGAAGTAGTACCGCCTATGGTGCAGAAACGAAAGGGCAACATTATTGCAATCAGCACGGGGCTATCGCGTCATCCCGTCTCCGGATTCATTGCGCATTCCAGCGCCAAAGCGGCTCTTGACGCTTTCGTGCGCAGTCTCGCCTTCGAATTAGGACCGCACGGCATACGAGTCAATGTAATTGCACCAGGTTTGGTGGAGACAGATGCGACCGCATTCATGTCTTCAGAGCAGAAAGACACTTTTGCTCAAGCCGCACCACTCCGTAGAGTGGCGATGCCTGAAGACATCGCCGGAGCAGTACTGTTGCTCGCATCCACAGAAGCACGTTTTATTACAGGTGCCTACCTTCCCGTGAACGGTGGCACACAAATGGTGTAGGACAAAATCATGTCAAAACAAAATACAGATGCTAAAGCGCTTAAACTTGCCAAAGCGCTGAAAAATGGTCACAACTGGAAACAGCTGGCAAAGTGGAATGATGATGGTTACTTCGCGCTGTCTACCGAAGACATTGGTGACGTGCCGGTACGCCTGTTTTTAACACATTCACTACTGCAAGAAACTGAAGACATCATCTACAGACAGATCGTAAATGCCACCAGATTTCCCGGTGTTAAAATGGTCGTCATAACACCTGACACGCACTACGGCTACGGCGTGCCGGTTGGCTGTGTTTTGATCACCGATCATCACGAAGGCGCAATCGCCATGGGACCTGTCGGCTACGACATCGGATGCGGCATGATGAGCGCCAAGTCAGATGTGCCCGTGGAAAAAGCAACCCCCGAAAAGCGATTGGAATTCAACCGGTTGGTCATGCAGGGCGTATCCATGGGCGCCGGTGGGCACAGTCACAAACTGGGAACAGTAAACAAAACAGAATTCGAAAAACTGATTCGCGGCGGTGCTGAATATTACGTCGACAAATATGGTGCCACTTTCGACCGCACCCAGGCGGAACGACACTGCATTCCTGTTGACGAAGATTGGCAAGTGCCGTACGGTGGCGCCGGTCGGCCGGAGCGGGGCATGAACCAGATTGGAAGCCTTGGTGCAGGCAATCACTTCATCGAATTGCAACATGCCAAAGAGACAGGCACATTGTTTGTACAAGTGCATACAGGCAGTCGCGGATTCGGACACGGTCTGGCCACCAATTATTTCGAAATCGCCAAAAACGAACGACCCGACGAAATAAAAGACATCGATCTCGGTTATTTCACGCCAGAAAGCAATCACTACAAATCCTATTTGAACGCTGTCGCGGCTGGGGGCAACTTCGCCATCCTGAATCGACTGGTAATCTTCGAGCAAGTCGCGGAAGCTTTCAAAAAGGTCTTCAATGAGGATCTGCATCTGTTCTACGAAATCAGCCACAACCTCGTGCAAAAGGAATGGCATCCTGATTTCGGTGATGTCTGGGTGCACCGAAAGGGCGCGACGCGTGCATTTCCTGCTGGTTACCCGGCCCTGAAAGGCACACAATGGGAAGAAACAGGACATCCGGTGCTGATTCCCGGCAGCAACAAAGATTGGAGTTACATTCTGCGTCCGAAATCAGGTGCCGTCAAAAGCGGATTTTCAGTCAATCACGGTGCCGGCAGACGACTGTCCAGAGGAGAAGCAAATCGTCAATTATCCCAACACGCCATGGATGAAGCCTATCGAAAAGCAGGAGTGGTGGTCAACACCGATGGTCACGTACCCCTCGACGAAGCAGCGCCAGCCTACAAATCTTCGACCGAAGTGGTCAAGGCAGTGGTTAATGCTGGTCTGGCCGAGATCGAGTACACATTGTGGCCGTTAGCTTCGCTGAAGGGTACTGAAGAAATCCGTCCGCGCAAAAACAACAAGCCCAAGAAGACAAGCCAGCATTACTGACCCGCGGTCCTGCTGACCAGAAGGTATTACCGAATGCAAGGTATTACCGAACTAGCGGCTTATCGAATAAGCGGCATTATCGCACCAGCGGCTATACAGCACTAAACAGAGAAAACGCGGTCGCCACCGCGGGCAATGGCATACTCAAGCGCTTCGGAAGCACGAGCAATCAAGTGATCATATTCTTCAGCGTGCACAGGAAAAGCAGCAACTCCTAAACTGGCAGTGACCGAAAAACTCTGCCAGTTATGAGTGACAGCCTGGTTTCCGATGCGCTGACGTATACGTTCAGCGAGAAGGGCAGCACCCGATGCATGGGTTTGAGGAAGAATAACGCAAAACTGATTGTCCGAATATTTCGCCGGTATATCTACTTCTCTAACTGCACCACGCAGAACGTTCGCGACGACCTTGAGCACAGCGTCTCCTGTGAGGACGCCATATTGCTGCGTGACCGCATCAAAGTCATCGATAGACATCAAAATCAGGGCAACAGAGTGCTTGTAACGAGCCGATCTGCCCAATTCAGCTTTCAACTCTTTGATAAAGGTGCGGTAGTTATAAAGCTCAGTCAAACCATCGAGAAGAGCAAGCCGTTCAATATCTTCGCCGCGCGCCGAACTTATAGTGGCCGTTTGTGGCTGGGTTCCGCTGCTCTTTTCAATATCGCGAACCCGGTTGAGAATGGCTTCATCTCCGTTGTAACCAGAAAGCGGAACACCGCGACGCTTTTTGCTGTCGGCAAAAATTCGCTGCAAACGAGTCTCTTTTTCGGCTCCGGCGACCGGTTGATCAGCCATAATGTCTCCTTTTCAACGCTTCCTCGCGTTAGCTACCAATTAGTTTAGCCTCTCCAACCCTTGAGTTCTCCCTTGGCAACCGGTTCTTTTAACCCACCTAATGAGAATGTCGATGATGCAAGTCGGGAAGGTGCGGATGACTATGCTCCATGACTTCATGCTCGTGCATGTGCGAATGGCGCAATGAAGTAGGTTCTCCCTCGTGGACATGATTGTGATGACCGTCGTCATGGCTATGCTCGTGAACGTGCGACACAGCTTCATGAACATGACTATGACTGTGCTGGTCTCGCAACAACGCAAAAATCGAAGCGATCAAAATTCCCGCAGCGGCTAGTTGAATTCCAGTCAATCGCTCGCCTAGAAAAACGGCAGCTATCCCGACGCCCCAGAAGGGAGCACTCGAAAAGATACTCTGTGAGCGCATCGCGCCCAACTTTTGCGCGGCAGCGATATAGAAAGTAATACTCAAGCCATAACAGAGAACACCAGTGGTAATGGCACCAAACAAAGCCGCACCGGAAGCAGTCAAAGGCTGAACAAGACAGCCCAGAGCGAAGTTGACGCTACCGGCGACCAGTCCCTTCCAAAAGGTAAACTCAACAGGCGTGATACCATCCATAATGGCTGTCAAATTATTGTCGAGAGACCAGAGCAAACAAGCCGCAGCAGCAGCCAGTGCAGCAAAGAAACCAGCGGCACCCTGCCCTGAAGAGAGAAGAGCAGCCGCTGCGGTGGTGCCCAGAACACCCAGTAATCCGAGCTTACCAATGTGCTCCTTGAAAAAGAGCGCCGCCAGCAAAGCTGTAAATGGTGATTCCAGGCAAAGATACATAGCCACAGTCGAAGCGGGAGCGAGCGTGAGAGAAAACATATAAGCGGGAGCGGCGCAGCCGCCACAGATGAGCGCACCAAGAAGCTTAGCCCGAGCAGATTGAGGCACCCCGAACCTTTTCCCTTTATGCTGCTTCAAAACGACCGGGAGTGCTCCCAGAGCAGCGCCCAGGTACAAGAGCCCGGCCAGCTGAAAAGGCGAGAATGATGCGATTACAGCCTTCCCGGCAGGCGCTGAAGCGCCGAAGAGCGCAGCGGACAGCAAAGCTAACAAAACGGGATTCACGGCGCCCACGAGCCTCTTAGATTAGAGCTTTCGCATTACTCGCATTATCTCGAGCAGTTCTCGGGTCATAGATCCAACCACGGCACGCATATCATTGAGCATCGCAACCCGGTCGTCAAGCAAATCAATTGTCACCTCGTGAGTCTGAGCGACTGCACCTGCCAACAGAGCAACTCGACGTTGCCCGGCTTTGCTGGTCGGAGGCGGAATGCGACCCAGTTTCACCCAGCGATCGATGAGAAGGTCGCGCCTCGATTCACCTTTACCGCCGGGTATCGGCTCCTTGAGATAATTCCAGATGGGCGTCGGAATCTCAGTGTCTATTGACGTTGGCAGGTCAAACAGTTTCGCAAGCATATTAGGGTTGACGCCGGCGCTCCGCTTTTCTCCGCTCGATTGCTTCAATGCGTACGTAGATATGCCCGTAGCAAGACCACCAGCAGCAACTTCCATGAGATTACCGGCGTTGTTGATGGCATTGCCGCCGCCGATTTGAATACCGGAACCGATCATTGCCAACGCACCACCACTGGTGAAGTTGGTAATGTTGTTCAAGCGAATAGCTCGATCACGCCTTGATTCAAGTAGATCTTTCAATTCAGCGGCGCGGGACATTTCGTCGTCAACAACAGCAACCACTTCACGGGTTTCCAGAAAAGTCGTCAAGAGAATTTCAGTCATTTCTTGTTTTAAGAAGAGAAATTGCACATCGAGCTTGATTACGTCTGGATTAGCCGCCTTAGCGCGCAGATCCTGAATGTTGACGATGTGTTGAGTCAGGCCGATGTCCTTAGCAACTTCTTTAGCCATCGGTGACAACGTGTCAAAGAGATCGGCGGCCAGACAGCCTTGCAGCGTCGACAGTCCTGCCAAAAGCAATGCCAGAAAAAATTTCAGATGCCGGAACTTCATCAACGAACCTGAAAAAACGCTCAGAAAGTTGCCCAACCGAAGAGTCAATTGTCCACCAGTTCGGCACAAAAAATCAAATCTGGTGGTAGCCTCTTAGAGCTTGCAAATAGCAGCCCGTAGTACAATTGTCGACGAAGCACCGACGCGCCAGTCCACACAGAAGTGCTTGCAGCTCGACCACATTCATAAGGCGTGCTCACTGATGCTAACCCGCAAACGCGTGGCTGAACTTATGGATGATCCTGCGCTCGATTATTCGAGCCATGCGGAAGCTCTAAAAGGTCTCGAACGTCTCAATTTCTTCAGCACAAGTGCTGCTTCGCTGTGGGAGCAAATAAGCCCTCTGGCAAAGCAAAATGCTGACGGCACGCCTCTGCGCATCCTCGACATCGCCACTGGAGGCGGTGACATTCCGGTTGCCCTCTACAAAACAGCAATTGCGGCAAAGCTAAATGTGGCAATCACAGGGTCCGACGTCAGCCCATCATCGATAAAATACGCCAGCTCGTACGCAAAAGAGAAAGGTGCTGCAATTGAATTCATTCAGCTCAACGCTCTTCAAGATCAGATTCCGCCAGGATTCGATGTAGTTATGACAAACTTGTTTACTCACCACCTGGACCCTTCCGACGTAACCGATTTGCTCAAAAAAATGTCAGTTGCGGCAAAGCAATTGGTGCTCGTCAACGATCTGGTACGCAGCGAGATATCTTACGCGCTCGTCTGGCTTGCAACGCGCTTGTTCAGTCGATCACCGATTGTGCACTATGACGGTCCCGTCTCTGTGCGTGGCTCATATACAAGCTCCGAATTACTCGAGATGGCAGAGCAAGCCGGTCTCAAAGGAAGCGTTGTGAATCAATGTCCCCCCTGTCGACAAACACTCACCTGGAAGCGTCATGCCTGACTTCAATACGGCACGATCACCGCTCGACATCGGCAAAGAGTGGGACGCCATTGTCATTGGCGCAGGACCATCCGGCGCGCTGGCAGCTTATCTCCTGGCACAGAAATTCAACAAAGTTCTTCTTGTCGATAAAGCAAAATTTCCACGATCAAAAGTATGTGGTTGTTGCATCAATTTAGCCGCAGTCAATATTCTCGAAAGCTGTTCCCTCGGTTATATCCTGCAAGACCAAAATGCAGTTTCACTGTCAAAACTAAAATTATTCGAGAAAGAGCAACAGGCCAACGTGCAACTTCCGGGCGGCTTTTCTCTATCCAGAAGCCAATTCGACAACGCCCTTACAAACGCTGCAATAAGAAGTGGTGTCACTTTCCTTTCCGAAACCACGGCAACCGTCCTGCAGACAACACCATCGGAAAGAATAGTTCAATTACAGAACGGCTACGCGAAAGAGACCTTCAGCGCCAAAGTAGTACTTGTAGCCGATGGACTGGGAGGTCACTCGCTTAACCAGATTAACGAGCTGGATTTCGTCACTGAAGCCACTTCCCGATTCGGATGCGGAACAATAATCGATGAAGGACCAGATTTCTATGAGCCGGGATGCATCTACATGGTCTGCGCACACGATGGCTATGTCGGACTGGTAAGACTGGAAGACGGGCGTATAGATGTGGCTGCGGCGCTTGACAGACAATATTCCAGAAAGTACGGTGGTCCGGCTGCGGCTTGCATCGAAATCATCAAAAGCAGCCGCTTGCCAGTGCCCGAAGCTCTGATGACCGCACAGTGGAACGGCACTGAGTCACTGACCCGCAGGCGCAAAGAAATAGCAGCAGAACGTATATTCGTCATAGGCGACGCTTGTGGATATGCCGAACCTTTCACCGGTGAAGGCATCGCATGGGCGCTCACATCGGCGGTTGGAGTAGCCGATCTCGCGGCAGAAGCAATCAACTGCTGGTCGCCTTACTTGATTCGCAAGTGGCAACAGAAGCATGAAACGATGTTGTCTTTTCGACAGAAGAGAAGCCGCCTCATCGCTCACGCATTGCGAAAAGACGCAATCAGGCGTTGTGCACTACCGCTAATCGCCTCGTTTCCGGCACTGGCGAATCTAGTTATTCAGGACGTAAGCCGCAAGGTAACCATACCTGCAGCTGATGGGGAAATAAGGGCAGAGCTATGTCGTCAACAATAATCGGTTTGGGAACAGCACTACCAGACGCAATAGTCAGTCAGGAAGATGCTCTTGTGCTGGCAAAAGATCTGTGCTGCCAGACGCCACGACAAATGCGCGTTCTGGAAGAAGTATATCTAAAGTCAGGTGTGCAGAAACGCTCCACAGTACTGCAAGCGCAACTCGATCAACACCCTGAAGCGAATTTCTTTCAACCACTCAGCACCGCATGTGATACTGGTCCATCCACGGCCGAGCGAATGGCAATCTATGAAACCAAAGCTGGACCTCTGGCTACAAGAGCCTGCATGGAAGCTCTAAACGATGCTCGACTGAACGCGAAAGAAATCACACATCTAGTCACAGTGTCTTGCACTGGTTTCTTCGCTCCCGGTTTTGACATTCAACTGGTTAAAACTCTGTCCCTCACCCCAGATGTGCAGCGCACGCATATTGGCTTCATGGGCTGCCACGGAGCGCTTAACGCTCTGCGCGCAGCCAATGGCTATTGTTCAGAATCAGAGAATAACATTGTGCTTATTTGTGCGACAGAAATTTGTTCGATGCACTTCCAGTACGGCTGGTCAAAAGATCTGGTCGTTTCAAACGCACTATTTGCAGATGGTTCGGCTGCACTGGTGCTGACCGGAAATCGCACCATGGCAAATCGGGATAATAGGGCGCCCTGCATGTATGCCGACGCCGCATCATATGTAATACCAAACACAGAAAATATCATGAGCTGGAAAATTGGAAATAACGGTTTCGTTATGAGTCTGGACAAAACTGTCGCCGAGATTATCGAAACCAACCTGCCTAGATTCATGGAGACATGGCTCAGAAAGAACAACCTCAGCATCGACCAGATCAGCGGCTGGGCCGTTCATCCCGGCGGTCCACGTATCCTTGAAGCAGTGGCAAACGCACTCAATTTGCCGGCTGATTCTCTTGAAGCATCAAGACAAATCCTCTCGGAGTGCGGCAACATGTCATCGCCAACGGTGCTCTTTATCCTCAAACACCTGCTAAGAAGCGGGCAAAAGCCTCCCTATGTGGTGCTGGGATTCGGTCCCGGGCTGACCATCGAGGCAGCACTGATCGCCTGAGGATCGAGCGATCGAGCCCCACAAGCACTACTGCCGTTCCAGCGGTCGGATACAGATGTGTAGTTTCGTACTTTTTCAGCCGTGCGCTGCCTTTCAGGTCCTTCAATCTATGGAATAATGGGCACCCGGAATCGACCGCGGGGAGCACATGGGTAGAGTTGTAGTTGGAATGATTGGTCTGGGTACCGTAGGTACCGGCGTAGTGCGTTTGCTTGAACAGCAGCGCCACTTGACTTTGAAGAAAGTCGCAGTAAAAGAGTTGCAAAAGGAACGCACGGTTCGCCCTGCCTGCCCGGTGACCACAGACGTCGCGGAAGTTATTGACGACCCCGAGATCGAAATTCTCATTGAGGTCATGGGCGGCGAACAACCAGCGCTCGACTACATCAAACGCGCCATCGACAAACGCAAACATATTGTCACAGCCAACAAAGAAGTACTTGCAAAGCACGGACCGGAGCTCTTTCAGTTAGCCAAACAGAAAGGCGTGGCTATATTTTTCGAAGCTTCAGTCGCAGGCGGCGTGCCCTTGATTTCCACAATCAGCAAAGGGCTGGAAGCCAACAAGTTCTCATGCGTTACAGGCATTTTGAACGGAACGACCAATTTCATTCTTTCCAAAATGGAAGAGGACAAAGAAAGTTACGCGGCGGCACTGGAGAAAGCCCAGTCGTTGGGCTTTGCCGAAGCCGACCCGACTAATGATGTGGACGGACACGACGTCGCATACAAATTATCGATTCTGTCAGCGCTTTCCTACCAACGATTTGCAAAGCCCACGGAAATCTATCGCGAAGGGATTCGCGCCGTCTCGGCTGAAGATATGGCTCAGGCTCAAGAATTCGGATATCGCATCAAACTGGTGGGCAGCACCCGCCGAGCCGACAAAGGCGCAATTGACGTGCGCGTACATCCTATGTTGGTGCCGCTCAATCATGCTCTCGCGTCCGTATCGGGCTCGAACAACGGCATCGTAGTATCAGGCGACGCCGTCGGCGAAATCGTCATGGTCGGTCCCGGTGCCGGTCAGATGCCGACCGCTTCTGCCATCGTGGGAGACACCATCAATCTGGCCAGCGCATTGCAACTGCCTGACTTTGCCACTTACTTCCAACCGGAAATAGAACCGGAATGGGCCGTCACAGCCGCGCCAGGTGACTGGAGCTGCCCATTTTACCTGCGTTTCGACGTCAACGACACGCCCGGCGTCATCGGTCGCATTGGCACCATATTTGGTGAACACAAAATCAGCATTCAGAGTATTTTTCAACGCGGCGTAGAAGAATCAGGCGCAAGAATCGTCATATTCACCCACGAAGTGAAGAACTCGCAAATGGAAACCGCCCTTGCCGAGCTGGCTAAGTGTGATTTCCTGCGCAAACTGGAAAGTAAGATTCGCATTTTTCAACCGGCAGGTCGCTAATGGCTAAACCAATTGCACTGATTGAAAAATATCGCGAATTTCTTCCCATTACGGCTGAAACTCCCATCATCTCGCTGGGCGAAGGTAATACGCCGCTGGTGAAAGCGGTAAATCTTCCCAAACATCTGGGTTTTCCTGAGCTCCAGATCCACTTCAAACTGGAAGGTCTCAATCCGACCGGCAGCTTCAAAGACAGAGGTATGACCCTGGCAATGTCCAAGGCCGTGGAAGAAGGAGCCACCGCCGTTATTTGCGCCTCCACGGGCAACACAAGTGCGTCAGCTGCAGCTTTCGCGACTAAGGCCGGACTGCCGTGTTACGTGCTTCTGCCTGCCGGCAAAGTCGCACTCGGCAAACTCGCCCAGGCGATACTTTACGGCGCGCGTGTCGTTCCCCTGGATGGCAACTTCGACCAGGCTCTCGATTTAGTCAGAGAACTCGGTGAAAAGTGCAACATCACTATCGTCAACTCGATCAATCCATATAGACTCGAAGGTCAAAAGACTGCAGGTCTCGAGGTTATCGAGCAACTTGAAGGCGCGCCGGATTATCTCTGCATTCCAGTAGGCAATGCCGGGAATATCAGTGCGTACTGGCGAGGCTTCAAACTCGGAAAATCAAGCGGACGCTCGAACACACTGCCAAAAATGTGTGGATTCGAAGCGGCCGGCTCGGCGGCAATCGTGCACAAGAGAATTTTCGAGAACCCGGAAACAATTGCCACAGCGATTCGCATAGGCAATCCTGCCAGCTGGAAAGAAGCTGAGCGAGCAGCGTCTGAATCTGAAGGGTTCATAGACGAAGTCACCGACGACGAAATTCTCGATGCTTATCAGTTAGTTGCTCGTACTGAAGGCATCTTCTGTGAGCCCTCGAGTGCGGCAAGCCTTGCCGGACTGATCAAAAGCCTCAAAAAAGGCACCATATCTGGTGAGGGAACCGCTGTCTGCGTTTTAACTGGTAATGGTCTGAAAGACCCCGACACGCCGCTGAAAGTGAGCAAAGTCGACTTAACCCCTGTACCGGCTACGTTCCAGGCATTGAAGGAGGTTCTAAGATTGTGACCCTCGTTGCGTCTGATCTCAAACCAGAAATGACTGATCTCGTCGAAAAAGAAATTGTCGTCAGCGTGCCCGCCAGCACAGCCAACCTCGGACCCGGATTCGACACGCTTGGACTGGCGCTCACCCTGCATTCAAAAATCAAATTCAAGCTGCTTAAAAAAAATGATCCGAGCGTGCCTTTAATAACGTTCGGAAACGACAACAGTTGCGCACTGACGACCGACAAAAGCAATCTCGCCTATCGCATTCTAGGCGAACTCTGGACTGATGAAAAAGAAAAATTCGACCGCATGCGCCTGGAAATCACTACAGACATTCCACTTGGACGAGGGCTGGGAAGCAGCTCTACAGCCATTCTAGCCGCCGCCTATGCGTCCCACTACTTCAGCAAGCGACCTGTCGACAAATCAGACTTGTTACGCGAATCTTGTCGCTACGAAGGTCACGCTGACAATCTCTCCGCATCACTGTTCGGCGGGTTGACTATTTCCAGCACACACGCGCGATCGGGTAAAGTGGTTTTTCAAAAACTCGATTGGCCACGAGATTGGAAAACAACGGTGATTGTGCCGACCTACGAACTCTCCACCACCAGAGCGAGGGCAGTAATGCCCAAGACCATTGCAATGTCAGATGCGGTATCTAACGTACAGAACACCGCCATGCTGGTGGCTGCCATAGCGCGCAGCGATGAACGACTGGCTCGTGAAGCCATGATCGACACTTTGCACGAACCTTATCGACTTTCACTCGTTCCTGAACTCGGATCGCTGCGACGGCATCTCCGCAACGCACCGGTGATCGGCATCGTTTTGAGCGGTGCAGGTTCTTCGGTAATGATTGTCTACCATCGGCGCAACGAAACAGAGATTAGCGATCTGCTTAAATCGTGGCAGTCGGAACAGTCAGACAGTCCGGCAATTTTAAATTTGGAGGTGGACCATGACGGACTCCAATCAGTCTAACAGCCCTGCATTGAGTGCTATCAGAAGCACCGAGCAAATCGAACTGCCCGCCAGCCAACGCATCAGTGTTGTTAAATTTGGCGGTTCATCCGTGAAGAACATCGCCCGTATTCAACACGTTGCAGAGATTGTAAAAACGCGCTTGCAAGAGGGTCCCGTCCTTGTTGTGGTTTCGGCAATGGGCGACACCACCGACTACCTTCTCAAACTGGCTCATCAAGCCTCAAATCGACCAGACCAGCGCGAGTTGGATCATCTTCTAGCGACAGGAGAGCAGATTTCCATAACTCTTCTGGCTATGGTGCTGCGCAACATGAAGATCAAAGCCAGCTCTTACACGGCCATGCAGGTCGGAATATTTACTGAAAACGTGCACAACAAGGCACGCATCGTCGACATCAGAAAACAAACTTTGGTGGAATCTTTCCGAGACAATGACGTTATAGTCGTCGCTGGTTTTCAGGGCGTCACTCCAAACGGCGACGTGACTACACTCGGTCGGGGCGGTTCCGACACGACAGCAGTGGCGCTGGCAGCCGCACTCGGCTTGCCTGAATGCGATATCTACACTGACGTCGATGGCATCTACACAGCTGACCCACGCGTCATACCGAAAGCACAATTATTGAAACGGATATCCTATGACGAAGTTGTAGAGATGGCGCGACTGGGCGCTCAAGTCATACATCCACGCGCTGTTGAATTATCACGCCAATACAATATCAAACTGAGAATTCGCAACACCTTTAAACCAGAACACAACGGCACCATCATTGACGGAGGAGAGGACATGGAGGTTTATCGCACAGTCAGCGGCGTTGCCGTTGATAAGGATCAAGCCAGTGTTTGCATCATGGACGTGCCCGACGTGCCTGGTATCGCGGGCGAGATCATGCAAGCCCTGGCCAACAAAAACATCGTCATCGACATGATCATGCAAGCACTGTATCCTACAGCTGGATTGAACAACATGACTTTCACGGTCAACTCCTCAGACCTTGATGAAACGATCGACGCGCTTGAGAAGATGACAGGACGTCTGGGTGCCAAGGGCGTCATCTTCGACAATGACATCGCCAAAGTCAGCTTGATCGGCAGCGGAATGGCCGGTCAGCCTGCCGTTGCGGCCAAGCTCTTCACGATTCTGGGACAAAACAAGATCAACATCAAAATGATTTCCGGAAGCGAAAAGAAACTGACCTGCGTTGTGGCAGCAACTCAGGCAGACGCAGCAGCACGAGTGATACATGATGCATTTGGATTGGGCGAATAGCACAGCGAGGTACATCGGACCATGGAACTGATCATTATTGGATTCCATATAGCGCTTGTAGTTAGCATCATTCTTTTAATTCAGGCAATTCGAGAAAAGAAAAAACTGCAAGCGCTGGAAGCCCAAAAGGCTCAAGATTCAAACAGCAGCGCCTCGCTAACATCAACTCCCTCATCAAGTTCAAGCGCCGCATCAAAGGCATCATCAGCAACCTCGGCAACAACAGCGGAACCAGTCAGCGAACAAAAAAAGGCCGTTCAATTAGTTCACGATGGACTGGAACATGTAGTCGACCATCTAACGCATCTAGGCAGCGAACCGGAGATGTCCCTGGCAGAAGCCAACGTCAAAGCCAGTGCCACCGACGATGCGAAATCTAGTGCCACTGCCAATGGCACGGGACATGCCACCGGAAACGGCGATGCACATGTCACCGAAAACGGAGGTGGCACCAACAGCTCAACAGCACAAAAAAATTGCCCGAGCTGCAACGAGCCGTGGGACAATGCTTTCGATTTCTGTTTAAAGTGCAGTCACAAGTAAGGCAAAGATTCACTGCTCAAGAACAAATACAAATTGTCACCACAACGAGAAGATTGGAGGAGAAATGAAATCACTCAAAGACGTTATTCCTGATCCGCAAAAGGTAGTTGAACTGGAGCCGGAAGAGCTTGGGAAACACGTCTTACATGTCCTCCATAGCGGCGAAGGATCGGAAATCAAACGTAAGGAAATTTCCAAAACTCTTGCCTCTCACTACCATCCTGATTTCCATCATGCCGTTTCTCACGCTATCGAAGAGGCGCTCGGTTGGCTGGCGCAGCAATGTTTGATGGGTGCGAGTCCATATGACCAGGACCTGATCTTTTTGACTCGACGTGGCAAAAAAGTTGCAGGCGACTACTTGGAAGAGCATCCTGTCGATATCGAATGACGCTCTAGAATTCCTTCTTTCATCGCCGCACACAACGCTGCAACGTCACCCGTTCTCACTGACTTCACCTGCGCTATTTTTTCCAGACCACAGGCTCGTGACGCTATTACGGGAATACCCCGACTGATTGCTTCAAGCAAACGGCGGGGTCTTTGTTCGACCCATGCCGGCAGCACCACCATCGCAGCGTCATCCAGCCAATTATCGCTGTTCAGTCGCTCAACTTTTACGCCTTTCCAGAAATCATCGCCTTCCAAATTTGGTCCAACAAGGGCAACAGGCAAATTCATTTTAAGCGCCACATCTCGCAGCTCGTAAGCACCCTTGCGCCCCAGCGTCGATGCGGGAAAGACAATTTTGGTGCCCAACTTTGTCTGCGGCTTCATCTCAGGCATCACCCAATTCAGCAGCTCAGCACGGTCACCGAACAGTGAAGCAATTTCCGAATGCGGTGTGATGATGCGCCGAGCCTGACGCAAAGCCTTCGTCTCAGACGCTACAATCGATTGATCAGCCCTAAAATCACCCAATGTGGGGCTTTTAGGATGCATGGACTGGGCACCGTCAAGACGCTCGTGCAACTTAGCGAGCGGCAAACTGGTCATCAGAACATCGAAAGTGCGGCCCCCGAGAACGCCTTCATCCCACAAGTACGGCAATAGACTCTGGGTTACGACAAGATGCGTAATGTGGTAATCGATTGATCTGGCATAAGCTTTTGCCAGACGCTTCTGTTGCTTAAGCAACGCGCGCTGGCGCTCGGCACCCTGTTGGGCAAGTGAACGCGATTCGAAGGAACGCAGAGCAGTAAAGACCCGCTGTTCCTTGTATTCGGCAAACCCTTGCGTAGTCCACTTGTAATTAGCTTTGTTGAATTTGGTGCCGTCGATAGGCAACATCAAACAATCGTTTGCAGTCTTGTGTTGACCGATGTATGCATCAAACTCGGGCCAGTATTCATCGACAAGAAACGCGGTGCGACTAGCAGGCGAAAGAACAGATAGCTTCGGCGATCGGAAGCAATCGATGACGCCACAGCTCATGCAACTGTTCGGCGAAGAATGATCCGAAATCGGCAGAATGGCCAGCATCGATTTGACAGGCTCGGCAGCGAGCTTCGGAGCGGGTTTAGCGGCACGAAATCTGACAATCAGCTTTTCATCCGTCATCCAGGCTTCGATGGCGAAATCTTGCGTTGAACGAAATCGCAGGTCTACATAGTTCCAAAATATGGTGGCATCTCTGCCATGCTCCGCCACCGAACCTGGTACCACCTGAGAATGTGCGTGTCTTTCCAAAATTTCGAAACCAGACTGTAATGCAGCATCATAAAGCGCATTAGAAAGCTGGCAGAGCCCACCAGCGATGCTGGGAACGATGCACCCCTCACGCAATTCCCGACCGGCGACGTATCCCCGAGCACGAGTCGGTGCGCCAAGCTGTGCCCAGAAGCTGAAAGTCTGATTGGCAGGAACTCTGACGCCGTTCAATTTCCGCAAAGCAGTGCGCAGATTCTGTACCTTCCCCAATTGCAAATTCCGCTCGGACGGATCTATCTCCGTCCAGAGGGGAGTTGACGACTCGCCAACAACGGTCAAATCGCCATCCACAGGCGCAATTTTGTGCTCCACATGCGCCTTGTCCAGAATATTTTTGACGAAACGACCAGTCTGCAAAACATGAGTCTTTAAGCGAAAGATCATGGCGCTTTGTCTGGTAGGGATAGAGTTTCGATGTTCTTCGGGATACACGCTCATTGCCTTTTCCTGGTTTCCTGGTGCTCGGAAACTGCATTAGCTTCCGTTGTAACAGTAACGAGCGGCCAACGGCTAATTAGGACGGGATTTAAGGCAGCCGAATAGATAAATTCTGATTGACAAGACCTCTGAATAGACATATATTTGACTAGCCCATATATCAAATAACGCCGACCTGCTGCGCCTTTGCGCACTCAGGAAAACGTCCGTACATAACTCGAACCGCTTGCGGACAGAGTTTAAGTAACGGGCGCAAGATCCCTTCGCCTGGAATTACTAGTCATGTCAATGTCTCCGGCAAACCAGATAAACCAACTGGAAAAGGATTTCCAGTCAAATCAGGTGCAGTTCAAAGACCTGGACCATCTCGGCCCAATCTGGAAAGAGTTATCCGACCTGAAAACCACTGACAGTGCCAATTTCACTCAGGATCTGATCAAGATCAATAAGGATCTTCACTCACAGGGATTGCTGCCGGAAATTCAGATTGTAGATACGGACAAAAACGCCGCGCATCCCGAAGGCTTTGAAGTCGTCAACACGAAGCAGCTCGCCAGCGACATCAAAGATGCTGCCAAAAATCCCAACGGCGACATGACGAAGATTTGGGCGCAGCTCGCTGAACTACAGCGCAATGAAACGCCTGAGGATTTCAAAAAATTTCTCGATGCAATCAATGAGGAATTAAAGCCATCCAAGCTGCAAATCCTTTCGCCCGCGCCCGGCAAGTTCACATGGCAGCCTCTACCGGAGACTCCTCCCCTCCCACCCCCATCTGATTCCAACAGCGGAAGCGACTCGAACGGACCAAAACCATGGATCGACCCGAATGGATCATCTGACGCTGGTTCAGGCGGTGGTGGCGGAAGTGGCGGCGGCGGCGGCGGCGGCGGTGGATACGGCGGTGACGGCGGCGGCGGCGGCGGCGGTGGCGGCGGCGGCGGTGACTCCGGCGCTGGCGTAACCGAACCCGAAGCTGGAAACTACACAGGTGAATTCGGCAACGAAGCCGGCGATGCCACCACTGAACAAGTCGTAAAAGCTGCCGAAAGCCAGCTCGGGGTGCCATACGTCTGGGCTGGTGCATCGCCAGGCAAAGCCTTCGACTGCTCCGGACTGACAATGTGGGCATGGAAACAGGCTGGCGTAGACCTACCGCACAATGCCGATGCGCAGTATCACGACACGGCGCATGTGGAACACGTACCCCTTTCACAACTGAAACCGGGAGACCTGCTTTTCTACAACGACGGCGGCAGCATTCACCACGTCACTATGTATGTCGGCAACGGCAAAATGATCGAAGCGCCCCACACTGGAGCAAATGTTCGAGAAGTGCCGGTGCGCACCCAGGGTCTGATGCCCATGGCTGGACGCCCCCATAAATAAAAACTGGTCTTCTGTACCAACTTTGCAATCTCATTGCCGTAAAGTCTGCGACAAGTCAACACAGATCGCATACAAGCAAACGTATTGTGCGCGGTCGAATCGGACCAGTCATGGACATCGGCGCGCAATCAAGATCATTTGCAATAGGATTGGAAAAAGGACTCGTAGAGGAGCCGCTCGATGCTATTCGTCAGATTGCATACCATACAGGTTTTTCAAGTCAGCCCATAAAGCCAACGCAAATTGAACCTGAGGTCGAGTCGAGTGCGGCATTCCAGACCGGCAAGATGGTGGGTAAGGTCGGTGAGTTCTGGCTGATTAATCGAGCCGTGGGAAACGTCTCCGGACTTGGTCACCTCAATGCGTTTAGCACCAAAAACAGTGAAGCACTGAAGATGGGCATATCCGGAGCGGTTAGTGGTGCTCTGACGCCAGTAAATGACAATAACTTTGCGCGGGAAAAACTAGCAGGCATCGTTAGTGAAGGCGCCTCATTTGCCGCATTTGGGGGAGTTACCGGAACAGCAGCCGAGTTCGGATTTCTTGGTCGCCCCGGCTTCAGAAGTTTCTGGCAAGACGCCGGCGTAAATGCCGCGGCAGGGGCTCTGAGCGGGGGAGTAGGAGTGAATCTAGATTCCCTGATATCAAAAGGACAAATCGCATCGGCGGAAGCGACCGGATCAGCGATACTTCAAAACGCGATCTTTGGCGCCGGCTTGGCTGCAATAGACCACAGCATTCCAAGAGCACCACGGACCATTCAAGCGACCGGAGATGGTATCAAAGGTAGTGCATACACAACGGAAGATTGGTCAGCTAATGTTTACGATTCAAACATCGGTGATATAAGATCACCAATTTTAACCTGGCTCGCCAATAAGAACCTTGTACCCAAACCACCAAAGTACGAAGAGCTAAAAAGTCTGGCGTGGAAAGACAAAGATTCAATAAACTTGAGCCTTTCCGATTGGATGCCGGAGCAGCGCCCAGCAGTTATCCAAGCTGTGCGAAGAGTGGCACATAAAGATCTCGGTCAGGACTCCAATATCGATGCCTTTCTTGGACGCCTGACCAGCAGCGAAAACACCGCCGCTATTAACGCTTACAGACTGACTCAAGAGCCCGTTTTAAACAAAGCGAGCAAAATCAAAGATTTGATGTCAGTTAACCCCGCCTTCAAGGATATGTCGCTGCAGCAGGTTCTATATGACCGCAGTGTCGAACCGCTATTAAACCTGCCAGAAAACGCTGCGCTACAAAAGGCGCTCACCGAATACTCCAAGGTCTCCCAAAGTGCACGATGGACACCCGAAAAAACCACAGCAGACCAAAAGCTGACAGCAGAAATTAACGGACTTGCCTCGGATATAGGTATTCCACCAGTCAACTCTGTGTACGTTTCCGCATCTCGGCATGGACAAACAATAGGGAAGCATTTAGAGGTCGGGCTAGGCGACTCCCCCAAAGTAGATTCCGCAACAGCCGAGAATATCTATCACGAATTTGTTCACCATAGTCAAGGTCCTCTGTATGGTAAAGAATCTATCGCCTATTTAGCGAAATTTCCATTTTACGGGCTGCTTGAGCGAGTCGGGTTGATCAAAGAAATTCCAATGAAGCAGCAAACCGGCGGATCCAGAGAAAATTATATGAGCGCATACATCGGTTCAGATGAAGAAAAACAGGCCTGGGCGACCGGTCTGCTCGTACGCATCCGAGCCATCGCTGCAGGCTTGCCAAACGTGCAATGGTAAGAATGATCAAACGCTGACCTCGCCCGTGCCGCGCTTTTCAAGTTTAATCTTTCGCCTTGAACTTTTTGGATGCAACTTACGTAGTTAAGTTTGTGACCCTCCGAATTGCGCAAAAGCAGTTTGGAAAATTAAATCAATAGTACGAACCGCGAGCTGTCTGATCTGCGTGACAGGTGGCTCTATCTTCGCGAGCGTATAAAAATGACGCACATTCCTAACGTGTTCGGCAAATGCTTAATCAGATGCTGGAAAAGCAACCGTTCTCTCACAGCGCTGATCGTGTTCAGTGTCTCGGTGTTGATAGTCTCGATGTTCGGACTCTGTTTCGATCAGCGGATGGTACTGGGAGAACATCCCTGGATAAAGCCGGTAAAGTTCAGTGCATCGCTAGCCATTTTTGGAGTGACCCTTTTCTGGCTCGGTCAATTCCTGACAAATCATACCCACGCTTTCCGAAGAACCTGTAGAGCAGCTCTGTCTGGTTCCATCGCCGAATTATCAATAATCATAATTCAGGTGATGCGAGGCGCTCCCAACCATTTCAACATGGGCAGCAGCTTCGACAATGGAATGGCCTGGCTGGCAGCAATTTCAATTCTGCCTGTGGCTTTTAGCATAGTGGTGGTCTTCTTTCTGTTGCTTCGAGAACCAAATCTTCCCGCCGTCCTCGGTTGTGCATTGAGATGGGGAGTGCTTCTCAGCGTAATCGGTTGCATACCAGGGTTCATGATGCTCGCACCAGTTGCAATGCAGCACATAATTGTTCATCAAGTTTCCACGAGCTTACACCAGACATCTACTGGCTTACAACAAGCGTCCACGAACTTACACCAGGCGTCTATCAGCTTACAACAAACATCTTCCGGTATTCCCTTCCTGGGTTGGAGCACAGTCTCTGGTGACTTGCGAGTCGCTCATTTCGTCGGCATTCACGCGCTGCAGTTCTTTCCCGTTCTTGCCTTTATTGTTATGAAGTTGCTTCCGAATGTTTCGATCCTCCGCAAGGAATTACTGATCGGAAACATCGGCCTAACGTATTTGGGTGTAATTGCACTGCTAACACACCAGGCATTGATTGCCGAACCGATTACAGCTCCCAGCCACCATACTCTTGCGTACGCGGTTATACTGGCATTGGCAAGTGTAAATGCTGCCGTTTACATTCTATTTGCGCCATCACATACGGTGACAAGCAAGTTACAAGAAGCGGAAAGCTAGATTCTGAAAATGTTCTACTCCGGCAGATCCATCAAAGCCGGGCCGTGAGATTTGAACTTATCCCACAACGTGGCTGAAGATCCATCCCACTTTTCCCAACCGTTGTCCGCTTGCCCTTCGATGAAGACAGCTTCGTGCAAAGGAATCTGATCGTATACCAGACCCAAAGTCTCGACGGGACTTTTTGGATCAGTGCTGTCGAGATTCAACTTATAGATGTTAAAGCCGCCCGCTTTTAAATGGGCACGTGTATTCATGAATTTGAATTGCAACCGGTCGTAGTCGAATTCATCATGATACTTTTTCTGGGCGTAGGTGGTCAGCGAAATGCCCTCGGCAGTGCGATATTTCTTCGAACCAAAGCGAATCTCGGTCACTTTCCCACGCCGGAAAAATATATGCAATGGCGCGTTGCCTTCCTTGTATTCAACCCACATGCCTGGCTCTTCACGCTCGGGTTTGCCCAGCGCCTCAGCCACCTGCGCAGGTGTCATTCCAATCGAAACTTGCCCCACTGACTTTCCAGGCACGATGAGGACATCCACTGACGGTGGAGGCGAAGCAGCCCAAGCATTCAACCAACCACGGACTGAGGTCCAGGGACCGACAGTCAGTACGGCTACAGCTAGAAACACTAATGCAGCTCGAAGCAGCTTATCCAAACTAAGGTCCTCAACACCAGGCTTAACGAACTCAGCAGCTGATAATATCCACCGTGCGAACAAACAACCTGGTCTTGAAGTTCCATTCTGCCAGATTCTACGATTATGTACCCAGCACCACACCTAAACTTACGGGGTTTGAGGCGATTTACAAGTCAAGTCCGCGGCACCAGATGCAGTGCTTCAAAAGGGTATAGAACAGTCACTTCGTGTTCAGGCAGGACTACACAAGTTCTACACACATCAATATTTCCAGCCGATAATTCCAAAACGCATGCAAGTTTTTATATCGATGGGTATATAATGTTGACAAGTTCGATCTCTTCCGAGCACACACGTGTATTTCAGCAACCACTGCGAAATACATTCGAGAAGTTCATTTTTTTGCCCTCGTAAGAATATTGAGCATGTCGCATAGGCTATCGGGCAGGGCGTTTCGCGTCCTTTTGAAGTGTAATTGAATGACAAACAATCAACTAACCGTTCCTGAGGTTTCCGATCAACAGAACGAGCTCGTCCATCGAGATGAACTCGTCCAGCAGGTTCTAGACAATCCACATGAACTTGCGCCCAGCGTTCAAGTCAGATTCGCAAAACGTGTCGGTAGGCCGGGCAATAACCGGATCATGATGATGGACGCACAGACGTCCGGTCCCATCGGCGAAGAGGGAGAAGATACCGAGTCCAAACTGGCGTTGCGTCTGGCAGACGGTACGAACGTTCAACTGTCGCTTAGTTTTTTCAATGAGAACCAACCGGCACTAGCTGGCGTTGGTGGTGGCGGCGGTGGTCGCAGAACCAATTTCGCGCCTTTCAATACTTATATGTACGAACCTCGCACATACTCGGTCAATCAACGGGAATCAAACCAGCTGCCGGCGATTATGTTCGCGATGACATTCATGCTCGGCGCTGCTTGCTATGGAATGCTTGTACTAACCGGGCAGGTCCACGATCAGCTCGGAATTTTACAGAAGCTGCAAATGAGCAAGCAGATTACGGTCAATGCCCTGAACAAGCCAGCTGCCGCAAAGGTTGCGCCAAAAGTAGCCTCCGCCAAAGTTCCAACGGTGTCTCTTACATCAGCGAGAGCGAATGCCGATACGATTCCGGAGCCGCCACCGGTAAGCGTTGTGAACAATGAAAGTGCGAAAGCATCAACGAAGAAAGTGCACAGCAGGTCGACGCGTTCCCACGAACAGACACAAATTACACATTCTTCCCATTCGCAGCGCGGAGAATTTTTCGTACCTCCCCCGCCTCCGATGGCGTTCAACAGCCCACCAGGCGCGAGAGGATTTGTACCTCCGCCACCTCCTACACCCTACATGGTGCCAACTGGTATTCCCGCGGCATTCGATCCGTTGCAAGCCCTGGCGCCGGCTGTAGCGCACACTAACCGCGTGTATACTGCTCCGAAGAAAGTCATTGAACCCGTCAGCATGACGTCGACAGTGGAAACCAAAGCAGCTTCTTCTTTTGAAGCCCAACGCTCTTCGGTTCCCGCATACGCAAGCCAACCACCAGCAGTGCAGCAGATTGCACCAAGTTCTGCTGAAAAGCCGAATGTGCAACAGTACGGTGAAACACCAAAGTTACAAGAGCAGCAGCCAACCTACGCACAAAATTGAATTAGTGCCCTTGCTAACGCGTCCACTCGCCCACGGTATGTAGCGACGAGTTCAGCGCGGACTGGAGTTTCTGGTCGGCGTCAACTAGCGCGTCAGATTGAGTTCCTTCAGTTCTGCCGGAGGCTGCGGTCGGTTGCTGCGTCATGTTCCCGGCGTGTTTATGAGTATTAAGCGAAGCCTGAGCTTGTGCTTGCTGTAACTGCTGCTGGGCCGCTAGGTATTGCTGATCTGACTGCATAGGGAAGAGACCAAGTGCGGACGGCAATATACATGGTGTCGGCGGTGGTGGCGGTACCAGGAAGCCTGTTTTCAACTTTGAGGTTCTTGTTTCTGCAACTTTTGGCATTTCGATTGCGCGCGAATTCTCGTGCGTTCCAGTTTCTTCAGTTCCTGAAGCGATGATTCCACGTTCACCACGAGTGGAGCCATCATGGTGGGCAGCCGGACGTCCGACCTCCCTTGAGTCTGGTGTATCAGCGATGACTACACCAGGGACTACGGAATTGCTATTCACTCCGGATATAGCCGTCTCGTCCTTTGGTTGGGCGACAAGCGCGGAGTTGGAACCGGGGGTCGCACCGTGACCACTAGCGGCAGCAGCTCCGACTTCAGCTTTCGCGGCACCGGCGACAGTTCCGACTCCAGCTTTCGCGGCATCATCGGCAGTACCGACTCTAGCCGTCGCGGTCGCTGCAACAGCGGTGCCACCAAAGGTAGTGCGAAACCTTCTCTTGCTCTCAGACGACAGCTGCTTCGAGATTTTCACAGTTTGAGCAACAAAGCTGGGCACCCGTTCGGGATTTGAAAGGGTGGATAAAGTGGTGAACAGAGTCGTCACAGAGATGACCGCTGCAGCCAGCAGCCATTTTTCTGATTTGGAATCACGATCCTCCAACCTGGATTGACGCTCAGGATCGTCAGCTACGTACTGGTTCCAATCACCTGGCAATGCTCGTGGAGCAACCACTACAGCCGGTGCCTTTGATGCCGAACCGGCAGCAGAACAGTGTGCCATGGTTATCTGCACGCTGTTCGTCAAATCATCAGCCAGATAATTGCCCACTGGTCTCACAGCAAGATCCGCAACTTGCTCGCTCAGAATATGCACGCCACCATCGCCGGAATCTACTGCTGGTCGAACTCGCCCAGTCTCCTCAGCGGCTGTGTGATGCACGGGTAACTGATTTTCTCTCATAAGGCAGACCGACGATCCCGTTAGGGTGAAGCTCAGCTAAGGCCGACCCAGCTGCGATTCTATTGATCTCTGAACTTCATTCAACCATTTCCGGTTGAAAAGTACACCCTTTCGCAGCATAACAGTAAATAGCCCCAAGTTTGTCCTAAGCTTTGCCCGAAGCTCAACCTTATTAACCAACCAATTCTTAGGCGGCTCTCATAGCACGATTGAGGCAGTTCATACGTTCTCCACGATTTTCACGGCATTATTGATGCTGCTGCTTTTAGATGTCAGAAGTGTAATTGAGACCACAATCTGACGCTTCTGTTCCTTCATTACGGACGGTGGCATAATTGCACTTCGCGCTCACCCTGGAGACCCATGGAAGAAATCTTTGAGAGCCGTGTCTGGAAATTACCTCGGTTTGCAAGCCTTCCAGGAGTTGTCGGTTTACCCTCGCCCGTCATCCGTGCCCTGTGCGCATCGGGTCTGTTTCTGACCCTCAGCGCCAGCGCCCCGCTGGCCGTCTTGTCCGCCGACACCCCAGCCGACGGCGACGGCGCCCCGGTGCTCCGCAGCACAGTTACGCGGACAGAAACCCGCCCGCAGAGCCCGACCGTTAACACGGAGGATTTGCGTGTGGTGGAATCCGGCACGGTGTTAGATTTGGTTCTCTCGAGCGAGATTGCCCCCGGTGAGACCGTTAAAGGCGATGAGTTTGTCGGCAAAATTTGCAAGGACGTAATGGTAGATGGCGGGGTGGTGCTCCCCTATGGCACTCTGGTGCACGGGGTGTTGACCAGCATGGAAGAACCGAAGCGCGCTGGCCGAAATGGCTACATCACCGCACGCTTTGATTTTCTAATCACGCCTGACGGGCGTGAAGTCCCGATTGAGGGCAACAGCACGACACGAGACCCCAAAGCCAAGGCAGCAGCTAAAGTCGTCGGGCGTGCGGCGGGCTATACCGCTCTTGGTGGCGTGATTGGCACACTGGTGGTACTCAAGTATGGCGGTCTGGCGGCGGCGGCGGCCAGCCACGGAACAGCCCTTGCGGGCGGAGCAGCCATCGGTGGTGCTGCCGGGCTGACTACCGCGCTGGTGCTGAAGGGTAAAAGCGTGATGCTACAGCCCGGCTCTGAAATGCAGATCAAACTCAACGAGCCCCTGAATCTGCCCACCATGACAATGCCAGATGTGACGGCGGAAGATTTTAGCTTCCCTGGTCTGACGGTAAAGGTGGCGGGCATGCGTGTCGACCGTCACCCACTAGGCGAAATGAGCGAGATTACGCTGATGCTGGACATTTTGAATCAAACAGAATACGCGTTCTCGACCTTTGAAATCGGTCTGGAAGACGAGCAGGGACACGTGTTTCTCCGCTCTCCCCTTAGCGATACGAACATGTGGTTCAGCAAAATCGAGCCCGGCAGTCACCTCAACAACAAAATCACCTTTAGCGTGGACAACGTCAAAAGCCGCTACAAGCTAGTGTTTTTCAAGCCGTATTCCCGTGAACCGCTGGCAAAATATGCCCTGACCGATGCCATGCTGGCAAGTGGCAAATCCAACCCTAAAGGCAAGCGCGTGGACACTGAAGCGCGCCAGGAAAAAGCTGCCCCCGAAACACAGTCTCATGGCTAATTCGCGAGACTAACTTTGCACCCCGGGATACAAGTTTGATTTATGTAGTTTCCGCGCCGCATACGGTGCAATTAAACAGTTGTGGCACTTGCATGTTCGAAATCGTCTCTCTCGCTTTCACACAACTGCAAGATGCGACCCGCCTGGTGATTCGCCTGACGCGCTTCTTATTCTTCTCCCAATCGATGAATGCAGCGATTATCAGGCAAAAGCAGAGAATCCCTAAACCAGGTAGTTTGTAGTCATGGGGCGCAAATAACAGAACCATGATCGCTACGAAAAGAATTTCGTTGCCGTAGCTGAATTTGTTTTTGGATACCGTCATCTGTCGTCCTCCAATACTGGTGGGGGGCGGATACTTTTGTCGAGCTACCAGGAGGGGCGCCTTAAGAGACCTTCCCGTCTCGACAACTTTTTTAACGATATATCGAGTATAGCGGTGAATGCACCAACTGGCAAGCGGTCCAGGTACTTTACAGCCGGCTCATCAATTCCAGCGTCGGCATATCAAATCCAGCAGATGACGCATTAATTCCGGCGCCTCTGGCGCATGAACAGGTTCAATCAATCATCGACAACCTGACTCAAAACCTATGTGAATGAAAACTAACACTTGATAGTTCACACCCTCTGCACAAATTGAAAATAGGATTACTTTAGAAGCTTAATTGGTTCCCGGTTAGCTCATCTGTGATGAGAGCCGTGAACATCAACCAGGATACCTGCTGACAGACGGTTACTGTGAAAGTAACAAACAATGGATGATGAAACTGTTTAATACACTGGCACTGTGTTGCAGCGCCTTACTGCTCGCACTGTCTATATCAGGCTGCCAACCGTCGCAGGCGGTATTCCAGGTCAGGAAACCCCCTATCAAAGACCAGGCACCCAATGATGATGATGAGGAAGTATCGCATACGACTTACCAGGTCAGTAAACCCCTCGTCAAAGACCTGACCCTCAATGATGAATATGTCTGCCAGATTAGAGCCATACAGCACATTGAGATTCGTTCCTTAGAGAAGGGCTACCTGCAAAATATTCTCGTTGACGAAGGACAGTCCGTTCATAAGGGACAACTGCTTTTTCAAATAAAGCCCAGTGTCTACCAGGCCGATGTTCAAAAATCAGAGGCAGAGGTTGAGCTTTCAAAAATTGAGCTGCAGAACAACCAGGCACTTGTCGAAAAAGACATTATTTCCCCCACGGAAGCCGCCATGTCTGCCGCCAAGTTGAATAAAGTCAAAGCGGAACTAGAGCTGGCCAAAACGCATTTAGGCTTTACTGAAATTCGAGCGCCGTTTGACGGGCTGATAGGCCGCTTTGGTGATATCAGGCTGGGCAGCCTGCTGGAAGAAAACGACCTGCTGACGACCCTGAGCGATACCCATCGACTCTGGGTGTACTTCAATGTGCCCGAAGCGATCTACCTGAACTACATGCAAAACAAACAAAAGGGTGGTTCGCAGAACGTCCAACTGGAGCTTGCCGACAAGCAAATCTATCCTGAACCTGGAAAGATAGAAGTCATTCAATCAGACTTTAATAGCACTTCAGGCAATATTGCTTTTCGAGCCAGCTTCAGTAATCCACACGGACTGCTGCGTTACGGCCAAACAGGCACAATATTATGGCCCAAGAAGATTGGTCAGGCGGTGATTGTTCCCCAAAAATCAACGTATGAAATTCTAGATAAACGCTTTATTTCAATTGTCGATAAAAGCGGTGTGATTCACGAGCGTGAGATTAAAGTCGACCGTGAGGAACCCAACATCTACATTGTTTCCTCTGGAATAAAACCTGATGAGATGTTCCTCCTTGAACGGCAGAACAAACTAGAGAAAGGCGACAAAATTCATTACACGCTGATTGAACCAAAAATTGCTTTTGAGAATTTAAAACTGTATGCAGAGTAGTTCAGGTTGGGCCAGCTATGTTCCGTAACATCCTCGCGCGGCCTGTACTCGGGATTGTTATCTCGGTTCTGATCGTTTTCCTCGGCTGCCTGTCCATTGTGCAGCTTCCTATTTCACAGTTCCCCAATATTGCGCCGACTGTCGTCAATTGCTTTATTGCTTATCCTGGTGCCAGTGCCAAGGTCCTTACCGACTCGACACTGGTACCTCTGGAAGCGGCCATTAACGGGGTTCAGGACATGCGCTACATGTCCTCCGATGCCACCAGCGCTGGAGAAGCCACCATCCGTGTTGTATTCGAACCGGGTACCGACCCCAACCAGGCTGTGGTTAACGTCAAAATCCGCGTAGATCAGATGATGAGCTCGTTGCCTGCACTCGTACAGCGAGAGGGTGTCATCATTCGACCCCTGCAGCCCTCCATGCTGATGTATGTGAGCTTATATTCTGACAATGAGGGCTTTGACGAGAAGTACTTGTTCAACTACGCCTATACCAAGCTGATACCGGAGATTCAACGAATTACAGGGGTTGCGAACGCGACCTTGTTGGGTAGCAGAACCTATTCCATGAGACTATGGCTCAAACCTGATCGCATGCGAGCCTACAATATTTCTACTGACGATGTGGTCAACGCCGTCAAAGACCAGAGCATTATTGCGCGCCCCGGACAGGTCGGCATTAGCTCGGGAAAACAAGCCCAGTCGACTGTAACAGTGCTTACTTATGTCGGCCGCTACTCCGAGCCTGAGCAGTACGAAAATATCATCATCAAAAGCTCCGGGTTTGGTGAAATGGTCAAGCTCAAAGACATTGCTACCGTGGAGCTGGGCAGTGAGTTCTATGACATTTACACGAACCTGGATGGAAAACCCTCTGCCTCTATCGTGCTGAAACAGACGACCAATAGCAATGGCAGGGAAGTCATCAAAAAGGTCAAAGAGAAAGTAGCCGAACTCTCCAAACAGTTTCCAGACGGCATAAAAATCGAGTACAGCTACGATGTCTCCAAGTTTTTAGACGCCTCGATTGAGCAAGTCATCGACACACTCCGAGATGCTTTCCTTCTGGTCACCCTGGTCGTCTTTTTGTTTCTCGGAGACTGGCGTTCCACCGTTATTCCCGTCATCGCCGTACCCATTTCATTAATAGGCGCCTTTCTGGTGCTGGCGATGTTTGGTATGTCCATTAACCTGATTACCTTATTTGCTCTGGTGCTGGCTATCGGCATTGTGGTCGATGATGCCATTGTGGTGATTGAAGCCGTCCATAGCAACATGGAAAACGACCCGAAGCTAACGCCCTTTGCGGCGACGCAAAAAGCCATGGGCGAACTGGGAGGCGCCATTATAGCCATCACCATGGTGATGATTTCGGTGTTTGTACCGATAGCATTCATTCCCGGCCCGGTAGGAGTGTTTTACCGGCAGTTTTCTATCACGATGTCCAGCGCCATCATTATTTCGGCGTTGGTGGCGTTAACGCTAACGCCTGTCTTATGCGCAATGTTTCTCAAAAATCATGCCGGACACAAGCCCTCTCGCTTCAACGTATTTCAATGGTTCATTGGTCAATTCAATGCCTGTTTCGAGCTGTTAACCCGGGCCTACATGTGGGTGTTAAATCGTATCGTCACTCAAAAGATACTGTGCCTGTTAGTCGTCGGATTATTTGCTGCGGGCATTGTCTACTTGAACCAAAAGGTTTCATCCGGCTTTGTCCCGAATGAGGACCAGGGCACCATCTACGCGATCGTTCAAACGCCACCGGGGTCTTCGCTGGAATATACAAACAAAGTGATGGGCCAGCTGCAAAAATTAGTCAAACCGATTCCAGGGGTCGATTCGGTCACGTCAATGGCTGGCTACGAAATCATGACAGAAGGCCGAGGTTCCAATGCGGGGACCTGCCTGATCAACCTCAAACCCTGGGACGAACGCAAACAAAACGTCACTGAAATTATCGAGGAGTTAGAGCATAAGACAGTTGGATTGGGCGGCAAGGTTGAATTCTTTGAGCCGCCAGCCATTCCTGGATTTGGTACTTCTGGCGGATTTTCGTTGCGATTACTTGATAAAACCGGCGATCTCCGCTATCCGGAGCTGGAAGTGGCCACTCGGAACTTTATGAAAGCATTGGAAAAACGCAAAGAGGTTTCAGGGCTATTTACCTTCTACAACGCGTCCTATCCGCAATCTGAAATCATCATCGATAACCAAATGGCCATGCAGAAGGGTGTTTCGATAAGCACGGCTATGGAAAACCTCGATGTTCTAATGAGCGGCTCATATGAACAAGGTTTTGTGAAATTTGGCCGATTTTTTAAAGTGTTTACCCAGGCAGCCCCTGAATACAGAAGAAATCTGGATGATTTGAAGACCTTCTTTGTCAAAAATGACAATGGGGACATGGTGCCGTATACATCGTTTATGACCCTGAAAAAAACAAAAGGGGCCAATGAAATTACGCGCTATAACATGTACAACTCTGCCGCCATTCGCGGATTTCAGTCAAAAGGTTATACGACTGGCGACGCCATTCAGGCCATCCGTGATGTGGCTAAAAACACCCTGTCCAAAGACTACGACATTGCCTGGGAAGACCTGTCATTCGACCAGGCGAAACGAGGTAATGAATTTGTCGTTATCTCTATTATCGTCGTGCTTTTTGTCTATTTGGTGCTGGCTGCCCAATACGAAAGCTTTGCACTGCCTCTGTCTGTACTCTTTTCCCTGCCCGTAGGTATTTTTGGCTCGTTCGCAATGCTTGGTATGGTGGGTCTGGCCAACGATGTGTATGCACAGATCGCGATGATTACCCTGCTTGGACTGTTAGGTAAAAATGCCGTGCTCATTGTGGAGTTTGCAGTTCAAAAACGGAATCAAGGCTTCAAGTTGCGAAACGCTGCGCTGGAAGGCGCCAAAGCGCGATTTCGACCTATCTTGATGACGTCCTTTGCCTTTGTCGCAGGACTTATCCCTCTTGTGATATCGCATGGCGCCGGGGCAGTGGGAAACAGAACCCTGGGCTCATCTGCGATGGGCGGGATGATAACGGGCACCATCATAGGCGTGTTAGTTATTCCAGGACTCTACTATGTTTTTGCCACCATGGTTGATGGCAAAAACCTTCTGAAAGATGAAGACCATACCAGTATCACGGAATCACTTATGCGGAGGAAAAGACACGGTCAGCAAACAAGTAAACTTATCAAACTACTGATCAAAAAAACGAAGCCTGTTGTCGCAGCCGATGAGAAACCTCAAACCACTGCCACCGCCAAGCCTTCAGCTCTTGTCGATGTGAATTCTCCAGTTGCAGCCGATGAGAAACCTACAGTTGCAGCCGATGAACCTACAGTTGCAGCCGATGCAAAACCTACAGTTGCAGCCGATGCGAAACCTGCAGTTGCAGCCGATGCGAAACCTTCTGTTTCAGCCGATTCGAAAGCTCCAGTTGCTGCCGATGCGAAACCTGCAGTTGCAGCCGATTCGAAACCTCCAGTTGCTGCCGATGCGAAACCTGCAGTTGCAGCCGATTCGAAACCTCCAGTCGTAGCGGATGCGAAAGCTACAGCTGCAGCCGATCCGAAACCTCCAGTCGTAGCGGATGCGAAAGCTACAGCTGCAGCCGATCCGAGAGCTACAGTCGCAGCCGAACCGAAACCTCCAGTCGTAGCGGATGCGAAAGCTACAGTTGCAGCCGATCCGAGAGCTACAGTTGCTGCCGAACCGAAACCTCCAGTCGTAGCGGATGCGAAACCTACAGTTGCTGCCGATGCGAAACCTTCAGTTGCTGCCGACGCGAAACCTTCAGTTGCTGCCGACTCTAAACCTTCAGTTTCAGCCGATGCGAAACCTTCAGTTTCAGCCGATGCGAAACCTTCAGTTTCAGCCGATGCGAAACCTACAGTTGCTGCCGATGCGAAACCTTCTGTTTCAGCCGATGCGAAACGTACGGTTCCAGCCGACGTTAAACCTCCAGTTCCAGCCGACGCGAAACCCACAGTTGCAGCGGCTCCGAAACCTCCAGTTCCAGCCGACGCGAAACCTCCAGTTTCAGCCGACGCGAAACCTCCAGTTTCAGCCGACGCGAAACCTCCAGTTTCAGCCGACGCGAAACCTCCAGTTTCAGCCGACGCGAAACCTTCAGTTCCAGCCGACGCGAAACCTCCAGTTTCAGCCGACGCGAAACCTTCAGTTCCAGCCGACGCGAAACCTTCAGTTCCAGCCGACGCGAAACCTTCAGTTTCAGCCGACGCGAAACCTTCAGTTTCAGCCGACGCCAAGCCTCCGTCTAAGAGTTAGTGAGTCGAATGCACGGAAAACAAATTGTTAGCCTCTTAACTCTCATAGCTTTTATGGGTGTTCCTCAAGCGCCTGCTTTTGCAAAATCGTTTTTTCATCCATTTAGTCTCCTGGAAAAAAAGGAGAAATTCAACGTACCAAAGACCTACAACAATCCGCAGCTACAGGGCAGTACTCGTATAGACACTGTTAATAGTGAGGCTTCTGTTAGCTGGCGGCAATTTTTTTCCGATCCCTATCTCGTTTCCCTGATTGAAACAGCCCTGGCCAATAATCAGGAATTCAATACTGCGATACAGGATATTGAAATTGCTGCCAATGAAGTGAGAGCAAGACAAGCTCAGTATTTGCCTAAAGTTGACATGGGACTTGGCGCGAGCTACATCAGGCCGTCCGAAAACACCCCGGAAGGAGTGTTGGATAACATTACTGAGAGAGGTTTTTATAGATACCCAGACTTTAACCTGAATCTGGGTCCTTCCCTGACCTGGGAAGTGGATATCTGGCGAAGATTGAGAAATGCCAAAGAGTCCGCGAGACTGCGGATGGTGGCACAATACGAAGTCCGGAATTTTCTCATTTCCAGGCTCGTTACTGAAATAGCGCGCAACTACTATGAATTAATGGCTCTGGATAATTCTCTGAAAATCCTGGATGAAAACATCAGCATCCAGGAAGCGGCTTTCAAAAAAATGGAGTTGCTGAAGCATTATGCGAAAGCGAATCAGTTAGCGGTCAACCGGTTTGAAGCCCAGTTGAATAAGACTAAAAGCCAGCGGTTTGGAACTCTTCAAAGCATTGTCGAAAAAGAGAATCGTCTGAAGTTTCTCACTGGTATCTATAGAGATGCGCCAATACCAAGAAACTCGGACCAGTTTATGACGATGCCGGTGGATGAATTGCAGACGGGTGTGCCTGCTCAGCTTTTGGAAAACAGAGCCGATATTCGTCAGGCTGAAGCGGCGATTAAAGCGGCAAAGCTCGATTTAAAAAGTGTCAAGAAAGAGCTCTACCCAAACCTGACGATTACGGCAGGTACTGGCTACTCAGGGTTCAGCCCTGCACTGCTGTTTCAGTCACCACAATCCTTGCTCTGGAATGCGACGGGTGGATTTACTATGCCGTTGATCAACCGAAGAGCAATCATCGCGCGAGTACAGATAGCAAATGCCGTCCAAACCCAGGCGATTTTGAAATATGAGCAGACTTTGCTACAAGCCTACACTGACGTTCTTGTTCAGCAGGCGAATATAAAAAACATGCAGCAGGCTTTTGAAAAAAAGAAACGAGAAGTCGTATTGCTTGATGAAGCTATCGTTATTGCCAACAACCTGTTTAAGTACGCCAAGGCGACTTACATCGAAGTGCTGCTCACCCAGGAAGAGAAACTGCTTGCCGAAAGAGATCTGGTTGAAGTGAAAATGAACCTGGTCGGGTCCAGGGTTAGCCTTTATAGAGCACTTGGTGGCGGCTGGCGCTAAAACGCCAATCAATACACAACCAAAAGCAAAAGTCGAACATCAACTAATTTTGCGTCTCGCCTGAGAGCGCATCAAAATTGGAAAAATATTGCGCACTCGATCGTGCAGCACCATTTCCTCAGCCTGAATTGCAGCGAACCATCGCCGCGGAATTCTATCAAGAGTGGTGTGAGGATTCGGCAGAATAGGACCACTGTATTGGGTAAGCACGGCGTGACTCTGATGAACACAATTGTTCCGCGCCACATTCCAACCATTGTGCTTCAGCGCCTCTGCAAATGCGATGGCTGCAGCAGGGTTTGGCACCGCAACGGGAACTCGCTTGTACGAGTGATAGCGCACATGCGGTCCAGAACGCATTACCGTCAGCATCTCTTCTTCGGTACCGTACGCTGACCAATAATCGTTGTTGGCACCAGCAGGCACGTCCATGTAGCGAATCAATTCGCCCGGATGCCACATCGGATACTCGCGATTCCAGAGATGGTCGGTGGAGCCGAAAAAATACCTGTCGGGCTCAACCTTGAAGCCCCAACCGATGTGCCCGAGAGCCATCGCTTGCTCGAAATTTATGAAAACGTAGGCGGCTCCATAATTTTCCATAGTCTCTAGTATGACTACAAAACGTAAAAAATGTTGCCTGCTTAACGCGCTGCCGCGAGATTCTCTATTTTAACCGGCTCGATATGATCAGACGGCTTGAACCCGAATATGGCTGAATAGAAATAGAATTCGGCTTCGATGGTTCGTTTGATATTCTCGGCTTTTCTGAATCCATGCTGTTCGCCCTCGTAAGCGATGTAAGCGACCGGCAATCCTTTTTTGCGCAGGGCATTAACCATCACTTCCGCCTGACTTGGCGGCACAACTTTATCCTCGAGCCCCTGGAAGAAGATCACAGGTACAGAGAGCTTATCGGTGAAGTGAACCGGGGAACGCGAAATGTACAACTCCATCGCCTCGGGATAAGGTCCGATCAATGTATCACCGTAACGCGACTCGAACTTGTGCGTATCATCCATGAGCAATTTCAAGTCGCTGACGCCGAAGTGACTCGCTCCGGCTTTGAAGGTGTCGCCGAAAGTAAGCGCGCAAAGCGTAGTGTAACCACCGGCGCTACCACCTGTAATAGCCAGGCGGTTGCCGTCGACTTTTCCTGTTTTGACAAGATACTTCGCCACGTTCTCGCAATCTTGAACGTCAACGACGCCCCATTGACCGTTCAAGCGCTGGCGGAACTCCCGTCCAAATCCTGAGCTGCCGCCATAGTTCACGTCGACGACGGCAAATCCGCGACTTGTCCAATATTGAATACCCAGGTTGTAGGCACTCGAAGCTGCACCAGTCGGACCACCATGGCTCTTCACTAAAAGCGGCGGCAATTCATCACGAGAGCCAATGAAGCCTGGGCTACTGGGTGCATAGAAAAACGCGTAAGCCTGCAAACCATTGGCGGTATCAAAGGTGATCGGCTGAGGAGTCGAAATGAAACGAGGATCGACAGATGCACTTGATGATGACTTAACCACGGAGAACTGCGAAGACTTCAGATCAAGCTCGACGATCGCGGCTGGATGTGCTGGTCCGGCTGCATCCAGGGCTACAGCTTTGCCATTGGAAGTGAAATAACTAAATTCAGTGTAGTCAGCTTTGATGTCTGACAATTCAAATTTAGAATTCTCTGCGTCAATCTTCAATTGAGCTAGTTTCCACAAACCCTTATCGCTGTAGCTGCAGATCAACAATTCATCCGACACAACAGCATATGTGGACATTCCGAAAACCCACTGTGGAGTTCCGAAATCGTTGCTTTGCGGCGTCATGTTGACGGCGTCATCCGAATAAAGATCTCTGACATAAATGTTCCACCAACCAGTCTTGTCGGAAATAAATGTCATAGATCCGTTCGGCAACCACTCCGGTTGAAAAACAGATTCAGCTGATCCGCCTGCAATCTTTCGCGGCTCAGCAACCATGCCGCTTTTATCTACATGTCCCATCCACAATTCGCAACCGTCCCACGGCATATTAGGATGCTTCCAGGACAACCAGGTCAACAATCTACCGTCAGGACTGACGCGCGGGCTGGAGAAGAAGTCGCAACCACATACGGTGACCTCGCCATACCCCAATCTTGTGCCCGGGTCGAGAGGCACTGCCACAATCGAGTTAATCGCTTGTTCGCCTGGCACCGAATGATCTTCCTGAACGCAGAAGACAAGGCGTTTTTGCAAATCGATTACATAATCGGCGTAGCGGTAAGGTCCCTCGGCAGTCAGGACAACAGGCTCACCGCCGTTCTCAACCTTATAGATGCGCTGGTCGGAAAGATTGGAAAAGACGATGATGCCGTTCTTAACGGTATACGGACCGCCGCCGTATTCGTGCGCAAGAGTTCGAACATTGAAGTTGCTCGGAAGCACATCAGCAATTTGCTTATCCACGCTCCGGCGCACCAGCACTTGCCTTCCACCCTCAGACGGTCGACCTTCCAGCCAATACAGATCGTCGTTGTCATACAGAGTTTGACCGAGCCGCACGCCGCTCGTCGCCACGAGTTCAGCACTGATGGGCGATGTCCAGGTTCCATATGGGCGAATCTGCTTGGTATCGTTGGTCATTTTCTCCGCCTTTCGTGGTCTATCAAGTGGATCACTAGTCATGTAGTCTATCGCGACGGCTGCGAGGCGTAGTGACGCCGTGGCTACCGACAACGACTTTTGAGTGCGTTTCCGAGAACGTAGGATAATAGGAGGCTGTTGTAACACATCTGAGAGAAAAAATGACCAGACCTGCCGACCAGGGTTCCGCAGAGGGTGCAGCTCATCCTGAGCTGGTAACCATTGGAACGCCCATGCTCCGCCAGCCGACAACGCGCATCACTGATTTTGATGGAGCCCGCGCTCTGTGCGAGCGCCTCGTGTACCTGCTTGCAGAAATCAACGGAGCGGGGCTGGCAGCTAATCAGATCGGCGCCTGGCAACGCGCCATGGTTTTTCAAGTTCGAAAAACCGAATTGCACCCAGACCGACCCGAGACCCCTCTTTACGTCATGATCAACCCGGACATTATCGAGATGTCAGAGGAGACTGTAGACGGCTGGGAAGGCTGTTTCAGCGTTCCAGGCTATATGGGGCTGGTTCCAAGGGCGACGAGGCTTAAATGCCGCTGGGACTCAGTCGACGGAGAAGAGCACATTCAGGAATTCGAAGGTTGGGCGGCGCGCGTCATACAGCACGAATGCGACCATCTGGACGGGAAAGTCTACATCGACCGCATGAAGTCAATGTTGAACTTCTCGACTCAGCCGAACTACAAAGAATTTCACATGCCGAAACCGAGCACTGTATTGGACGCAAGCGCCGATCATTCAACCACTCCGGGCACTGCGTCAGGTGCAAACGCTGATCATTCAGCCATTCCGGGCACTTCGTCGAGTGCAAGCGCCAATCCTTCAGCAATTCCGTCCGCTCCTACTGAGCAGGAAAAACACTAGTGTTCAAGCGTGCGCCTGGGCGGCACTACATCGCGCTCTTCAAACCCTACCGCATGCTCAGCCAGTTCAGCGAGACGGAAGACGAATCGAAGGAAACGCTAGCACTCTGCCATCTGCCAAAGGAGGTATATCCTGTCGGACGGCTGGATTACGACAGCGAAGGACTGCTTCTGTTAACAGATGATTCACGCATGAACTCCCGCCTTCTTTCGCCGGTAAACGCCCACGAGCGCACCTATTGGGCTCAGGTTGAAAATATCCCTTCGGCTGAGCAACTGCGCCAACTGAGCCGGGGTGTTGTTATCGAAAATAAGAAAACGCTGCCCGCCCACGCCGAACTGCTCGATTTCGAGCCGGTTCTGCCGGAGCGCAACCCACCGATTCGATTCCGCAAAAACATTCCTACAGCCTGGCTGAGCCTCACACTGATTGAGGGAAGAAACAGACAGGTGCGCAAGATGACCGCTGCTATCAACTGCCCGACGCTGCGCCTGATTCGACAATCCATAGGTCGGCTGGATCTCTTCGAACTCGACCTTGAGCCCGGTCAATGGTGCGATCTGGATGATGACCAACTGGCGCGAGTGTTCGAAAAAGTCCACAAGTTAGGCTAAAATCTATGGGCTAAGCAAAGACCAGGATAAGACATTTAAAGTGACGGCGATGAAAACCGGCTCCAAGACAGTCCAGATACAATACTTCGCATTGATGCGCGAAGAACGCGGTCTTTCCAGCGAAAGATTCGATACCGACGCAACAAACGCGCAAGAATTATTCGATGAGCTGAAGACGAAGTATCACTTCAGCATTGACGCACAAAGGCTGAGAGTTTCAATCAACGACCACTTCGCCGATTGGCAACACCCACTTAAGAATGACGACAGCGTAGTTTTCATTCCGCCCGTAGCTGGAGGATAGTTTGTTCTCAATATCCAGCTCTGGCGTAAATATCGAAGAGTTAAAAGAAAAACTGACTGATCGTAGCGCAGGTGCACTCGTTACTTTTGAAGGATGGGTTCGCGATCACAACGAAGGCAAGCAGGTCTTATCGCTTGAATACGAAGCCTACGAAGCGCTCTGCAAAAACGAAGCGGAACTTATTTTGCAAGAAGCAAAAGAAAAATTTGGCATCATCGATGTGCATTGCGTTCACCGCACCGGACTCTTGAAGATCGGCGAACTGGCAGTATGGGTGGGTGTTTCATCGAAACATCGAGGCGCCGCCTTTGATGCATGCCGATATGTTATCGACGAAATAAAGACGCGTCTGCCAATCTGGAAAAAAGAAACGTACACAAACGGTTCTTCCGGCTGGGTCAATTGCCAGAGCCATCACCACGAATCTGCGCACGAGGAGGCAGTGCCCGCGCCACTAAGGCGCTAATCACTGGAAGCCATAAGTGAACAGACTGATCGACAATTTCGGCAGAAAACACAACTACTTGCGCATCTCTGTTACTGACAGATGCAACTTGCGCTGCCAGTATTGCATGCCACACGAGGGCATCGCGTGGAAGAAAAAAGATCAGCTTTTGACTTTCGAAGAAATCATTCGCATCTCGCGAGTATTCGCCAGGATGGGCGTCGACAAAATCCGCCTGACAGGCGGAGAGCCTCTCGTGCGTAGAGACCTGGAAGTTTTGATCGAGCAACTGGCGCTCATTGATGGCGTCAAAACGCTGGCGATGACAACCAATGCAACGCTGCTCAAGCCACTGGCCAGGCATCTGAAAAGCATCGGGCTGACAGCCCTGAACATCAGTCTGGATACTTTGCGAGAAGAAAGATTCGCAGAAATAACGAGACGCGACGATTTTTACAGCGTCATGGACGGTTTAAACGAAGCACTCGAAGTCGGATTCGACTCGCTGAAATTAAACATGGTCGTGATGAGTGGTATCAATGACGACGAAGTCATGGATTTCGTAGACTTCGCCAGAGACAAAGCTCTGAACGTTCGATTCATTGAATACATGCCGTTCAAAGACAATCAGTGGAAGTCGGACAAAGTTGTCACATTCCAACAAATGCGCGAGCAAATCCAACAAAAATACAATCTTTACCCGCTATCAGCTGAACCGTCTGCGGTGGCAAAAGACTTTGGCATCGACGGATACCCGGGCACAGTGAGCTTCATAAGTTCCATGTCGGACAGCTTCTGCGGCACTTGCAACAGGCTTCGACTGACTGCCGATGGGTCGATCAAATCTTGCCTCTTCTATCCAGCAGAGACGAGCCTGCGTGACGAACTGCGCAGAGGAATTACAGACGAATATCTGGAAGAATTGATACTGCAAACGCTGGCTCTGAAGCCGGAAGCTCATCCGCCAGCAGAAGAAATTGCAGCGGAAAACAACAGGGCGATGATCGAAATCGGGGGTTGAGGAATGCGAGACATTTCGCAGAAAAATGACAGTTTACGAACCGCTGTTGCGAAAGCAATACTGCGGGTCAGCCCAGCAACGATACAGCTCATTAAGGATCAAAAGATACCGAAAGGAGACCCGCTCAGCTGCGCCAAAGTAGCAGCGATCCAGGCGGCGAAAAATACAAGTCAGATAATTCCTCTCTGCCATCCGATTCCAGTTGCTTTCGTCGGAGTGGAGTTTCAGCTTGACGAAGATGCCATCGAAATCGTCACCACGGTGAAAGCAATCTACAAGACCGGCGTTGAGATGGAAGCGCTCACCGCCGCTTCCGTAGCCGCTCTGACTATCTATGACATGACGAAGATGCTTGACGAAGTGATGCAGATCGAATCAGTTCGATTAGAAAGCAAAACCGGAGGCAAATCTGACCGGCAGGTCAAGAATGAAGGCGCCAACTATCGCGCCGCTGTCATCGTTATGTCAGACACAGTTGCAGCAGGCAAAGCTGAAGACGTATCAGGGCACTTGATTCGAAAACGGCTGGAAAAGGAAGGCTTTGATATCGTGGAATACAAAGTCTTGCCAGACGACGAATCAGAGATAATCGCGGCAATAAGAAAGCATTCCGACGACGGTGGAGCCGATCTGATCATCACCACCGGCGGTACCGGCATCGGTCCGAGAGACACTACACCGGACGCAATAAAGCGGCTGCTCGACAAAGAATTGCCTGGAGTAACAGAACAGATTCGCAACTATGGACAGGTCAGAACACCGTTCTCGATGCTATCCAGATCACTTGCAGGGGTGCGCAACAAGACTGTAATTCTCTGCCTACCGGGCTCGGCTGGCGGCGTTCAAGACTCCATGGATGCTATCTTTCCAGCCATCAAACACTCATTCAAAATGCTCGCGGGCGGCAATCATGCTCAGCGTGAGACAAGCAAAACAACCAAAACAGAAGGTTGATATCCGGTGATCAGTTACGACGAAGCCAGGCGATTGATTTTGCAGGAGGTCACACCGCTTCCGCAAGCGCGCCTGAGGCTTGACGAACTGCTGGGCTCATTCTTGTCTCAGCCGGTTACAGCGAAGTTTGCCATGCCGCGCTTCGATAATTCGGCAGTTGATGGTTATGCAGTGCTGTGTGCAGACGTCCAGAACGCCAGCTCAGGCGAACCGGCAAAGTTGAAATTACTTGGCGAAATAGCAGCAGGCTCGGCAGATGAATTCAAATTGGAACCGGGCACAGCTATCAAAGTTCTCACAGGCGCGCGCGTACCGCCATCTGTGGAAGCCGTCGTAATGAAAGAGTACTGCGAAGAGCACTACGGCTTTCTGCATGTAAGCAAAACCGCCAATCCGGGAGATAACATTCGCAGAGCAGGCGATGAATTCAAAACAGGTGAGCACGTCTTGCCTGCCGGTGTGCGCGTAAACCCTGCTGTTATAGGGCTTCTCGCCACTTTAGGTTACGCTTCTTTTACTGCGCACACCAAACCGCGCGTTGCCATTGTCACCACGGGCGATGAATTGATTCAACCGGGACACCAACTGCGCGATGGACAGATATACGATTCAAACTCTTACGCCCTGCAAGCGGCATTGTCCTCGCTCGGCATCGACGAGTGGGTCGTGCAGCATGCCCGCGACACCATGAAATCAACAAAGCAAGCCTTTAGTTTTGCCATCGACCAGGCGGATATAATCATCTCCTCGGGCGGTGTTTCGGTTGGTGACTACGATTATGTCAAACCGACTCTGGAAGAGATGGGCGTCGAAACAGTGTTCTGGCGAATTGCAATCAAGCCGGGCAAGCCTGTCTACTTCGGTACTTTGCAGCAACCACGCCGCAAGCAAAAGAAACTCATCTTTGGATTGCCAGGAAATCCGGTATCAATATTGGTGACGTTCAACGAATTTGTCAAGCCAGCACTTCTCAAAATGATGGGCGACACTCGCCAACAAGGCTTGTTGCTGCCCGCGATCCTGCAGAAGTCCTTACGCAAGCCATTGGGAAGGCTCGACCTGGTTCGCGGAACACTAAGCTTAAACGATCAGGGTCAATTACAAGTTATGCCGACAATGGGGCAGGATTCCCACATGATAAGCGGTTTGTGTCTGGCAGAATGTTTAATCCACTTCCCGGACCAGAGTGATTCACTACTGGAAGGCAGCACTGTTGCCGTTCACATGCTCAACTGGAACGACCACTAGCGCCTTCTTGACTATTGCGCATCGTGTACCTTAAGCGCTCGAGCTGGGAATATTAAAGGCACATGAGATAGGATCAACTGTGTGCCAAGGTCCTCAAGCAGACTTTTCGGGAACCCCTGAAACTTAAATGAAAACGCGCTCCACAAAACTGACAGTAACTGCGACACTCGCTGCAATTTTCGCCTCGTTCACGTTCGCACACGCCGCCAAAGCTGAGCCGGTGCAAATTCAAGAATCCCCGGTCGGTCTTGATCTGAAGCTCCCTGTCATGGAGTGGAAAGATGATGCAGTGCCCACCAAAGCCATCATTTTCGGCATTCATGGAGCGACGCTCTACTCCGGCACCTTCGATCATCTCGCCCGCCATCTCGCGTCGGAGGGCTATCACGTCTATGCGCTCGACATGCGTGGTTTCGGACGCTGGCAAAAGGAGAATGACAAATTCGGCGGCGACTCTGCCATTCACTACACGCAAAGTAAAGAAGACATAGCCGAAGTGCTCGGTATGCTCAGACGAATTCACCCGCACGACAAAATCTTCTGCATGGGCGAAAGCCTCGGGTCGAACATGGCTTTGTGGCTTGTAGCAAACAGACCGGAACTGGCAGACGGAGCGATTTTATCCAGCCCCTGTATTAAAAAAGCAATGCACCCGAGCCCAGGAATGGCTGTAGATGTCGTCAAGCTCTGGCACGATCCATACAAACCTCGGGATCTGGACAAATACATTGCGCCATATTTGTCAGATGACAAGACTGTCACCGAGCATTACATGGCAGATCCAATGATTAATCGCAGATTCAGCGCTGCTGACTTGATCAAGAGCATGCGCACGAATTCTGAAGCACTCAAAGATGCTGAACGCATACCTGCTGAAATGCCACTACTTGTAGTGGCTGGAGCCAAAGATCAAATCTACAAAGCAGATGGAATCGAAGCATTCATGAAATCGACCGGCTCACAGAAACAAACGATCTATATTGCGCCGGAAAAAGGGCATCTGTTGCTTGAAACGACCCACACCGATCCCAAAATCATGGGTCAAATAGATGATTGGCTTGCCAAACAAACCGAGCCACAGCCTGACACCAACAAAATTGTGGATGTTACTGACCAGCAGCAGAAGTCGAACTAGACTCGAACTACACCTGTCCAACCCATTCATCGTTCGATCTTTCAAACCAGACCTGTCGAATGGCCGCGAATTCTTCCTCGGTGAGCGGTCCCTTTTCTAACAACTGTGCGTTTTCACGCCATCTGCCAGGACGCTTTGTGCCTACGATAGCGACATTCACACCTGGAACACTGAGCGTGAATCGCAATGCTTTTTCCACGGCGGCACCAACATCGCCATTCAAAGTGAAGTCGTACTTCAACTGTTGAAACCGCTGCCAGTAAGGTTGAATGTAGGTATTCTCCGGTTTTGTTTTAAACGTCCAGGCAGCATTCGCGATCGGACGCTTAGCAATAATTCCCATGCCGCGAGCCACTGCAAGCGGAATCGTCTGTTCGATGCATTGCTGGTCGGCAATATTTACGGAAGTCTGCAACGTATCGAACGCACCAGTACTGATGGCATAGACAGCATCTGTACCATCGCCGCTATACCCGATGAATCTGGTCTTTCCAGCCTTTTTAGCTTCCTGCAAAGCTTCAATAACTTCGCCCTTGCGCAGAATTGCCTCGTTGCAACTGTGCAATTGCACCAGGTCTACATAATCCATTTTCAAGCGCTTCAAACTGCGCTCAATGCTCTTCGTAATGTCTTTCTTCGACCACTTGTCTTCAGCGTATGTGTCGCCGTGCCCGCACTTGGTAAAAAGATAAAAGTCATTTCGGCGGTGGCTGACTGCTTCACCGATTTTTTCCTCGCTGTCGACGTAACACTCAGCAGTATCGATGACATTCAGGCCTTCATCTAGCGCAGCAGTGAGAAGTTCCTTTACAGTCGCGTGGGCCGCCCCCTCGTATCCAATTTCGCCGCCGCCAAAGCCCAACGCTGCCACGTTCATACCAGTCTTGCCGAACGGTTTCTTATCCATGACCTGCCCTCAGAAGTTGCGAGTTCACAATTCTACTTCTTCTCAAGGATGGAAAATCAGCTATGTAAAAGCGACAATACATAAGGAAGCAAAAGCAAGTCGCTGCGGGGCAAACGGTTGAAATGACAATTCACATTCTTGTCGCAAGCAGTAACCTCGAATATTCAGACCTGGCGAGGGAAGCGTTCGAAGACCTTGACTGCGAGATCGTTCGCGCCACCTCAATGACGCTTGCCGTCTTTCTAGCTCAAAAAAATCTGCCGGACGTCATTCTCAGTGCATTTGAAATGCACGACGGCGACGGTTGGAGCTTCCTTGGCGAAGTCAAAGCTGATGAAGAGTTGCGCAATATACCCTTTCTGTTCATCGAGCCAGGCATCGACGACGCGATTCAGACTAGAGCATCGAATCTTGGTGCTGACGCGGTTCTAAACTATCCACTGGAGCCCTCTCAGCTCAAGCGTGAGCTTGTGCCCTACATAAACATTCGCCTGGCAGAAAAAGGACAGCGCCTGCCGCAGACGCCGGAATAATGAACGATCGAAACATCTAATCGATCCGAAGCCTTGTGCGAAACATCTAATCCATCCGAAGCCTTGTGCAGAGGCTACCAGTGAGGGGCGGGCGGCAACGACCAGTTTGCGAATTGGCGCGGATCTGTGGCAGGAGCGTGGAACACCTGATGGTGTTCTCCCGAGACAACGCGACCTGGAGCAATGCGAACATCCGGTCCTAGTTTTGAATATGTCACCTTTGCACCGGCGCCGATCTCCGCTCTATCTCCTAAAGTTGAGTTAGACGCAATCGCACCTTCACCTATTTCTGCCTGTTTACCAACTTGCGAGGCCAGCACCTGCGCATCTGCACCGATGTGAGCGTATGATCCCGTCGAGGCGCCGGAAACGTAACTTCTTTCGCCGATCTGAGATCCTTTGCCCAGTGCGCTCATGTAGACCTGAGCACCTTCTTTGATAATGACACCAGGACCGACTGTCGCCTCAAATAACTTGATGTTTCCCCCAAGCAGGCGCGTTCCGTTGCCCAGGCTCACGGAAGGGTGAATGGTTATTTCCGGGGCAAGCCGGTCGACGCGGCTGCCTAGAACGACATTGTCTCCTAATTTGGAGCCTGCACTTATGCTTACCGGCAGGCGTTGTATAAAGTGGTTACCGATGCTGACTGGAGATTCCGGTGAACCATCAATTCTCAAGTTTCCATCGAGCTTGAATCCGGGACCCATGGTAGTGCTGCTGATTCTATTCACACTCTGGGGTCCTGAGTCGCGTATCAGTCCGACAACAGGATCTTGTTTGAAGTGCGCTGCATACGATTCCCAGGACATAGCATCTTGACCAGGCAAGACTCCAAGCCGGCTATCGTTTGAAATGTATGTCGGGAAACCTTCCGGGACTTTGATGTGCGGACCAACTGCGCCACTGGGAACTGAACTCAGGCTCTTCTTAATCGCTGTCAGTTGCGCGATTACCTCGTCTGCCAGAGGGATGTCAGCACTGGATACGCCAGCCTTTTCAATTAGTGGAATAACCTTCTCCGCCGCCGCAATTCCCTGTTCAATTCCCATGAGGTTTCTCCGGCAAATCGCTTCTCAGTCCAAGCTATCAATGAGCCCGTCAAACCCAGGTAAAATTGCCGACTGAAAATCTCGTACAATCACCATGCCTTTCACTGGCCTGCTACCACTCACTGTCCTGCCAGCACTGGCCTGCTAGTCTGATCTGCTAGTACTGGTCTGCTAGCGCTCGCCTCATTCGTTCAGCTTGTGTACAAGACAGCACTGCCTCGACTCCGACCCCGACGCCGTCGTCGACGACCTTGTCTGACGTCGCCTCGCCTATCGACGGGCATTCCAACATCCTTCATAAAATCATCAGAAATCGGAACAGCAAGCCAATTGCCGCTTTCGCCAGCACTTGAAGTTCGAATCACCGCATTTGCTTGATCCGCCATTGTCGCGAGCGGTAAAATAGCCGCGCTCCACGTTCAGGAGATCAGATGAGCAGACTCGCACCGATCAATTTCAAGCAGTGGATTGATGACAATCGTCATCTACTCAAGCCGCCAGTTGGCAATCAGGTGGTCTGGGAAGACCGAGAATTTATCGTTATGGTGGTCGGCGGTCCAAATTCGCGTAACGACTATCACGTCAATCAAGGCGAAGAATTTTTCTACCAGATAGAAGGCGACATGGTTTTGAAAGTTATCGACGACGGAAAATTTGTCGATGTACCGATTCGCGCCGGTGAAATATTTTTGCTTCCGGCCGGAATGCCACACAGTCCGCAACGTCCAGCCAACACAGTCGGGCTGGTGCTCGAGAAAAAGCGAACTCCGGACGAACTCGACACGTTCCAGTGGCACTGCCAGAATTGCGCTACAAAACTGTACTCTGAGTCATTTCACCTCACCGATATAGTCAAAGAATTCCCTCCAATATTTGATCGTTTTTACGCCAACGACGAGCACACAACCTGCAAAAAATGCGGCACAAAGATGATGAAGCCAAATGCAAAAAATTGATGTCCACACGCATATCTTGCCGCGTGATTTGCCAGATTTGAAACAAAAGTTCGGCTACGGCGGATTCATCACACTGGAACATCACAAGCCCTGCTGTGCGCGCATGATTCGCGATGACGGAAAATTCTTTCGCGAAATCGAGAGCAATTGCTGGGATCCGCTAACAAGGCTTACCGATGCAGACAAGCACGGAGTGAACGTGCAAGTGCTTTCGACAGTGCCTGTTATGTTCAGCTACTGGGCAAAAGTCGAAGATACGATGTATCTCTCACAGTTTCTAAATGACCATATCGCCGAAGTTGTGCGCGCCAATCCGAAACGTTTCGTTGGGCTGGGCACGCTGCCGATGCAGTCTCCCGCCCACGCCATCAAAGAATTAGAACGTTGCATGCGCGACCTCAATTTTGCCGGCGTGCAAATTGGATCGCATGTGAATGATTGGAATTTGAGCGACGAACATCTCTTCCCCATATTTCAGGCAGCAGAGGAGCTGGGCGCCGCTATCTTCGTACATCCATGGGACATGATGGGCGAGGCAAAAATGCAGAAGTATTGGCTGCCGTGGCTCGTCGGCATGCCCGCTGAAATTTCTCTGGCAATCTGTTCGATGATCTTCGGCGGAGTGCTGGAAAGGCTGCCAAACCTGCGTGTCTGCTTCGCACACGGTGGTGGTGCCTTTACAGGAACAATCGGGCGAATCGAACACGGCTTTCATGCCAGACCCGATCTATGCGCAATCGACAACGACAAAAATCCGCGCGCATACTTAGGAAGATTTTTCGTTGATTCTCTCGTTCACGACGCTCAGATGCTCAAGTATCTGGTCAGTGTGTACGGAGAGAAGTGCATCGCCCTGGGAACAGATTATCCGTTCCCGCTCGGCGAAGAGGAACCAGGGAAACTGATCGAATCGATTTCGGAATTCTCGGAAAATACACGCAAGCGTCTTCTCTACGGAACAGCACTGCAATGGCTGGGAAAAACGGAGCAAGATTTCGCCCTCGCCACGGAGTTAGCGGTAAAGAATGTCTAGCACTAAACAGTCTTCGCTCGCGGGTTCGTCAACAATTCAGTATGAAGACTCGATCGATTTTGCGGTGGCGATGGATGCACAGGATCCACTCAGACACTATCGCGAGCAGTTTTTGATTCCAGCCGCTGGAGAGAGAAAAGAAAGCATCTACCTGGCGGGAAACTCACTCGGATTGCAACCTCGTAAAGCGCGAACATACATCGAGCAAGAACTGGATGATTGGGCAAGATTGGGTGTGGAAGGTCACTTCGAGGCGAAGTACCCCTGGTTGCCCTACCACGAAAATGTCACCGATATGTCGGCGCGACTGGTCGGTGCAAAGCCTGGCGAAGTTGTGGTCATGAACACCCTCACTGTCAATCTGCACCTGATGATGGTTTCCTTTTACAGACCGACTAAAGACCGATTCAAAATTATCACCGAATCTGGTGCCTTTCCATCCGATCAATACGCGGTCGCATCGCAGGCGAAATTTCACGGTTATGATCCGGCGCAAGCGATCATAGAGCTTACACCGCGCGACGGTGAATCGATTCTGCGCACAGATGACATTCTCGATGTCATCGATAGAGAGGGCGACAAGGTCGCACTGGTTATGCTTGGTGACGTCAATTACTTGACGGGTCAGGCGTTTGAAGTGGAAAAGATTGTCAAAGCAGCCCGTGCCAAAGGTTGCCTGATCGGCTTGAATTTAGCGCATGGCGCCGGAAACTTGTTGCTCAAGCTGCACGATTGGGACCTGGATTTTGCCGTCTGGTGCAGCTACAAATATTTGAACGCCGGCCCTGGTGGATTGTCTGGATGCTTCGTGCATGAAAAACATGCAACGAGCTTCGACCTGCCACGCTTCGCAGGCTGGTGGGGCCACAATAAGAAAGACCGTTTCAAGATGGGTCCGGTATTCGACCCAATTCCTGGAGCGGAAGGATGGCAACTGAGCAATCCGCCAATCTTTCAATTGGCCGCGCTAAGAGCCTCTCTAGAGATTTTTGACGAAGCCACCATGAAAGCGATTCGCGAGAAAAGCGTCCGCATCACAGGCTACCTGGAATATCTGCTGGACCAGTTGCCCAAGGGGTTCTGCACGATTATCACACCGCGCAATCCAGAGGAAAGAGGCTCACAACTTTCGATTCGCCTCTCTAAAGATCCTAAGGACATGCTCGAAACCCTGAAACGTGAAGGCGCCATTTGCGACTTCCGCAACCCAGACATCATCAGAGCTACGCCTGTTCCGCTTTACGTCAAGTATCAAGACGTCTACGACTTCGCCAAAATCCTGGCGAGATTTGCCTGACTAGGAGACCCGCACCTGTAAATCTCAGGCGCATTGAGACCCAAATTCCGCCACTCTAAAACAAGCAGAAATACACATGATTACACTGAGAAGAAAAACTGACATTGCAGTAGTCGGCGCTGGACTCGTAGGGTCGCTGCTCTCCATATTCCTGGCGAAACGCAAATTTGCCATCGATATTTTCGAACGACGCCCGGATATGCGCACAGAAACAGTCAGTGCCGGACGCTCTATAAATCTGGCGGTTTCAACTCGCGGCATTCATGCTCTCAAGCAAGCTGGACTGGACCAGGAAGTGCTCAAATACGCAGTTCCCATGCGCGGCAGAATGATTCACGCAATCGACGGGCAGCTCACTTATCAACCATATGGCAAAGATGATTCCGAATACATCAATTCCATCTCACGCGCTGATTTGAACAAAATGCTGATGACAGCTGCGGAAGAGACAGGCATGGTTGATATTTATTTCAATCAAAAATGCACCGGCATGGACATCGATAAGGGAATGATTTCCCTGTTTCACGAGCCTGACAATCAATACGCCGATGTCGTCGCGAACATCGTCATTGGCACAGACGGCTCAGCCTCTGCCATTCGAAATGACATGGCAAAACAACCGGGCTTTCAGCAAACAGAATCAGAACTTGATTACGGCTACAAAGAGCTTGTGATACCACCGGGCAAAGATGGCACGTTCTTGATCGAAAAGAACGCTCTGCACATCTGGCCGCGTGGCACCTTCATGCTCATAGCACTGCCGAACTTCGACGGCAGTTTCACATGCACGCTGTTCCTTCCGTGGGAAGGTCCGGTCAGCTTCGAAAAACTGAAAACGCCGGAAGACGTAAAGCGCTTTTTCGACGAACAATTCGCTGATGCAGTGCCGCTCCTATCCAACCTGGAACAGACGTTCTTCGACAACCCGACCGGTCACATGGTGACTGTCAAATGCAGCCCCTGGAATGTGGAAGAAAGAGTCTTGCTAGTCGGTGACGCTGCCCACGCCATCGTTCCTTTCTTTGGACAGGGCATGAATGCAGGGTTTGAAGATTTGACGATACTGGATCAGTGCATCGAAAACCACCTGACGCAGGGCGGTGCACTCTATATCAATCGCCGGTCGCGTGAAGGGGAAACAGACGCGCTGAGCAGAAGAATCCAGGAAGGTTCAAGCGGTTGGGCGCAAGTGTTCGACGACTTCGTCAAGCGCAGAAAGGTTGACACTGACGCTATTGCCGACATGGCTGTGGAAAACTTCACTGAGATGCGTGACAAGGTAGCGATTCCGCAATTCCTGCTCGAAAAAGCAGTGGAGAAAGTCTTGCAGAAAGAATTTCCCGGCTCATATCTGTCGCGCTACTCGTTAGTGACATTCAGCAACGTGCCTTACAGTTTCGCGATGCGTGCAGGCATTGCCAACGATGAAGTGTTGGCAGAACTCTGCGCGAACATCAGCAAACCAGAAGACGTTGATCTGAAACTCGCACAGAAACTGCTGAAAGCGAAGGTAGCACCGATTCTGGAAGAACGCAGCGACGAGTTGTTTGCTGCCGCTAAGTAAAAGCCAAATAAACCGCTGAAGGCACACAATTCAGAACGCTCGAGGTCGCTATGAAAACAATTGAGTCGGAGCGCATACTTTTTCGCAGAATAACTGACGACGATCTCGACGCACTGGCCGCCCTCTATGCAGACCCGGATGTAATGCGCTATTACCCGAGAACACGCACGCGTGAAGAAACGCGCGAATCAATTAAAACGTATCAAAAGAAATACGAAACCGAACAAGTTTGTCTTATGGCAGCAATTCACAAACGCGAGAACAAATTCATTGGTCGATGCGGGATTGTATTGCAAGAAATCGAAGGGGAAATATTTCCCGAAGTCGGTTATATGCTCGATAAATTTTTCTGGCGGGGCGGGCTGGGAACCGAAGCAGCTTTAGCCTTTCGCGACTATGGCTTTAGAGAACTGAGCTACCCAAAAATTATTTCGATTATCCACCCACTGAATCTAGCATCACAGGGCGTGGCAAAAAATATTGGGATGACGCTCGAACGCACCACCATATTCGACACCATAGAATGTCAGGTCTATTCGATTACCCGCGACCAGTGGGAACCACTTGGCGCCGCAGAGAAAAATTGAATCTACCTATGCACAAGTCCTTGTTCATACCAGCTTTTACTACTATTGACGATGCGAACTACGCCGAGCATAACCGGCACTTCAATTAAGACGCCGACTACGGTGGCCAGAGCAGCGCCGGAATGGAAGCCGAAGAGGCTGATTGCTGTTGCGACGGCAAGCTCGAAGAAATTGCTTGCGCCGATTAAGGCGGATGGGCACGCAACGGAGTGCGCAACACCGAGCTTCTTATTCAATAAATAAGCGATTGAGGAGTTGACGAAAACCTGAATCAGAATCGGCACCGCAAGCATAGCGATGACGAGCGGTTGTTTGAGTATTGCCTCGCCCTGAAATGCAAACAATAGAATGAGCGTAATTAACAATGCGGAGAGCGAAACGGGGTGAAGGAACGTAAGCGTTTTATCAAATGCGCTCTGTCCTTGCTTCAACAATGTACCTCGCCATGCTTGCGCAATGATGACCGGGATCAGGATGTACAGTCCAACAGAAATGAGCAGAGTGTCCCACGGCACACTTATTGATGAGAGTCCCAACAAAAGCCCGACGATTGGCGCGAACGCAAATATCATAATAACGTCGTTTACGGCAACTTGCGAAAGAGTAAAATACGGATCGCCCTTCGTGAGTTGGCTCCAGACGAAGACCATGGCCGTGCATGGTGCAGCAGCAAGAAGTATCAGACCGGCAACATAGCTATCAAGTTGATCCGCAGGTAAAAACGGAGCAAAAAGAACGCGTATAAATACATATGCGAGAAGAGCCATGGAAAAGGGCTTGACTGCCCAGTTTATGAAGAGCGTTACGGCTATGCCTTTCCAATGTTCCCTTACTTGGCCGAGAGCGCCGAAGTCGATTTTCAACAGCATCGGTATAATCATCAGCCAAATCAGCACACCGACCGGAATGTTCACTCTGGCAACTTCAAGAGACCCGATGAACTTGACTGGTTCAGGCAGAAGTTGACCAAGAATAATACCTGCAGCGATGCAGAGAAAAACCCAAAGCGTCAGCCAACGCTCAAAGAAGCCGATCGTCGACTCAGGATTTTTATTTTTTCCATTCGCTTCTGCTTGACTGGTCATTTACTAAGTCTCCGGCGTTTCTAAGGTGTCGCAAATGATTTGTTCATGCGAAGGGCGAGTGCGCTCCAAATATTGCCAACGGCAGTCAGCTCTGCGCGATCACGACAGAACTTAATTGCTGATGCGAGTTCCTTGCTTTTCTCACGATTTACTTGGGCACTTTTCTTTAGCCAGTTCTTCGACCTTAGACTTTATCTCGTCACGCACCCGCCGGAACACATCAAGCGGCTGCCCTTTGGGATCTTCAACGTTCCAATTGGCTTGCGTGCCAATGAATGTTGAGGGACAGAAGTCGGCAGTTTTCACGGAGCACATCGAAATGATTGCATCATAGTTACCGAGCTTTTCGTTGTCGATGGCCTTGGAGTACTGCTTCGATATGTCGACGCCGATCTCGTCCATCACTTTTACAGCATCTGGGTTAACGCCGGCGCCGGCCTTTATACCGGCGCTTTCAGCCTCAAGTCCCAGTCGTCTTCCGAAGCCTTCAGCTATTTGGCTGCGACAACTATTCTCTATACAAATGAATAGAACCTTCAATTGCAGCATCCTTTTTTCGAAATTTGAACTGGTACTACTTCCGGTGCTTCTGGAGCACAGCACGCGGCTTTGCTTTCGCGAGTCAATTGCACGGGTATCGCTTCTTCAACTGCCGGAGAGCAGCAAGCAGCATTACTCTCACGCAGCAATTGCACATCTTCGCCGTAGGTGGTTGCTTCACCAATCGTGTAGAACGATTCCCAGGCGATTCCTTGCGGATCGTGCGCCCATGTCTTATCAGATTTTGCATAGCAGCAAGTAGTTTTCTCTTGTTCGAGAACCTTTTGGTTGGCTTGTTTTAGTCTAAATGTTATTTCTTCTAGTGCTCCTTCGTCGTCAACTTGAATTCCCAAGTGATCGAGACCGGGTTGCGCTGCACGTTTCGAGATCGCGAAGTTGATCCGTGGATCATCGAGCATCCATTTTGCATAATCATCCTTCCTGACCGAAGGCTCTGTGTTAAAAAGGATCGAATAGAACTGGATAGATTGTTCTAAGTCACTTACAGCGACATGAACGTGAAACCTTTTCATTGGCATTTGCCTCCATTGTCTGAACAACAATTCTCAAGCAGAAAATCGATCAGGTCTTTCATGTGTGCAAAATCCGCTGAATAGATGATCGAGCGGCTTTCACGCCGAGAGCTGATCAATCCAGCGTTTGATAGTTCCTTCAGATGGAAGGACATCGTTGCTGGAGGAAGACCTAGCGTCTCGCTCAACTCACCGGCTGCCAGTCCGCTGGGGCCCCTGCGCACGAGCAGCCTGAATACTTCCAAACGTGATTCCTGAGCCAGGGCAGATAATGCCCGGACTGCGTCTTTCGCTTTCATATTTCCAATATTATCGAAATATCCTCAATGTGTCAAGCCGCTCCGAAAACTAGTTAGAAATGAAAAGGCGAATCGGTGCTCGAAGTAGAAGTGTGTCTTAATGCTGAGCCAGGAAAGTCAATTTGCCACCGCAGACAGTGCGAAGCAACAATGCACAGACAGCAAGCGGCTATTGTTAAGAACATCATGGCATCGGGTCAAAAGTCACGCTCCGAGCAGTAAAATAGACCGGTTTCAAGGTACTCGGAGCACATTATGAACCGCACTCTTTCTTTCGCTATAGCCTTATCTGGATTGCTTCTCAGCGCGTCAACCGCCACAGCCCAAGTTCCGGGTGTGCCGAGCACTCAGCCAGCTCAACCAGCGAAGAAGCTCCCCAGTGCGGCCGCAACGACTTCCACTAAAACAACATCGACTACATCGACAACCACAACATCGACCTCCGCCACGGGCTCAGGAGCCCCACAGGTCTTGAGCGGCGGCATCAAGGTCGACATGACCACTGCCGAAAAGTTGCTCTCGCAGGGCAAATGGTCGGACGCAGAAGGGCTTTTCCGTGAGGCACTGGTAAGCAACCCTACCGACGTTCTGGCGACGCTGGGGCTCGGCATGGCCCTGGCTAATGAGTTCAAGCTGGACAGTGCCGACACTATGTTCGACCGTGTCATCGCCATAGACCCGAACAACGCAACCGCATACGCAGGCAAGGCCATGGTCATGCTTAACCGCCTGCAATCGTCTTCTGGAACGATTCGCAATGAAAAAGACTCTATACTCAAACAAGCCGAAGATTACGCCAAACGCGCGACCACACTTGGTCCAGCCAACGCCGACGCTCACAACGCACTCGGTCAGGTTTACAAAGAGCAGGGACGCAATGATGAAGCGGCTTCTGAGCTGACCAATGCGACCATCATGAATCCCGATATGTCCTACGCCTACTCATCGCTCGGAATGGTCCGACTGGCGCAGAACAGTCCTGCTGAAGCTTCGGAAGCCTTCAAACGCGCCATCACATTGAACTCCGGCAACTCAACCGCGCATTACGGACTGGGCGCCACCCTCTTGAAACAAGGTCAGATCGATGATGCCATCAAAGAATTGAACACCTCGCTATACCAGTTTCCCAATAGCTGGCCGGTCAGAATGGCGCTCGGTCAAGCCTACAACACACAGGGAAATACAGTGGCAGCGCTTCAACAGTTCCAGCTTTCCACTCTAATCAAGCCTGAAAACGCTGAACCTTATTTAGCTATGGCTGACATCCACCAACAGCGTGGAGATCTTGAGTTGGCCCTCGCAGACTTGCGCTCTGGACTGACGCAATCACCATACGACCTGAGCTTGCGCCAACGCATCGCTGACATCGATCTCAGCCTCGAACGCGCTGATGACGCCATCAAGGGCTATCGCGCCATTCTCTCAATGAGTGCCAACGACAACAATGCCGTCAAAGGCTTGAGCCAGGCACTTTTCCTCAAAGCGCAAAAAGCCACAGTGGGCGCAATGTTGTCTTCGAACGACTACGACACAGCCAACAAAGCTTTGAATGAAGCGATCAAGTTGAGCCCAGACGACATGGAGTTGCGCCTGGCGAAAGCGAAATTGGTATCACTTTCCGGCGCCGCCGAGTTTCAGGCTCAATATGCAAACATTCAGCCGACCTGTGACGGCGAAAGAGTTGCACTTGCAGAAGTACTCGCCACGCAAGGTCAATTCAAAAAAGCTGCGGATGAATTCAATGCGGTAACAACCAATTTGAAGGATCCCAAACAGCTCTACGCCGTTGCCGATATCGCAACATTGACTCGCTCTCTCGACAGCGCAGAAGCGGCTTACAAGAAATCTCTGGCGATGGGCGGAAACCCTGAACGCGGACAAGTAGGTTTGAAGAAAGTTGCAGACTTGAGAAAAGCTGCAGCTGATGCAGCCGCTGTCGCCGCCGAACTCGCTCATAAAAGGCAGTGGGACGGTGCCATCGCCAAATTTCGGGAAGCGATCAAAGACGACCCGGCGCTACCCTCAGCACGCCGTGGTCTCGCCGAAGCCCTTGAAGAAGGTCCCGAAGACTCAGTTCCAACCTTGAGCGAGTCAGCCAAGCAATATCAGTATTACCTGGCTGTAGCGACAGATTTGACTGAGCACGACCGGGAAAAACTGACTGACTTGATTGGCAAGCTGAACGACAAAGTCGCGAAGCTGAAACAGAAAGAAGAACGTCAGTAGAAGCGGCATGCACTGAAGGAAATAGCAACCCAATCTACGAAGTCCGCCGGCAGCAATTGCAGCGGACTTCGTCTCATCCTTGCCGGAATTGCTTAGCCGAGGGAACGTATAAACGACTTCATCTGGTCAGCTAACTGCGAATCGAGCGCTCTCCTGATAAAGTCAGGGTTTCGCATGTGGCGACCAGTAAAAAGACTTGCGACGTCCCGAACGTTTATCCCAAGCCCGTCGCTGCGCAAAAACTCAATACGGTCACCGACAGACAGCTCGCCTTCCTGAACGACGGAAAAATAAATTCCGCTGAAACCGCTCTGCATAAAACGCTTGATCACATCGTTGCGGCCAAACCGCACTCCCAGTTTGTAACACGGCAATCTGGGTTGCGAGGCTTTAATGACTGCAGTGCCGACTTGAAATTCGTCTCCGATGCAGACATCGCTTTCCAGCATATTTTGTGTGGTCAAATTTTCGCCAAATTGCCCATACTCAAAATCGAAACCAGGCATTTGTTCGCGCCACCAGGGATAGTGCTCAGCGGAGTAACTATAGACTGCCTTGTCTGGACCGCCGTGTACGGTCAAATCAGCCTGCGCGTCGCCGTCAAGGTTCAGTTTTCTCAATTTAATTGCGCCCTGGACAGGTTTTTTGAATATTCCTGTTACGACCTCACGCCCCTGACTAACAACCGTAATCGGCATGCCCACGCACAAGCACAGAATTTTTCCGGCTTTTGACTCGGTATTGGCTACAGTTTCCAAAATCACCCACCTGTATTCGAACACCAGGAACGTCAGCCTTATCGGTGCTCCCGTCCGCAAAAGCACCGACCCTGTCTCATCCTGCACGCATTAGTGCACCGTGTTGGACAGTGAGTGTGACGTGGCTCGATATTAACACAACGTGCGATGACATCGGTAAAGGGCGAAATGCATTGTTTAAGGTAGGGTTTGCACCTTCCAGATTGCCACATTCGTAAAACTGTCGATCTCTGTCAGAAAAATCTTTTCGACACAGTGAAATCCAGGGGTTTGCCTAGTTGATTTTCCGGCTTATGCGGGGATGATGGAAATATATATTTCCATTTGGGGGATTATCAATGCTGCCACTCTTTAATCGCAAGGAATCCCAGAACTCGCAACACGAAGAGCTGGTCAACACACTGGGTAATCCACATGCGTCAGAGGAAGAATGGCTCAATGCAAGCGACAAGCTGGGTGAGTACAAGCCCAAACCGACGGCTACCGAGCAGCGCCACAAAGTAAGTCGTCACCTGGGCGAAGTATCCATGCTGGCAGCCATGGGACTCGGCATCTTTGCGCTGATCAATCTAAGCCAGCCATCAAACGTTCACTCTGTTGCGCCCGCACCTGTTAAACAGGCACCAGCGGTCGATGTTGACTTTGGTCCTTACATGGCTAATTTGCAACGCAACATAAAACGGTCGTGGTTCCCTCCACAGAGGCAAGAGTCGAGGCGCGTCGTTGTTCGGTTCAATATCGACAGAGGCGGTGAACTGTCTAATCTGAAAGTTTTGAAGAGTTGCGGAGTAGCGGTAGCCGATCAGGCCGCGATTAATGCCGTCGAAAATGCAGCTCCCAACTTCAAGCCGCTCCCAGCCGGTGCTCCACCTGAAGTGACAATTGAATTCACTTTCGATTACAACGTCTTATATGGCCCGAATCGTGAGAATACCAATTCCGCTTCGAGCTCAAAGGACTAATTGCAACAGTCCGCATCTCTTTGTTCGAACACGACTTGTTCCGGTCGGTCATTGGTCATGCCGTGGTCACACCATAAAGCGTATATTGCTTTCACTGGTTCGGTTCATTAGCCCCTCGAAATTCACTTACTAAACAGCACGCCGCTTTGCGGACTCATTTCGCCTGCGCGTCGACGTGACGCTCACAGGAGATGACTGCGAGTTGCCCGCTCACTTTCCGCTTCACCCCGGAGGAATTTACCATGGTTTCAGACAGAGGCATACGCGGTTCTGAGAGTGCCGCCACCAATGACAATTCGGTGGCACATGCAGCGACGGAAGCCTACAACAACTCAATACACATATACAGCTGCGTATTCACAAACAAAGCTACACCTGACAGCACGAAAACGGATGCGCAGTTGAACAACGAACTAAACAGCGCCGGCTCCATATTCGGAGCTCACGATACCACTAGCGGTGCCATCGGCGATCTGCAACGCGGAATAAAGAGCGATAGTCGCACACGCCACGATCTGATGAATGCCATACAAGATGCAAGCTTCGGAAACATAGACAGCGCCATGATGCATCTGAGACAAGCAACTACAGATCTGAACGCTGCGGGTGGAAAGATCGATTCCGGGCTGGCAAAGCTCGGCGATGGAGGGCAGAGCTTCGGCTCCCAGACAATTCAAAGAGCGATGGTGAATGAAGCCGACTGTACACAAAACATCCAGAAAGCGGAGCAGCTCTTGCGCGAAGGTGATACGGAAGGAGCGATCAACGCGATGCAGAAAGGCATCAGAGAAGTGGCCCATCGGCAACATCAAACAAGAGACGGCATTGCAAGTCTGCAAGGCAACAATAGCGCCCCTGATTGGCAAAATTACGGACCACAACAACCAGGTTCATATTACCAATCAGAGTATCCTCCATCTGGTGACACGAACCGCAGCCCTTCGCTATCTTTCAACTTACCAAATTCGCTCGACTTTCAGTCAGGGATGCCGAATCCAGCAGACATAGTTGCACACTTGCCAAACCCATTCGACATGTTTGGCGGCTCGGATAGCAACTCTGGCGGCGGACTGCCGAACCCAGCCGACATCGTTTCACACTTACCAAACCCATTCGACATGTTCGGCGGCTCGGATAGCAAATCTGGTGTTGGACTGCCGAATCCCTTCAACATGTCTGGACTTCCTAACCCAGCAGATTTATTCGGTGGCAAAAGCGGTGACAGCGGCTTACCAAACCCGTTCAACATGTCTGGACTTCCTAACCCAACCGACCTACTCGGTGGCAACGACGGCAGCGGCAGATTATCAAACCCAATTGAAAACCTGGTAAAACCACCGAAAAGTCCAAAGGACATCGTACACAAAATCCTCGACCCGATCGGCTTATTCGGCTGACGAGCAAATTTTAGGTGAAGCACAAAACGAAGTCCCTCAGGGGGCTTCGTTTTGTTAGTACAAGAAATTAAAACGCGTGTTTTCAAATCCATCGACAGGGGTACGAAATCAGTGTCGCGGCTATAAAGATTCTTCCTTCTCAATCTGGATCTAGAGTCTTTGCTCTCCGCGGCATCTCTTACATAACGGGTGTTTATGGTCGTAGCGGAAACGTCGGCGAAAAATTCCGAACTCATTAAACAGCTGATGTTTCGACGCGCACGCAAAGTACTGTTGCCGGTGCCGACAGGACAACAACCAGCGGAAGCGCCAGTCATTGCCGCTTTTTTCAAGAATCTCGAATCAGTCGGATACGAATTCTCGCCTGAATTAATGAGCGCCTGTCAAAATCTTTCTGTCGAAGAACTCGATCGGTTAAATGATTGGCTGATGTCATCGATTAAAATTGCCCGTGGAAACAAATCGTTCGCGCCAATGTATCCTAACTTTCCACGCCAGGTGATGGAAACCGGCAAAGCTACACTCTATCTGAACGCCGTTTGTCACTATATTGCAAGCGGCAAGTGGTTGCCCGAGTTCAAAAAAGAAAACCGCGAGGCGCTTGACGAGCGCGGTCACATGCAGCGGATGGACGTAGGTGCAAGCAGTGATGTACTGACCATCTTTCGTAACATCATTACTGCTAATACCTCGGTATCTCAGCAAGACAAGGATGACTTATGCTCTATCATCCACTATTTCGGTGACGAGACTTTTGCCTTAATACCGACTGCAATACCAAACCGAGAGAACAAAGCGTTCCTACTCGGGAAGCTCATTGGTAAAGGCGAGCAGGCATTAGCGATAGCCCAAACACTATGCACGACCGCAACAGATGTTCTCAGATTGGCAGTTTCAATGAGTGATGGCGATGTCTCGCTTGCGACGCCATGCAAATTCCGCTCATTCAAAAGAGCCGAAAGGCGCGCTCTGCTAAATCTGCTGGAAAAACAGAATAACATTCAGGAAGATATGCTGCGCTGGAAGGAACGTTGGAAGCGCCTGGGCGAAAGGCTGCATCCCCTGGAACTGGAAAAGACTCACCCAGAGTCTGCTTTAGCTTTTATGCTAATTAGAAACAACCTGAAACTGGTGAAATTCAATACCAAGGTAGAAGCAGCATTCGTTGCCAGAGACGCTGACCAATTGATTGACTTGCTCCGCACAAGGCCAGGAGAGTTCGCCCGCAGATTGGACCATTTGCTGCGCAACCACCCTGATAAACAATTAGATGTTGCAGCCGCGTTCGCCGATGTAGCCTCACAAGTATCGACTCCTGTGCTTTTGCAAGTTATGCACCATTTCAAACACCGCCCGCGCATGGGCGAACTTCGAGTGTTCCTGCCCAAAAGCGATGTTGGGAAAGCGCAAGTAATTCCAAGCAAACTGCCCGATCTTGCAGACACCATATGCGGCACCATCGCTTGCGAGTGTCGAGCTACGCTGGTAAAGCGATTCGCCAAACTTGCACCTCTCGGCAAGTGCTACATCGAGCCGGGTTTAAGCAAATTTGCCGTGCCGGGCTCGCAAAGAAGTGCCGCAAAAACGCTTCGCACCATTGCTCGCGGCAGCAGGCTGGCACTGCCCAAAGGTGACACCCTCAGATTTTTTATCTGGTGGAAAAACGGCAAGGATCGCACTGACCTTGATTTGTCTGCAATATTGTTCAGAGAAGACTTTTCGTATATCGACGTTGTTGCCTACTACAACTTGAAAAACTTTGGCGGACACCACAGCGGCGACATTGTGAATGCACCGTTTGGCGCAAGCGAATTCATCGATATCTCAACTGCACGCTGTCGTGAAAGGGATGTGCGCTATGTCGTCATGTGCGTGACAAGCTTCACTCAACAACCATACTGCGATTTACCGGAATGCTTTGCTGGTTGGATGTCCCGCGAAAAGCCTGATTCAGGTGAAATTTACGAACCACGCACCGTATTCGACCGATTGGATCTCACCGCAAATACAAAAATTGCGCTGCCAGCAATTTTTGATCTGCAGGCGAAAGAAATCATCTGGCTAGATTTGTCGCTGAAGGGCGTTCCACACTGGTCAAATAATGTAGGCAACAATTTGCATAACATCCAGTGGACAATGAAAGCATTCAGCGAACGAGAATGGCTCAACCTCAACGAATTACTCCATATGCACGTAGAGGCGCGAGGACAATTGGTGAACACGGAAGAGGAAGCCGATACCGTGTTTTCTGTGGCAAAGGAGACACCCTTTCATCTCGAACGCATTGCAAGCGAATTTTTAAGCGACTGAACCACTCACGGCGGCATGAGTCGGGTCAATTTGAGGGTCAGATCTAATTAAGGTTCCGATCTAATTGAGAGTCGGGTCTAATTGAAGACCATTTCTACTGTGGTCCACCCGTCCAGTCCTTATCCCATTCTTGTGGTTCAGGAGCTTTCAGCAACCGCGGAAGCTTGATACCACCGACAGAGCTACTCGCAACTCCCGTCGTCGCAGCAATCGCGCCTGGCACAGGATTCAATTCAATTGAATCCCGCTGTTGAGTCTGCTTGATGTATTGCCCCCAATAGCTGGGATCGACCTCACGCCCACGCGGCTTGTAGATACGCTTGAATCGGTCCAATTCACCACTTCCTACAAGAGAACAGGCTATGGCGAAAAAGCCTAGCAACAACATACAGACTTCTGGAATAACAAAAACTGCCACAAACCAATCCATCAATTATTTTCCTAAAAGTGGTGGCATACGCAACGTACTGCCTTGTGTTTGTGTTTCCTGTGCCTCTGTAGCTCTTTCCGAACTATAAGGTTATTCTTCTAAACTCTCGTGGCTCCCGGCAATTCGACGCGAAAAGATACCGTTCCATCGCGCTCGACTGTGATGGTCACATCCGATACTCGACCTCTTTTGAAGTGCTTAGACGCTGCACGCATCACACTCGCAATCTGCTGCTGCGAAAGGAAACTGGCACCAGGTGCTATTTCATACAAAATTGCACCTACAGATCCCTGAAACCACTGACTGTCTCCATCGTAGGTCTCGTTAGTTGTCGCCAACTGTTGAAGAGTCAAAGAGCATGTTTGCATGGAAAAATCCTCTGCGCCTGGGTGGGCGCAAACATAAGACTTGAAGTACTAAAACATCAGGTCTTTCTTTCCCGAAAGTGGGAAATCAGTTTGGGCAAGAAGCTGATTAGGAAGACCGGCACCTTTTCCAGGTGTGCTTATATTGATAACACCGCTGACAAATAGAGTCAGTGGGGAAAATACGTAGTTTTCAAAATAATCTTTCACCCAACTTGCAAACATTGGATGAGCGGGGCTTTTAGGATATTTCGCGCCAATAGTTTTTGCCGGCTCAAGATTAAACCGACAGAACTCATTATTGCGTCCAAAAACTACTGAGACATTACAGTCTTAGTTGCCCTGGATTTTATTTCGAAGCAGGTTCGGCTTTCATCTCAACATCAATCGTCACGTCGACGTCTTCGCCTAACGCGACGCCGCCATTGTCGAGCTGTTTGTTGTAGGTGATTCCGAAATCTTTGCGATGTATCTTCGTAGTGCCCGAAGCGCCTCGCTTTGAACCTTTAGGGTCTTTCAACTCTTCAGTTGGACCTTCGACGTTCAAGACAACAGACTTGGTGACGCCGTGCAAAGTCAGATCACCAGTTACGGTCAAACCTGTCTTACCTTTCGGAACAACCTTCGTAGACTTGAAAGTCATGGTCGGATACTTATCAGTGTCAAAGAAATCAGCTGTCTTCAAATGCTTGTCGCGATTCGCATCATGCGTATCAACGGAATTCATGTCGATGACTGCTTCCACCTTTGATGCGGCCGGCTTTGCGGGATCATAATCAATGGTTCCACTGACTTTGCTAAACGCGCCGCGCACGTTGGACAACATCATGTGGCGAATCGAAAAACCGGCCTGTGAATGCTGAGGATCTATCGTATAAGTGGTCGCAAACGACGGCAGAGCGCCTGATACAAGAGCGACGAAAGTGAGTGCTGTAGCCAAACGGATCATAGAGCCTCCAAAAAAAAGACGTGCTTGCTAGGAATGGATAATCATACTAGGATGTAGGTATCCAGACGCAAGAAGTAACCAAAATGTATTGTAGTATCAGTTTGGATACCAATGATTTTGAGAGGGTTTGACAGAGGAATGGGTTGAGGTAGTTATGTACACGAAATTGGAATGCCCAATTATGGCAACAATCGCAATGATTTCCGACAAGTGGAAAGTTCTGATTATTTGCAAACTGATCAAGGGCACTTTGCGGTTCAATGAGCTACGCCGCGAACTCAAAGGTGTAACACAGCGCGTTTTAACTCATCAGTTACGCGAACTCGAAGCAGATGGGCTGGTGACGCGACAGGTCTACGCAGAAGTGCCACCGCGGGTTGAGTACTCGCTCACCGAGTTGGGTCGAACACTCATTCCGGTGCTGGAAAATTTAGAAGCGTGGGCTCGTGAACATTCGGAAGAGCTTCTTGCTACACGCGGAATGCAAGAATGCGCGGCAAGGCATGAAAAGAAACTTGCAGCGCAGGAAGCGCCACTACAGGCAGTGCCGGAACTGGTCAACGCCAGCAATCAATAGCTGAGAACGAGCCTTTAACGGATCGAATTCGCCTTATTGAAGCATCCATTGCGTAACGTATTCAGGCTGGGCTCGCTCCCAGACCTTGCATGTAGGCTTTTATCTCTTTCGGGAATGGCAACCAGATGATGGTGCCGACTTTAAGCGTAAATACCATTCGACCATCTTGCATGCCAATCGGTATGGACTCTTTATTAATCTCATAAATCAATGGTGCAAGCGTTACATTCTTGAACACTTTAATCGCAATCAACTCAACAGTATCGCCTGCTTCAACAACATACTGATAGCGAGTGCTTTGCTCATCGTCGTCTGCGACGGTGCCGTCGCCATCGAAAGCCACCTCATCTTCGGATGATATGGACCGCTCAAAATCGCCGCCAAAATATTCGACAGCTGCGAGAGGAAATATTTCTTCCTCCTCGAGTTCCACAGCAGCCGAAGATTCAATCGAACCAATAAGTTCCAAATTCGAGAGGAGCTTCTCCGCCGCCTCGTCATGGATTACCAAGTCGTGGCTTTCTTCGAGCAACGGATGATTTTCAGGAGCTTTTAACCCACGAGGAGTGTCGCTCCTGACCTGCTCCGAATCGCTAATTTTGGTAGCTCTGGGGATGGCATTGTCGATGTCTGCGTTTCTATGATCAGCAAATTTGCCTGAGCCTGACTCCTCTGCTGGCGCTATCCATGGTGGCAAAGACTTAGAGGAATCAACTCGAGACTGTGGCAATCCTGTGTTCTCAACTTGTGACTGCGGGGCTTTAATTACGAACTGTTCATCAGACTTTCCAATTCGTTCACCTATCGCACGAACGATCGGAATCGTAGATTCCGGACGAACTCCAGCCGTGGGTGCCTGCGCACGGTCTTCCAGGCGCTCCGTTTTTCGTCCCGGTAGCGAGTTCTCAAAGGCATCAGGTCGCCCGGTTTTAGCCTCCGGCGGGAATATTCGGCTGGCGATAGCCTTAAGATTGCCAACCATCTCTGCGAGGGGCACCACGGACGGAGTCACAACGAGCGCACCAGCATCTCCTGGTTTCGCGCCACCTTTAGTGCCGTCACCAGCTCCGCCTGTTGCTGATATTTTGGATCCGTCACCAACTCCGCCTGTTGCTGATATTTTGGATCCGTCACCAACTCCGCCCGTTGCTGATATTTTGGATCCGTCACCAACTCCGCCGGTTACAACCGTTTTGACTCCTTCTCCGGTTACACCTGTCAGAGCAGTTTTGATTCCTTCACCTGTCCCACCAGTAACGACTGTCTTAACGCCGTCGCCGGCCTTGCCAGGCTCTTGCTGGCGAACAACCTTTTCATCAGTCTGTGATTTGCCGCCACGTAAATCGATCTGTTGTGCAATATTTCTCACACCAGAAACCAGATCTGGAACAGGCAAACTTCCCGGTGGAAGAACCAGCTGACCATCAGCACGAGATCCACCCTTAGTTCCGGCTCCCGAGACTGAATCAGACGGTCCTTTCTCACCGACTCCAATTCTAGTTGTAGCGTCACTCTTAATGCCTAGTGACCTTCCATCTGGATCAACGACACGCGGTGTTGGCGCCTCAACACGCGTCTTGCCTTCACCGGTCGACTTTTCGGACGGAACCTTATCTCCGGTAATTTTATCCGGACCGCCTTTATCTGCGACCGCGTGGCTGCCTTTATCGCTTATTGCACTGCCACCCTTATCGGCTATTGCATTGGTAACTTTATCAGCAATCGAATTATTGCCTTTGTCGCCAGAAGTTTTGTCAGACAGACCAATGGAGCGCTCTCCCGATTTACCACTAAGATCGCTGCGATTTCCAGATGCACCATCAGATTTGGTGCCGCCATCATGGACTAAATTGCTTCCACCTTGTTGTTTAACATCAGCAGATCTGCCGTCCGCTCCAGTCTTCGTATCCTGTGATGGGACCCGCACATCTTGAACAGCTTTGGCATCCGTTCCCGCCTTGGTGTCCTGTGATGAGACCCGAACATCTTGCGAGGTTTTTCCATCGCCAGATTTAAAACCGGCGTCTTTTCCACCTGTCGGTTCGTTCTTCGCATCTTTGATATCTTTGTTGCCTTGCGAGTCGCCTCTAGTCGAGCCCTCACGCGATGGTGCCGAGTCAACCTTCACATCCTTCACGGATTTGTTATCTCTTTCCCCGCGCAGCCCGCCGAGAATATCTGGTAATCCCCCAGCAGGCATTGGAATTGGTAACCCAGTGTCTTTGTTCGGCGGATTTAATTTGTCGCCAACCTTTTGATCGAGATTTGCCAGGGTTTTCGAATCCGGCAGTCGAGTCGAATTTGAATCATTTCGCCCGGTATTGCTTCGAGCATCGGGCGCCTGCGCGATACCAGATTCGGTGCGACCGGAAGATTGCTTAGTATCAGGCAGTTGTACTCCACTTTCAATGCGCCCAGTAGTCTGCTTAGTTTCAGGCATCTGAATGCCTGTTTCACGTCTGGTACCAAAGCTATCGGAACTACCAGCTGTGTTCAACTTTCCTTGCGCATCGAGAGCAGAGACGCTTGTTTGCTTGCCTGGAGCATCCGTAGACACGCCCGGATTTGGTCTTACCGGCGATTCAAGAGCAGATGCATTCGGAGTTGAATTCGCTTTCGATTGAGTCTCCAAGGGAGAGCTACTCAACTGCGGCTTACTCTGCGCTTCCGACGGAGTCTGCAGGTTAGCTACTTTAATCGCTGAGCTATCTGCATTCCTGCCATCGCTCACCGATAACGTCTTATCGACAGTCGGTTTGTTAACACTTGAGCTATCAACTGCCAGCGGAATCTGTCGACTTGAAGCGTCAAAAGAATTTCCGGCAGCACCAGGCTTGTTCGATGACACGCCTTCGCGGAAACCAACGTCATTGGAGTTTGCTGGAATGCCTTTGGACTCCGGCGTGAGCCCAGCCGCCTTAATAGAAGGCGGACTCTCTGAAACGTTTGCAGAAGGTCTATTAACAATTCCGGCTTCCAGCGGAATTCCACTCGCACCTCGAACGGGATTACTAGCAGGATCGATCTTCTCAGCAACGCGAGGCTGGCTAACGGAGTCGGGCACTTCAGTTGTGCTTGCGATCTGACGAGGCTGTAACTCAGTCACTCTTGAAGGCTGTTGCAAGCCTCCCTGAGGCACGCTCGCAACAGTTGGCTGGTCAGCAACAGTCGGTTGCCGTGAAGACCCAGGGGCCTCCTTAGAGACGGTTGTCTTGCCATCGGGCGTTGTAGTTATCGCGATGGGTCCAATCGTCCGGGTTGTGGTTCCGGTCTCAGCATCTGGCGCTTTCGCGGCAATATTGTCTCCCGGCCGCGTAGTATCCACGGTGCTAGCTTGCAGCTGGTAACTTGTTTCCCTTCCACCTGGTGGACCTGGACGATTTACTCCTGTTTGCGTATCTGAAGTCCGTCCCTCATAACTTACAGGAGGCACAACGCTGGATTTTACAGAATCCGACACAGGTTGATCGATAGCGGTCGGTCTAGGTGCATCGGGAGAAACAGCTTGGAAATCAGGAGTCTTTGCTTGACTTGGTATTTGTACCGTTTTATGAGCGTTCAACTCAGAAGGGACAACAGGATTGTTTACACTAAGTGTTTCTTCAAAACTGACTTGTCCACGGTTCAGTAAACTACCACGCGACGAATTGTTAGACTGTTCAAGCATTCGGCGGTTTGCCTCTGCCTTAGCAATGTCTTCATTTCCTGGCTTTCTTTCGGAAGGTACGTCTGGCATGACTTTCCCTCAATTGCGCTTCGCCGCTTGGAGAAGGCTTCGCAAACGTGCTGCAATCGCGTTTCCCGGTTCCATCGACTCTGCTCGCAACAAATCTTCCTGAGCACCTTTGTAATTGTGCAAGTGAAAGCGCGCAGACCCTCGTATTGCATATGATGAGGCAATATTTGAATCCATCGCTATCGACCGATCGATTGCAGCAAGAGCTTCCTGAAATCTTTCCATAAACAGAAGATTGGTTGCTCGACTCTGGAACAGGTCTGCCTTTTGAGGTCCAATCTCAATAGCCTTGTTTATATCTCGCAACGAGCTCGACCAATCGAGCAACTGACCATAAATAGCGGCTCGAAATTCATAAGCAATTTGATTTGAAGGTTTAAGCTCAAGTGATCGATTCACGTCCTTAAGAGCCAATTGATAATCTTCTAAATCACGGTAAATCTGCGCCCGAGCCAGATAATACTGTGCATTGTTAGGCTCCTCAGCAATTTTTGCATTCGCAATCGGCAGGAACTTACGAGCCTTTGCCTTTTTATCGGCATCCTTAATGCTACTAACCGTGTTAACAAACGCCCCAGCCGCATTCGACGTCGCAGCAGGACTCGGAGTCACGGTCTTACTCTGACTCGGCACCGCCTTGAACAAATCATCCTGATTAAACTTCGCGGCGAAGCTGGCAGCCGGCAGTCCGAACATCAAGCAAGCAACAATCAAACCTTTGTTTAAACGCATTAGAAGCACCAGTGAACCTATTGATGCAGTTTAGCATTTTGATCCCTACACGAACTGTTCGGGCAAATGCACCACTTATGGTATCGAACAGCAGACTGGACTCCAAACAAATTCTACATAGATGTTATTCCGACTCCGCTGTCTTGGATAACACTCTAATCCTCAAATCTGGCAATTGCATGGCAAATTCGAAAAGCACACATAAATCACCGAAAACGCCAGACATGAAGCTGTTGCGTTGTGCCCTGATTTTGCCAAAACTCCTGACTAAATTCTAAACCACATCCATTGGAGGACACTATGGACATCAATCCATTTGAAATTGCGGGCAAAACTGTCAGACGCACGCACGAAACCATTTTGGACGCATACAGTTATTCGGAAGAGCACTTCTGCCATACATTCCCTATGAACGCCGTATTTGGTCGCCTCGACTGGGCACGCGACAATAGCGCAGCCATAATGAATGCAGCACATACCGCACTCATGCACAACGACGTCGAAGAAGCGGAGCATCAGTTTCGTCGCGAACTGTACTTTACGGGACTGTTCGACAAATTTGCCGGCTCACCAGATGAGGCCGCGGCACGAGCCGGACTGAATGCTATCGACAACAATCAGAGTGCGAACTCCATTGATCTCGCCATCCGCGAAGCCTGGTCAAAGCGACTCTACGATCCATCGTACTGACACGCAAGGGCACTACGCTCAGTGCACTATATTCTCTTGCCCATTATCGCGAAGTTCGGCATTCGAAGCAGTATCGCTCTTAACGCCCTGGTTGAGCGACTTAAGGATATCCTCTTCTTGCTTCTCCGAAAGCTGCAAGTACTGCTGGTTTTTCAGCAGACGAGCTAGTTCTTTGGCCTGTCGAAAATATTGCAAAGCCCGAGAAGGTTGAGACATTTGCAGAGAAATCACCCCCGAGCAGTCAGCAATTTGCCACTTATACACGTCACTAACTTCGGGATATTTCTCGATAATTTCCCGCGCATACTGCAAGCTGTGGGAAGCTTTGTCCACCATGTTCAGCTTACGATATTGCTTGATCATGTTGGTTAAGACGTGCAATAGGTAATCAGGCTTAGTTGGCTCAGCTAAAGACCACACGGAACTTGCTTCTTCATATGCGTAGATTTTACGCAGCGGATCAACAATTGTATCGCCGACTTTCGAGGAATAACGAAAGACAGCCAATTTATCTGTTGACTGCTTAACGAGGTCCATCATCTTGTCGAAGTACTTTTCAGAACTATCCTTATCTCCCAGTTTGACAAAATCTTCAACTAATGCCAGGTAGCACGGCAGCAACTGCTGTTCCGTCATATGTCCTTCATTTACTTTCATGGCATTCAACAAAACATCAATGCTTTCCTTATAACGCAACTGCTTCTCTAGTCCAAGTGCGAGAACGTAATCGTGACTAAAGCCTTTAGATGCTGTCTTTCGGTGAGGCAAATAAACAAATATTAGGCACGCATACAGCAATAGTCCACCAAGCAGAAAACTGATAACGGAAAAAAGTAGCGTTTTGCTCATCCGCTTCTTCACACGATGAGCAGCTTTTCGCAGCGCCGGTTTTTCACCCTGAGCAATACGCTCCAAATTCCTTTGCACTGCAATGGCGCTTTCCGGACGATCCTTTGGGTCTTTTTCAAGACACGCCATTACGACCCGCTCGGACTCAGGGCTGATTTTCCAGTCACCACAAGCCTTACGCAAGGGAAGGGGCGTGTCATTGATATGTCGCAACACCGTCTCGACCGGGTTACTGCCGACAAATGGCGGTGCTCCCGCGAGAGCCTCATACATGACGCACCCTAACGAGTAAATATCACTTCTACTGTCTATCGCTTTACCGAGACACTGCTCAGGGCTCATGTAGAGGGGCGTACCGAAAATCTCGCCGGTTTGAGTGACACTGTTGTCGACCGACTGTCTTTTCGCTATTCCGAAATCGACAATCTTGGGAATCTCCTGTCCTCGCTCATTACGCAGCAGCATGATATTGCTTGGCTTCAGATCACGATGAATAATCTGATTGGTGTGCGCGTGCTCAAGCCCCTCACAAACCTTTGAGAAAATAGACAACACCCGATCTTCATCAAGGTGACCCAGTCTCAGAATCTCATCAGCAAGATTTGTTCCTTCGATATAATCGAGCACGATATACGGAATGCCACTATCTGTGACACCATAGTCGTGCACTTGAATCAAATAAGGATTGTTCAAATTACCAACGGTCTTGGCCTCTGCGTCAAATCGACGCAAGGCTTTTTCATCCGTTGTGACTCCCGCGTACAAGGCCTTGAGAGCAAAGATCTTGTTAAGTGCTTGATGCCTGACCCTATAGACGGCACCTGCGCCGCCTTGCCCAATCAAATCGATAATTTCATATCGACCGCCGACGAAAGTGCTGTTCTGCAGCGGATGGGTCGAAATCGCAGGTGATGATTTCAAATCTGCAGGTGTTAAATCCATAACCGTACCTGAACTACGAAACTATTGTTCCCTTACAAATGTTCGAAAGAAACACCTGGTCGGATCACTTAATGCGCCACACCGTCTTCGCCCATAACGTCTCTCTCGACCAGCCAAACAGCTGACCAAGCCGTCGACTAAATCCAACATCACGTCGCGGCGCAAGTCCTCGCTCTAAAACCTCTCCATAGTCGCGGCTTGGCAAGTAGTCAAAAGTCCCCATAAGCTTTTCAAGATGTGGACAGTATCCTACCTAACACCAAGCGGCAGAATTAATCCTTGATACACCTCACAGATATGCACTGTGCGCTAGACTCGACACTCTCAGATCACTTCCTTCTCAAGGAGCAATTTTAATGACGTTTGCAAGTTCGCTAAAAAAGGCTTGCGCAGTGGCATTCTCGCTGATGGTGTGCGGTTTCAACGCGTTGCCATCAGTGCAAGCTGCTGACGAAGGCACAGTCGCGATACGAAGTGGAATCCTGGACTTTGTAGATGACCCCTGGTCCAAGCCGACCGGTCATGGTGATGAAGCGGCACGCTTCTATCCAGATGGTCTTCTGGTAATCAACAACGGTATCGTCAAGGAATGTGGACCCTATGATGCCACGATAGCCAAGTATCCTGGTCTGAAAGTGACCTCGCTACCAAATCGCATCATTGTGCCTGGGTTTGTCGATGGTCACATCCACTTCCCGCAAACTCGTGTTCTCGGCGCATATGGAGAACAATTGCTGCCCTGGCTGCAAGAATGGATTTTCCCTGAAGAAATGAAGTACAAAGATGCTGCTTATGCAAAAGAAGGCATCAATCACTTCTTCGATAACCTGTTGGCAAACGGCACCACAACCGTGCAAGACTTCGGAACATCATCTGAATCAGCCGTTGGTCAATATTTCGACGAAGCAAGCAGACGCAACATGCGCGTCATCTGCGGAATTGCAGGTCTCGATCGTAACGCCCCAGAAGGCATGATCACACCTCCGCAAGCATTCTACGATGGCAGCAAGCGCTTGATCGAAAAGTATCACGGCAAAGGACGCAACCTCTACGCGATCACACCGCGCTTCGCATACGGTGACTCAGACGACCTGCTGGCAATGTGCGGAAAACTGCACAAAGAGTATCCAGATTGCTGGATCAATACTCACGTATCAGAAAACCCAACAGAAACTCACAACGCTGCGGAAGAACACAAATGCAAAGACTACCTCGCTTGCTATGAAAAATACGGCTTGGTAGGTCCGAAGTTCACCGCTGGACACGGCGTATGGTTGTCAGACAATGAATTCGCACGCTTGCACAAAGCCGGCGCCGCTGTTTCTTTCTGCCCCAACTCCAACACTTTCCTCGGCAGCGGCTTGTTCCGATTGGGCAAAGCCACTGACCCGAACGAAAGAGTGCGCCTCTCATTCGGATCAGACATGGGCGGAGGAAACAGCTTCTCCATGATCAACGTTCTGAACCAGGGCTACAAAGTCGGCATGTGCAACAACACCATGCTCGACGGCAGCGTCGACCCACGCTGGAAGAATGAATCAGAAGCTGAGCGCAATAAACTCAATGCAATGCGCGCCTTCTATTCTGCCACTCTGGGTGGTGCACGCGGACTCTACCTCGACGATAAGATCGGAAACTTCAACCCCGGCAAAGAAGCCGACTTTGTTGTTCTCGATTGGAACGGCGGACCTCTTGCAACCAAGTGGCACCAGACCTTGATCGTCAAAGAGGGCGACTCTCCAAAGAACATCGATCAAGCAGCTAAATTGCTCTTCGGAGTAATTGCTGTCGGCGACGACCGCGCCGTCGATGAAACCTGGGTATACGGCAAGCGCCTTTACAAGCGTGGTGGAGACACTACTCTGGTAAACAGCGAAACCAAGCACGACAACAATTAGTGTTTGACACTGGAAACCCGCACTGATACGAACTAACAACTGGAAAGAGCCTGGGCAACCAGGCTCTTTTCGGTAATAAGACTACTTAGTTCGTCAAGCAGACCACTCAGGAATTGATGATAAATCGCCGCATCAAAAGACCCGTGTAATAGCGGTCGCCAATCTTTGTATCCTTCTCGAGTTCAGCGATGACTTCGAACTTTTCTGACAGATAGAGCTTAACCGCAGCAAAATTATCGGCTCGAACATTCAGATATAGAATCTCGATTTTACCGTCGGCTACAATCTGAGATAAAGCCGCAGATAAGAGTGCTCTGCCGACCGCTTTGCGGCGAGAATTCTCACTCACGCCCATGTTCAAGTAAGCGGTATGCGCAAGCTTCGCAGCAGAAACTGGTTTGACAGTGACATAGCCCGCTAACCCGTGAGACGTCTGCGCGACCAGAAAGAATGCGCCTTCTGTCGCATCGTGCTCATTCAAATCGCGTTCAAATGATTCGAAATCGGGATATTTCTCGTCGAACGGTTGGCACATCATGTCCGTCGACGCGTATATGTCGCGGACTAAGCTGTAAGCGTCCTCGAAGTCGTCGTGAGTAAGTCGTCTGATTTTTAAATCTATCTCTATTGTTTGCATAGTCCATAGTCCTCGCTCAATCTTTAGAATTACTGGTATCACGTCAAATTAGCGTCAAATACCAAGCGCGATGACAATATTGATTGTCAATTGACTACGAAGACATCTGAGCAGAAGGATCGACGGCAGCCATCCTAATCAGTCGTCGGCTGATCAGCATCGGCGCTGCCATTCAACAAATCTCGAATCGGACCTTCCTGCAATTTACTCAATAGCGCAATCAGTGCCTCTTTCTCTTCGTTGCTCAAAGGCGAGAATATTTCTTCGACGAAAGCTTTCCTCATAGCCGATATTCGGTCAAAATCTTTCTTCGCAAAGTCCGAGAGCTCAAGAAGCGAAGCACGCCGATCGCGCGGGTCTGGAACCCGATGGAGGAAGCCATCACGTTCGAGACCATCGACCAAGTCAGTCACCGTGCGTGGTGCCACATTCAATCTGGCAGCCAGGTCACCCATCCTGATACCACCCGTGTGATGCACAATAAACAACACGCCCATGCGGGGGCCAGATAACTTGCTGTACTGCTTATTCTGCGCAATTCTGGATTCGCCGAACCGATGAATCATTTTGGCAGTCATCATCAAAGCCGCCATTGCATTTTCTGCTGGGGTACCATCATGCGGCGGAAAGAATCCTCGCATTCCCTTTCGCGAATGTTCACCGTGCCCGTGTTCGCCACGCCCGTGCTCACCATGTCCGTGCGCACCATGTCCGTGTTCACCATGACCGTGCTCATCGCGCCCGCGCTCACCATGCCCGTGCTCACCATGTCCGTGTTCACCATGACCGTGCTCATCGCGCCCGCGCTCACCATGTCCGTGTTCGCCATGTGCGCCACGCCCATGCTCACCGTGCGGCTCATCCCCCCGCCCGTGCTCGTTGCGCCCCTGCTTTTTTATTTTTCTGCCGCTTGACACTGGGAATATTAGTGAGTAGACTCAGTAATTAGTGAGGCGCCTCACAATGAGGTGCATACATTAAAAATACCCTAAACACTAAATATATTCAAGACTGTCGCCATTACTGGCGATTGGAGGACTTATGTTTCCATTTTCAGGTGGTAAGTTCGGGGGCAAACACTACGGACCAGGTGGACCCGGTGGACGCCACGGACATGGACCCTTCGGTCACTTCGGAGCAGAAATGCTGCACGACCTCGAGCTGACCGACGAGCAGGTCGAACGAATAGCCGAACTCAAAGCCGACGGTATGAGCGAAGGCATGCGGATGATGGCAGAGGGAGGACAACTCTTTAAGCACATGATGCGCGAATTGATGAAAGAAGATCTCGATAAAAACAAGGTCAAGGATGCGCACAAGAAACTGCAAGAGCACAAGCTCAAGATGGGCGATGCGATGCTCGAACATGCTCTTGCATTTGCCGAAACCCTGACACCACAGCAACGCAAAAAGCTGAAACGCTCGACTATGCGCAGGTTCTTAGGACTCGACGGGGATCGTGGAGGTCCCGGTTTCGGTCCGGGCTTCGGATTCGGTCCAGGCGGCCCGGGCGGACCCGGAGGACCAGGGGGACCGGGCGGCAGACCCGACCGTTAAAATCGAGTTCTAGCAGCGACTTCAAAATCAACACCAGTTCGGCGCACAACGTAGTCCCACCACACCATTCCCGGTTTGCGCGGAAGCGTTTACAATGTGAGAAAAGTGGATTTTGCGATTTGGGGCAATCGATGTCAGACAAGCAAACGCAGATACGTGACAATCTTGCAAAACGTGACGCCGGACTGGTGCATTTTGAAATTCGCGATCGAAGCGACTTCCCTAAAACATCCGACATAGCGGCTATAGACGAATTCGTTTCCGAACTGAATCATAAGAAACTCGATTCAGATTGGAAATGCCTGAAGAAATATGATGCAGAACGCCTGCTCACATCTATTTTGCACAAGGATATGGCGTATCAGTATGAATGTATGGAGATCGGCTTGGCCAGGGCGATGATGCGCTCGTTTTTCGATCTGTTTTCCGACAAAGCACAATTTTACTCGAACGCCGACTTCAAACCGGAGAGCGGTGGGCTTGTTTCGATCGGATCGTATAAGTCCATTACCAATGCAACTTTTGACTCTGGAATCGTCGCAATAGATGATAAGAACATAGGCTTGCTCTGGTGCGAAGACGAAGACTAACGATTCCAGTGCGCCCATCACCAAGTTCAGCAGTATCATATACGGTAGCAGAGCCTAAATCAGATCCATATGAAACTCCATCAAAGGAACGTCCATGAAAACAGCCATCGTTGCCGTAATACTGGTATCCATCACCGCGATTGCGTCGGCATCGGCACAGTCACCGCGCGGTCAAACAGACGCCGGTCCAGTAATGTCGAAACCGTCCGACTGGAACAAGATGATGCCTAACTCGAATCCTATGGAAACACCGGCGCCCACTATTTCGCTCCCCAACAGCAAATTCACAAAACCTCCCGTTGCGGCTCAAAGTGTAGGCGATCGTGTCTCCACCAACGCACGTGAGGCTCTCGCTTACGCACAGAAAGATGATTGGGATCACGCTCTTGAAAGCATCGATAAGGCAATTGCGCTCGATCCAAGTGTCGACTTCCTCTATAGCTTCCGCGCCAGGGTCTTTAAGAATCTCGGAAGAAACAACGATTCGGTCAAAGACCTCATGAAGGTCAAAGAATTGCAATCAAAGACCAACGCTGATGCAGTAAACCGCTACCATCAGCAGCAAGTGCAGCAAGCCGGAATGCCCGATCTGCGTGACAGAGTGCGCACTTTCCTCGGCAAATAGTTTACTGAAACAAAGGGAAAGCTCGGCACCTCAAGCGGGTACAATCTTGGAGGATTGCTCGACCGACTGAGGTTGAACTTAACATTCCCCGTGCCGGGAGGCGGGATGGCGGACAAAGAGCTGCGGCTTGGCGAAATGCTTCAAGCCCTTGGAATCGTACAGAGAGATCAGTTGAACGAGGCTATCCGCATGGCCGGCGAGGTCGCGCTGCCACTTGGTCGCGCCCTGGTTCTCTACGGTTATTTGACGCAAGACGAGCTAAACACGGCACTCGAACTGCAGTCGCTGATAAAGAACAAGGGATTGCCCTTGCCAACAGCCATTGAAGCTTATAAGTTGATGCGCGTGCGGCAGCTCGACCTGGGCGATGCATTGCTCGCGGCAGGATTCACAGGCACCCAGACATCCGCTTCAGCCAGCAGGCTGGGCACCCTGCTTCTAGATTCCAGCTTGATTACACAAGAACAGCTCGACCTCGCGCAAAGAGCGAGCTATGAAACGGCGCAACCGATCGGGCGAATGCTGGTCTTGATGGGCGTTCTAACCCAGGAAACAGTCGACGGTGCGCTGGAAGTGCAAAAGGCATTTCGAGCCGAGCGTATTACTTACAGCCAGGCATTGAGAACACTCAACCCGAACCCGGAAAAATCCGCTGCCAATAAAGCTCTTGGCACCAGTGGCGCCGACAAGGCCAGTCAAAAGCAAATCAGACTCGGCGAGTTGCTGATGCTTTCAGGCATACTCAACGAATCCGACATTTTGAATGCGCTGGAGTACGGCATTACAAAGCAAAAGCCATTCGGCGAAATTTTGATTGAGTTGGGCTTGCTCAGTCAGTCTGTACTTGAACTCGCTTTGAATTTGCAGAAACTTGTTTGCGATGGAAGCCTGTCGCTGCACAGCGCAACTGACACGCTCTACAGCTTCTCGATAACGGGTCGCACCGACCAGACAGAGCGAGCAAACTCGGACAACACAATCCGGCTGGGCGAATTGCTGAAAATGTGCGGGCTTGTCGATGATAACGACATCCAGCACGCCATCGCCTTGAGCACGAAATACCCTTCAGTAATTGGAAAAATGCTCGTGTTGTCTGGTGTAATTTCGGAAGCGACGTTGCTGTCGGCGCTGCGCTGTCAATTTCTGCTGCGCCACCAACTGATTTCGACAAACCAGGCGATAGACGCATTGAAGCATGCGGAAAGCCATCGCATGAGTCTGGACGACTCTTTTGACGATCTCGGATTCCCAATCGTCATCCCCTCGCGAAAGCAGTAGTTCACTGCGTTAGACGAACATCGCCGATTCGCAGTTATTGCAATCCCATCTTCTGAGCTTGCAGCAGATCAGCATCCGCCTGATCCTTCTTCTGCAGCTGAGCATAAGCTTTTCCGCGCGTGTAATAAACTTCAGCCTTCTGCGGCTTGATTGCTATCGCCGCGGTGCAGTCAGCAACACACTGTTCCATGTTGCCCAAACGTGAATTCGAATTGGCGCGCATCACGTAAGCGTCCGAATTTTTTGGTGCCATTTTCACTGCTTTATCAGCATCGGCAAGCGCTTTCGCGTAGTCGTGCAACAGCTCATATCCACGAGCTCGAGCCAGATAAATCTTGGCTGAACCGGGCCCCAGCTCCAGCGCTTTAGTCAGGTCGTTAACAGCGTCGTTAGTGCGCAAGAGCCGAAAATAAACGTGCGAACGCTCCTCGTACCACTGTTGTTTCTTTGGCTCCAGCTTGATTGCGCGGTTATAGTCCAACAGTGCCATACCATGCTCACCCAGAGTGTTATAGGCAGTGCCACGCAATGCGTAATTCTTCGCTACTTTCGGATTCGCTTGAATTATTACATCCAGCTCACCGATTTTCGCCTTCAGCTGCGCCGCGTTTTTGGGAACAACCTCGCGAATAAAAGTCGAATCAGCAATGGGCGCTGCCGGCGACGGTGTGCAAAACCCAATTCCTGGCAGGTTCAAAAGTGCCAACACGAAGGCGGCGACAAATCTATTGTTCGAACTAATCATCACCGGCGATTTCAGACTAACGCTCATCTCAACTGACTGAATCTGCTAGCTCTACGGTAGGGGGCTTTCTTAGTTTATCTCTTTCTTGCAAAAGCTGCCCAGCGATACTGATCGCTATCTCCTGTGGATGATTGCTGCCAATTGGCAAGCCCATCGGGCAGTGATAGAGGTTGGCATGCGAGGCGGGCATGTTCGCGGCAACTAAATCTTTCACAAGAATTGCCGCCTTAGCTTTGCTACCGATTACACCGATGTAAGGAAACTTTTTGCCGGGATAACGCCTGAGCAGATTCAAAAGGATAGGCTTGTCGGTCGCATGACCCATGGTGAGCAACACGACAAACGAGTCGTCGTGGATAGTATCAACCTTGGAAGGCATGTCAGACGAAAGAACTTTCGCCAGTTTCGAGCTCTGCGGCAGCTTGTCCAGCCACTCCTTCCGAGGATCGATGCAAGTAATGCGACAATCAAGATTTTTGAGAATGTTTATCAGAGCATTGGCGCAATGACCAGCACCAAATATGGTGATACGCCAGGGATTTGTATTGTGCGCTTCGAAAAAAACTTTTACTGAGCCACCACAAGTCATGCCCAGATCTTTATCAAGAGCCCAACTGGCAAAAGCGCTCCTGGAGTTGTTGTCATGCTTGAGATCATTCTCCGGCTTGAGCATTTTCTGTGCTTCAGCAATCGCTTTTGTCTCAACTTTTCCACCGCCGATGGTGCCAAAGTAAAGCCCTTCATCAGTAACGAGCATCTTCGCACCGATCTCATTAGGCACGCTACCGATAGCGTCAACAACAGTCACGCTGACGAATGGAGTATTCTCCAGCAGCAAATCGTTCATTTTTTCGTAGTAGGTAATCAAGTTAAAATCAGGGCGCCAGTGCGGCGGCTCTGTCCTTTTTGGGTTGTTTCGTCTTGCCTTGTTTCGGATCCGCGTTCTTGGATTGACTCTGATAATGAGTCAACCGAGAAAGTATTTGCTCATTGGTGGCAGGCAAATTCAAGCGCGGTATCTCGTCATTCGAGACAAACGAAAGCGCATGTTTTACTGCCGTCCACACTGAAATGCCAAGCACGAAAGGCGGCTCACCAACAGCCTTGGTACCTCGCACGTTAACGGTATTGGCGTCATTCTCAATAATATCGACATTCAAAACTGGTGGCACATCGTGGATATTCGGGATCTTGTACGTAGTAGGCGAATGAGCCAGAAGAGCGCCTTTATCGGTATATTTCAGCTCCTCCATACTCGCCCAACCGAGCCCCTGAACATATGCGCCCACGATCTGCCCACGGGTAATACCAGGGTTAATCGGTTTACCGACATCCATGAGCAGGTCGGCACGTTCGACTTTCATCTGCCCTGTGAAACGGTCGATCAATACCTCAGAAACGGCACATCCATTTGTGTAGTACAGAAACGGATTTCCCTGCCCAACACTCCAATCGAAATCAATACCTTTAGTCAAATAATGACCACGCTCACCAAGACTGCGGCGCTCACGATAAGCCATGACTACAAGCTCGGGGAAGGTGAGACGATTTTGTGGTCTGCGCGAATCGAAAACAAAACCATCCTCGAAAACTATCTTTTCTGGATAATTTCCGATGCCGACCTCTTTGCTTGAGAAGTATCCTGCCGCGCACTCAGCGAGAGTCTGTTTCAGCTTTTGACAGGCATTTACCGCCGCGCTGCCATTCAAGTCGGTCGCAGAAGAGGCCGCCGTCGCAGACGTGTTGTTGTTCTTTTCGGTAGACGTCGCCATGACGATGACGTTTTTATGATCGATGGAAAACTCGCCGGCCACGAGCTGTTGAATATTGGTGTTGACGCCCTGACCCATCTCAGTCGCACCGGTTGAAACTTGAATGGTGCCGTCCAGATAGATGTTCACGAGAGCGTTAGCTTGATTCAAGAACTTGTTTGTGAAAGAGATTCCAAATTTCACAGCCGTAAAGGAAATACCTTTCAGGTGTGTGCGAGATTTTGCATTGAATTCCCTGACCTGCTCCAGGCGAGCCTTGTAGTCAGAAGTCTCACGCAGTTCATCAAAGATTTTGGGCAGCGTATTGTTTTCCACCAACTGACCGTAATGAGTGATATTGCGATCGTTGATGCCATAGCAATTTTTCGAACGCACTTCGAAGCCGTCCATATCTAGATAGGCAGCTATTTCTTCCATGATGTTCTCGATCAATATGCAGCCCTGCGGACCACCAAAGCCGCGGAATGCAGTGTTTGGCGGAAAATTCGTCTTGCAGATATATCCGTATACTTCCATGTTCGGAACAAAATAAGCATTATCTGAATGAGTCAAGGCGCGTCCCAAAACCGCCGTCGACAGGTCGTTAGCGGCGCCACCGTCTGTGTACAGATAGGCTTCCAGGGCCTGAATTCTTCCTTCTGAATCGAATGCAACTTTGTAGTCGTTCTGAAACGGGTGACGCTTGCCCGTGAACTTCATGTCGTCGTCGATCGAATAAATAATGCGAGCCGGTCGCTTCGTCTTCAGCGCTACCAATCCCGCCATCACCGCGGGGTGCGTAGCCTGAGTCTCTTTGCCGCCGAAGCCGCCGCCCATGCGCTTGGTGATGCAAACAACCTGATTTTGTTGCAAGCCGAGCACTCTTGCCGCTACTTGCTGCACCTCGCTCGGTGCCTGAGTGGATGAGTGGATAACGATCTGATTGTGCTCGCCGGGATAGACGATTGCTGCCTGAGACTCCAGCGAGAAGTGATCCTGTCCACCCGTGATCAGTGTTCCTTCAATGATGTGTTCTGCGTTCTTGAAGGCAGTGGCGATGTCTCCGCGCTTGATCGAATAGGTCTTGTCGATGAATGCTTTCTGCGCTTTAGCCTCATCGATTGTCAAAATCGGCTTAAGCTCTTCAATATCGAGCTTGACCGCCTTTTTAGCCAACTTCAAAGCCTGATAGTTTTCAGCGGCGATGACAACAATTGGCTCACCAATAAATGAGCAATGATCCTCGCAGAGCAAGACCTCATCCTGCAAAATTGGTCCGAAAAGGTTGATTCCGCCCAGGTCTTTGTATGTATAGACGCCAACAACACCCGGAATTTTTTCTGCTTCACTGTAATCAACAGATTTGATTTTGCCATAAGCAACAGGACTGCCTACATAATCGACAACCAGCTCGTTCTTCTGAAAAGGCATGTCATCGATATAAATCGACTCGCCTGTGACGTGACCGACAGCAGAATCGTGCGGAATATCTTTGCCGACTACAGACATGCCAATTCCCTCTCATCAGACGTTTCGTAAAAGAACTTGAGCAATATGTTTTCTGCAAGTTGATATCTAAAATCGCTGCTACCGCGCACATCAGAAAGGGGTGTAATCTCGCTTCTGGCGACTGCACCAGCCTCTTTAAAGGTGCTCAGAGCAAACTCTTTACCTTCCAAAAACGCTTCCGTTTTCTTCATACGCACGACCGTGGCCGCTATGCCACCATATGCGATTCTTACGTCTGAAATTTTGTTGTTGTTGTCGCGCTTCAATCGAATGGCGGCGCCGAAAGAAGAAATATCGAGCTGCTCTCTTTTTGAAACCTTGTAGATCTTGAGCGAATCTGACTTTTCAGGAACAGGAATGAAGATTCTCGTAATCAATTCGTCGGCTTTCAGCGTCAAAGTTTTATAGCCTACGTAGAGGTCGTTCATTTTGATGCGTCGAGAGCCGCTGGTTCCTGTGACTTCGATTTCGGCGTCAGCGACAAACAAAAACGGCAGCGTATCGCCGATCGGCGAGGCATTGGCAATGTTTCCGGCGATCGTTCCAGCACATCGAATCTGGGGCGAGCCGAAAACCGAGAGAACTTTGAAAAACTCCGGAATCAAATCGGTGACGAAAAGTTCGAGATCGCGTAAGCTGGCTCGTGCACCGACTTCCAGCACATTGTCTCGCACAACGATCTCGGTCAAATCAGGCAGATTTGAAGTTGACAACACATGCGCCGGGGAGAAGCCGCGTTTGTTGATATTGACAGACACATCAGTGCCACCAGATACGATGACAGCGCCAGGATGCTCAGCCTTGAATCTGGTCGCATCGCTGATGCTGACGGGGTTGCAAAACGTTCTCTCACCAGCCTTTATCAATATCGGACTGCCGCGATGTTCTTTAAAAGCTTCAATCATTTCGGCGGGCGGATATTGCTGATCGGCTTTGAACAACCTGGCTTCATCAATAGCAAGCGCCGATTTCATAATTGACTCATAGCCCGTGCATCGGCAAAGATTGCCAGTCAATTCCTCTTTGACTGTTTGCAAATCAACGGGAGAACGTCGGTTGTACATTCCGCAAAGCGAAACGATGAAGCCGGGCGTACAGTATCCACACTGGGCGCCGTGACAATCTACAAACGACTGTTGAACAGCATTCAACTGTTCGTCCAACTTCAAGCCTTCGATCGTAATCACATGCGTGCAATCCAACTGGTAGACAAATTGAATGCACGAATTGATAGCACGGTACACAAGACCAGCATCGGTACCTCCATCAACCGCACCGTCGCCGTCGCCAAGACGCCCGATCAAAGCCGTGCATGCGCCGCAATCACCTTCGGCACAAACAACTTTGGTGCCGCAAGCGCCCTGGTTGTAGCGCAGATAGTCCGTTATTGGAATAAAGGCTTCCTCACCGCGTATGCGGTGTTCCTTTCCATTGATATAAAGAAGAATGTAATCTCTCATCAGCCGACCGGTTGATCTATCATTAATACTGACACATATGATACTGGCTTGAACTCGAATATCCAACAGATAGCGCTTTTCTTCAGGGTATTCAAGATGGACATTCTAATAATACCGTCGCCTTACTAGAGGACCTATGAAGAACAAAGTTGCCGCCCTGAGTGTTTTTCTGTTGGCATCGAGCTTTTCAGCAGCAAGCTTTTCCGCTGCACATGCGGAGTGTCCAAAGTGGGAACGATTGAGCCAGTCAGGCCAAAAGGCGCTTGATGCCGGCGACTACAACAAAGCTGAGCAGACCTGGCTAAAAGCTGTTGCCGAAGCTGAGTTTTGCGGTGAACGCGATCCCGCCCTGCCATTGAGCTGGAAAAGATTAGGCGAGTGTTATCAGAAAAATGGAAAGTACATCGACGCTGCCGACGCCTTCAAAAAATCCGAAGAGCACTACAAAACCAACGGCTCAGAAGATGCCGAATTATCAAACGACTTAGCATCGCTCGCTAAAGTTTACCGGGTGATTGACTTCAGCGAACTTACGCCTAAAGTTGCCGACGCTTTCAAAGAGTCGGGAGTGCAGCAAATTGGACTTTGTAAGCTAGTTCAAGGAAATCGCTTTCAACTGAATCTGGCGGACAAGTTCGTCAAAACCATCGACAACAATGATGTAGACCAGCTCAGTCTGGACAAGTTAGTGTCATTCGATGTTTTAGAGCAGCCGGATGGGTCAATAGCTGTGAACAACATCAAAGGTTTGAAAGTGCACGCCAAAATGTGGGTGACGATTGTGCAGTCCCGCCTGCAACCAAATAACCCTGAAGGTGCGACCGCTGATGTGACAGCCACCAAAATGGGGATTTCCAAAACCGTCAGTTGCAAATTGCCGTCAGACTCAATCGACCCGATGAATACGCTGATTGCGAAACTGCACGATTTCAACAACGGTGTCGTCACGGCTTCGACAAACACATCAGGCACTGGTGCTACATCCAGCACAACCGGCTCGACCACATCCAGCACGACTGGCTCAACCACATCCAGCACGACCGGTTCGACCACATCCAGTACGACCGGCTCCACCACATCCAGTACAACCGGCTCGACAACATCCAGCACGACCGGCTCGACTACATCCAATACAACCAGTTCGACTACATCCGCTCCGACAACTAATGTTTCAACTGGCACAAGCGAGTCCCCAACTCCATCGAGCATCGGATCCACGACTACCGCAGGCACGGCAGAATCGGCAACCACGTCAGGCAGCACAACATCAGCTACTGAAACCGGCGATACCTCCTCACAATCAAAATGATAATGAAAAAACTCCTTTATATCGGACTGCTGTCATTTGCTCTCAATACGCTGGTGCAGCCGTCTTTTGCTGCCGGGCAAGATATCAGAGATGAGTCCGGCAACACGTTTATGGAGGAGACGACGCCGACACCACCCGCGACACCACCCAAGAATATCAATATCGATCTTTCGAATGTCGGTGTCCCCGTAGACCCCAGGGGTCATATCGTTCCGATGATCGATCGGGACGCGCCAGGCGGGGTTCGACAAAACTTCAGCAACCTCGAAGTTTATAGCGAACCCCCAATCAACTTCATTCAAACACCCGGATTCAACTCATTCGGGCAGCCTTTCAACGCCTTTGCGCCGCCCGTGCCGCTAGTCGCTCCGCCGTATAACAACATCGGCATCAACCTCGGCCGAAACTTCAGACTCAATCTACTCACGCCCAACCCCTACGGATACTCTCCGTTCGGATACTCTCCATACGGCTTCTCGCCTTTCGGCTCTCCTTATGGCTTCTCGCCCTACGGTGGATACGGCAATGCACCAGTAGTCGGTGCTGCACCATTTGGCATTCCGGGCGCGCCATTCGGTGGCGCAACTGCGCCGTTCAGCTATGGAGTGCAGCCATTTGGCATAGGCGGAGGTCCGTTAGGTTATCCGGGTCTCGGTTATGGTGGCGGACCGTTTGCCTATCCCGGTCTCGGATTCGGAGCTCCATTTGCTTACCCAGGGCTCGGTTTAGGACTCGGACTCGGTGGCGGACTGGGACTCGGCGCACCATTGGTCTACAGCTCTCCGTTCGGCTACGGCAGCCCATACGGCGGGTCATCAGTGTTTTCATCACAGTTTCGCGGGCTCGGCTTGAACCTGTTTCTTCCTAACAATGTCGAGTGGCAGTCCAGTAGTACATTTACACCACTCACTCCTAACCTGGACGGACCTCCGTAGTCTTCAATCATGAAACAATTGAACGCCGCTCACCCTGAAACCGTACAACACTATGCGCAGATCCTTTTGCAGTTGAGCGCAAAGAAACAGGGTCGATATCTTCTCGGTTTGACAGGCTCACCAGCGTCCGGCAAGAGCACCTTTTCAGCGCAACTTGTAGAACACATCAACGAGACGGTAGCACCGGGGACTGCAATAGTCGTTCCTATGGACGGGTATCACTATTCCAACGAAACACTGGACGAAAAGGGTTTAAAACCACTGAAGGGAATTCCCGCGACTTTCGACGCTTCAGGCTATGTTGAGTTGATCAGAATGTTGCGAAACGAAAGCTCAAAGTCAGTTTTTGCCCCACTTTTCGATAGATCAATCGAGGCGTCGATAGAAAACGGCATAGAAATTCTGCCGCAGCACAGAATCATTGTCTCGGAAGGCAACTATCTGCTCATGAACGAGTCTCCGTGGAACGAATTACCAGAATTATTTGACGAAATCTGGTACATCGACTCGAGTATAGACTTACTTATTCCGAGACTCACAGCGAGACACCAGGCGGGTGGGCGGAACGCAGAAGAAGCTCTAGCCAAAATGGAGAGCACCGATCTACCGAATGCCAAATTGATCGAATCTACAAAATCGCGCGCAAACAGGATAGTGGTCATAAACTAATTTAGCCCTGTAAGCCATCAACGAGTGTCCTCCGCTGCCGCCTTCTCTACCATCTCGCGCATTCGCGGATGATCGCCTTCAATAGTCAAAATCCAGGGTTCAAAGGGTGGCACTTTTTCGGATACGCGGAAAAGAAAATAATAAACACTCATTTCGCCCAGATATTTAAAACGTTTTTGCAGATCGGCACTGAGCTGGTCATAACCATCGAAAGAACGCAGGTAACTCTGAAAACTCCCATACTTCGAATCTAATGCTAGTAGAGCGGAAGCGTTGTCTATTGTGCCGCGGATTTTCTTCTCACTTCGCAGAATACCTGTATCTTGCATAAGGCGATCAATGTCAGTCTGGTCGAACTTCGAAACAGCGGTCGGGTCAAATTCAGCAAAAGCCTTGCGAAAGTTCGGCCATTTTTTTCGCACCATAGCCCAGCTGGTTCCAGCCTGAAAAACTGCAATCGTAATAATCTCAAGATAATCGGCCAGCTTGCTCGGCACAATTTTTCCGGGGATATCCTGAGCTTGCGTGGGCTTCACAGTCGCACTGCGCGACTTTAGTGCACCTGGGTTAGTGCCCTTTGCGTTTTTTCCTGACCCACTTCCCGGCTTTCTTTTCATAAGTCCTTTTCACAGCACCCCAGGCAATTTTAAATGCTCTTACCTCGCACGAGCGAGCGCGAACCTCATACCTTGCGCTTGCTTGCGAAAGGATGAACGCTTACAAGCTGTCGTGCTACGCGAACCCACCTGACATCTTTAAGTATTGTAACCAGTCTTGTAAAGGGAACTGCTAAAACAAGCCAGGGTGCCCACTCTTCAACTTCATGAAGCTGTTTACAACAAACCAGGCTCAATTTCCTGAGCAACATTGGTCGTACGAACACGCGACCACCACCAGATTGTGCCCCAATTCCAAACAGGGACGGACTTTTGCGCGGTTGGTTCCAAAAACTCAAATTGCATAAGTAAGTTAAAAGCCTAGTTCGCGCAACTAGATCACTGTTAAAAGTCACTTACTTATAGGCTCTTAGTTTATAAGGGAGCAAGCCCTGTGACGCACAGGAGCGTATGCCGCCCCTGCGCCGCCCATTACAAATGCTTTTTTGCCCGAGGCGAATCGGTTAGAAAAGGGCACTCATTTCTCTTCAGCGTTAATAAGGCTCTCGCAACCGCACCGCACGCGAATCCGCTCTTCCGATACTGCAGCAGGCATCACTCGATGTTGCAGTGGAGATTACCCTTCGGAAGAGCGCCTTGCAGAGCTTAGTTATCACTGTCAGATGAGGCTATCTTAGTGCAGCTCACGTCAACTGTGGCACCAATTGCGGTGCACAGTCGGCCAAATGAAACGATGCCATCCGCGAAAGGAGTGCATCATGAAATGCCTTAGCATGCAAGTCGAGCGCCAGTTCATATCAGCTCTTGGCACCGCACCAGGAATGGTCTACGTCAAGGATCACTGCCCGAACCAGTCGCAGGACGGAATCTCCGTTCACGCTGAACTTCGGGCGCTGTACCTGGACGCGGACATGAAGGTCAACGTCACCACCGAGCTGATCCGCATCGGGCTCGGCAATGGTGACGTGAAGTTCGAAGGCAACCGCATCGTCATCCTGCGCGCTTCCGTGCGTCTCGGAAGAGACGGCTTCTTCGAACTGATTCCCGAAAGCGCCAACGACAAAGACGGGGCGCTCTGCCTCTTCGACCTCGGCAGCGGCGGCTATTCCTCCGTCGAATATTCGGCGGACAAGTTCGAAATCATCGCCCGCGGCGTCACCGACTACGTGCCGTTCGTTGGCGGGGCTTCGATCGCCCTGGTGGCGATGAAGCCTGGCAGTGTCGTTCATGCCCAACGCTTCTCGAAGCGCTGGCTTGTTTTCGGCGAAAACGTTTTGCGCGAGACCCTCTCGTATTTCTTCGACGGCAAGTCGCTGTCGTTGCAGAATCCCAGTCCCCGCCGTCGATAACAGTGGCTGCAGTCGCATGCAGTCGCTGTAACAAACGGCGCTATCGTTAACCCTGGTGGTCTCTACACCAAAATTCGGAGACCACCGCTTTTTGCGAGAATCATATGCTACTCAACAAATACACCATCAACGCGTTGCGTTCGCGAGTCCAGTCTGCCATCAAGCGTGCAGACGAAATCACCTCCGACATCTGCCCGGCGGCCAACAAGTTCCCGGTCGCTCCGGACATCACCGCCTGCGTCGACCTGATGGTCGCGGACGCCGTCGAGATGCTCTCCAGCGCCGGCCACGCTCTGCAGCAGATGGAACCGAAGCTGACCGACGACCCGGCGACGCACACGCTCACGCCGAGCGAAATCGCGCTGATTGCCCGCGCCGACCAGAAGATCAACCACTGCTTCGACCTGCTCAACCAGGCGATGCAGATGGTCGAAGGCGAGCGCTCCATCTGGGGCAAGGAGATTCGCCACGGAGCCCTCTGGTACAAGTAGGCGCGACACTGCCAGGAGATCCCGACGATTCGCGTAAACAACCTGGCACTCTGATTTGACTTCGAGGGAGGAAAAGCCTTGGCACAACCAAGAACTTTTCCTCCCTTTCTCTTTTCCCACGTATGCTACATTGTATAGTATAAAATACGAAATTAAGAAATTAGTGCCGGATCAACCGGTAGACCAGCACGTCAAAACGTAGTATTCAAGCCAGTTTCGATTCAAGATCGCTCAAGCAGCTTTAGTCGTCGCTGTGCGCAATACACGAACACTCTGAAGCTGCCGAGCAGCGCGCCTGTGCTCTTCGTAATAGCTCGTAGGTGCCAACAGCCCGGTCACCTTCTTCCACAGCAAGTTCGCCATGTATGCCTTCCAGCAAGCAGGACAGTCAGCGTGTTTAACATCAACATGTTCAACCTCAGCTTCATTCCACAAATCAAGCGTCAGCCTTAGTAAATCTGCATTGGGTGCAAACGATGACATTTCATTCTTTCCATCGGGGTAACAAACACTTAGAGGGTTCGGTCGGATGACTTGTTCCCGTTGAACCGTTGTGTTGCAATTTCTTTCTTGCAGATGAAACGCATCAAATCTTGTGTAAGGGTTAACTCTCACGCCATCACTGATGGTGCCAAGCACTACACTTGAACGAGTCCTTCATGAAATTGGCACCCGGAGCGCACCTTCGCAGGCACGGTCCGGGCACCAACTCAAATCAGGTCAGGCTATTTTTCAGTCTTCCGACGGAAAGAGCGTTTCGACGAGAGCCAGCAGCGCTCCGGCGCCAATGGTCGGCGCAATGCTCCCTGGAGCAGAGCGACGATGCGATTACCAGGGCGATCGCGTGTGCGGTCTCCGCGTTAACGGAACATGATCGAAAGCCCACCCACCCTCACACCACGAGCCCCAATGAGAGGGCAGCCGAAGACCCACAGCTTGGTCAAAGAGTTCGGCAGCTCGGGCAGGTTCTTCAGACCCAGACACTCGATGACCGATAGCTCGGTCAAAGCATCCGGCAGCTTCGGCAGGTTCGGAAGTCCGGGACATTTGATGATCGACAGATCGATCAACGAGCTCGGCAGACTGGGCACAGTCGCAAGACCAGCGCAGTCGGATATGCTCAGGCTGGTCAAACTGCTCGGCAGCTCGCACAGTCTGGTCAGACCAGGACATTTTGAGACCCAGAGGGTGGTCAACATGCTCGGCAGCTCGAGCAGGCTCGTCAAGCCAGGGCAGGAAATTACAAACAGCCTGGTCAGCGTGACTGGCAACTCGGGTAGGCTCGTAAGACTGGCCGGGCAGTCCTTCAGTTCAAGGTGCGTCAGTCCGGGGTAATTCCAGAAGAACGCTGCCACTTGCTCAGACGTTTCGAAGCGCATGCTAATGATCCCTTTCACGTTTGAGTCGCCATCTCTCTGATAGACAGCAACAGGTTTGAACCGTTTACAATCTCGGTTGAGGAGTCAGATGAGGACTCCAAGCCCAGACTGAGCCCTCAGAGAGGTGTCAGGCGCGGACAATGTACCGTCCGACCACCTCTCCAGTATCGAGCTTGATGAGATTGCCAGCACCATCTGCCTCGATCTGATCGGTGACGATCATGTGTTCAAAATCGCGAAGATTGGTTTTCGCATCACAGATGAAGATCAGCAGCCTCGGTTCCCTAGTGATCAAGTAGACGGTGTCATTCTTGGTCGACATTTCATTTTCCTCTTGGATCGATTGTTGGACGTTGGATTATGTGATGGTTACAACCACCAGAGACGTTGTTCTATGCTCGGCGGTCTCGTAAGACATACAGGTCGCACTCAGTCGAAATCGAAGAGTCGGAAGAGTAGATAGATCGCTGCATACAGAGCAACGACAAAAACCATCATGTCACAGGTCAGCATCGTCAGAAGAGCCCAAGTCGCATACCAGGACTCGCTACCACCCATGATCTGGGAGAAGGTCTGGGTCGCGTAACCCAACCCCACCATAATGGCGATGGCTGTCGGCCATATTGCCGACAACAGGAGAATTCTGATCAAACTGTTTCCCTTTCCGTGTGGGGGTTGTAGTCTGCCGTGCGGTGCCTTGCACAAGTGAAACGCAACTACGTAACACGAATGGTGACTTCGCTTCGGTTCGTGTCATTCTCGATGGGTTGATCTTGATTGAAAAGTCGACATAGAAGTGACTCACAAATGACAATTTTGGTACGACAAAAGCAACTTGAGAAGCGCTCAAGACACAGACTGCGACTCAAAGAAGTATCGCGAGCGTGAAAGGTACCGTCCGATCATAACGTTGACCATGGCTGGGCCTTGAAAGATCGTCAGGCTTTTCTTCGTTGAGCTCGAGTCTTAGTGCGGTTTGTTGTTGCGGCTCCGGGTTAAAAACGGTGATTTGTCTTGATACCCATTGCTAGCAGTTTTGAACACAACGGTCAAATCAGGAATTGAACTAGACAGGCACTCTGCAAAACCGGTCAAAAGAAGCCCCTGGGAAGCACTTCATGGAATTGAGGGGATACCCAAAAACTCAATTCGAAACCCATCGAGAACAAAATGTGAGGGTAAATCGAACTAAACCACCTGAATTACTTACAAATTCATGCATCTTCATTCAACTAAATTACTTACAGATTCGTGCATCTTCATTCAACTAACTTACTTACAGATTCGCACAGCTCGCGGTTTCTCTAATCCGGCATGCGAACGTTATTTACTATGAAAAGAGAAACATTTGAGCTGAAAAGGTTTTTCAATCTACGAACCCAATCTAAAGGTTGTGAAGCTTGCAAAAACCGTAAACCAACTCAACTGTGATCTGCACTTGATTCCACAGCTTTGTCATGAAGATGTTATGTTCAAAAGCTATAACATATGCAGTCGAAATTGCCTTGCGCCCTGAACGAAGCCTGCAAAAGCTGGCGCACCATTTTATAAGCGCAACGCTTGCGCTCCACGTTTTGTTGCTCGACGACACGCTCTTCGCGGCCCTCTCATATTGATTATTGAAAACGCTAGGGTTGAAAAAAGACAAATGTATCAAAGCAGCTATTTATCGCTCATACCGTACCACGAAGAACCGCTTCAGAACGGCGTCGCACCATCTTACGAGCAACACTACCATCAGACAATGATACAGATGCGACAAAAAAATCTGAGCTCTTTTTCTGCGCAGAGCAAAATGCCGTTCGCGTTGAAACAACGACAAATCGAACTTCCCATGCTGGAATACTCAGTATCAATGGCACAATCTTCACCGAAATGGAGACAAGTGATAGTCAGCGCACTTCTGGAGAATATCGAAAATGGTCCCGGACACCTCTCGGTGCATCGAGCCAAAGATGCCCTTAAACAGATTGCTTCGTCGATTGGATATGCCAACCTATGCGAAATGCTGCTCGCGCACGATCTGAACGAGGCTAAACAAGCAATTCAATTACTTGGATGGCTCAAAAACTCAAGAGCGGCGCTGACACTTCTGAGGACACTAGAATCAGATCATCAGTTAAACCATTTGATAGCCACCGTTGTAGAGCAACACTACAGCTCATACAAAACCTGAATTGAAACATCCTTAGCGCTGACAAAAGAAAAGAGGAATCTTCTCCGCTCAAAGCTGGTTTCGCCTTTTTACAGCGAATATTTTGACTGGACTTGGTTGTCTGCAGTTGCATCTCCGGTCGCAAGCTTGTACCGAAAATGGCATCGGTTCACACTTATATAGCTCGCCGCCTTCGACAATTTTTGACGTCGGAACAACAAATGAGTTTGCTTTTTTGAGAACCGCACCCAGCCTGCTCGTGCTCTCCGGTAATTCAAGAGAACCGCCGCTCCGCCTAGAATCTGAAACTTCCATTACGCCCTCACTCATACCGACATCTTCGAGTTTAGGCACGGTTGTTAACTTATTTTTGACAAGCAAAACTGTCGCGATGCATTGAGCCCAGACTGCCTTAAATTGCCAGAGAAAGCGACTCAGGGTAAGTTACCCACTGCTCCTCGATTGATTTATCGAACTCTTTCAAAACCTCATCAATGAGTCCCGCACGCAGCGAAGAAGTCAGATCTGAACAATAGTAAACGGCGACTGCAAACTTTTCAGTGGGCATGCGCTCTGAAAAATGGTACGTCTTATGCTTCTCGATGTACTTTTTTACCGAGTCTGTCTCTTCAATGTCTACCAGTTCCATGTTGTCGTTGGCGACGTGCAAAATTGCACACAAACCAGGTTCAGAGCGCAGTTCGTTCGTCTTACTGAACGGACCCTCGAATTCCCAGCTTCCAATTAGGACTGTCATATTTCCCCTCCTCGAGGAACCCTACCAAGCAAGATAATTGCAGGATTCAATTAAGGAGTGGTTAAAAGAAGTCCGACAAAGAAACGGTTGAAGGGGGTTCGGTAAAGGAGTAGTTAAGGAGGTCCGTCGAAGGATAAGGGCAAATCTGATCAAGCGATCAAAAGATTCCGCAAACGAGGGTCACGAAGACGCCAGATTGCCGCGTCGATGAGGAAGTGATGGAAGTTGATCACACAGAATATGCTTGCAAAAGCGACCTTATAATCGAAGCCGAAATCTTGCAATAAACCTGGCACCCCACCGTAGATGAATACACCGACGATGAATAAAGTGGCAAAATACTTCAACGTCACTGGCGTGAGCAGAAGCTTTCTGACCTCACTTGTAGCAACGTTCTCAGGCAGACCACGTTCTTTCAAGAAGTACGAGACCGAAACAACCAGGTACTGGCATCCATGAAAGAACGCCGGCACATACACCCAGAGGCTGGTTGTAACACTGCGAGGCAGAGTGAATATTGCGATTCCAGTTGCTGTCAATAGCACAGCCGGCAGTGGAAACATTTTGCGCTCGCGAACGAACTTCGCAACTATCATTCCAACAAAAGCCAAAATTGCTATTTTCAAAGCCCAGTCAGACAACATGAAAATCGGCTGTGGCAGCGGTCCCCAGAAGGGCAACGTTTGCCCGATAAACTTATCCATTGACCATTCCTTGAAGGCGAATTGCTTCAGGATTCCGTAGACAATCGTGGCGTCAATGGCAAATTTGAATATCCTCTTTTCCCACATGTTCATAAAATAATTTCGTTTGTAGCAGTAAATCAGGGCTATCCCGTAGGTTTGAGCCATGAAATGCTGCACAATCCAAATCAAATAAATTTTGGCAAAAATTGCCGGAAGCCCTGGCGTAACAAGAGAAGCGATGGCCAGTACGACACATACCGCAGAGGCAATCAAGCCAAAATTGCTCAACGCTTTCCGGGTCGGCTCGCTCTGGTGAAGTCGCTCAAGAGTCGCAGCTGTATGTGTTTCGCTCAGCAAGTGGATACCAGCTATACCAAGCAAAATCAGACCAGTATTGGCTGCAGGCAGACTCGATTTAGCCAGCGCATTTGCTAAAAAAATGATCCAGAGCAATCCACCGCAACAGAAGAACAAATCAATAGCGGGGCTCAGAATCCACGGATAAGGCGCGGTCTTTTCAGGTTTAGATTGTGGCGACTGGGCTGATTCGGGCGCGTTACAAAATGGCGAAGCTGGCGCCACTATATTTAATGGCACCAGCTTCGCCGATTTCTTCAAGATTCCTTCGCTTGCACTCATTGTTTATACCTTCGCGAATCATTCCGAATCAGCCCGAAGCCGCAAAACGAAGTTCAAAGCAGGATGCCCGATTACGAATGACCGGTGATTACGAACGCCCTGACCTACTTAGCTGGCGGCGCAAAGCCACCCATACCCATTGGGGCGGGTGTTCTTAGTGCCGTAGGGGCTACATCTGGAGCAACATTCACTGCAGGAGCAGTAGTCACGAATGGCTTGAATTCCTGAACATGCACAACCCGACCAGTTGCAGAAGGGCGAATAGAAGGCACTGGCATCGGCTTATCAGATCTGGCGGCAGATTGAGTTGTTGCAGCTTCAGACCTGACAGTGTTAGTGGTAGGCACTGCGTGAAAAGCGGGGGCAACGCGATGCTCCGGCATCATGACTCCACCTTGCGCGTGCGAGGCGTTCTGAACAATTCCACCAACAGCCATAGCGGCTAAAATAGCCACCGAAACACGATTCTTTTTCATACAAAAACCTCTACAATGCCGCACAGCGACTTGCACTCATCATTTAACTAACAGTCATGGGTTCTACAGTCTTAGGTTCTGACAGTTTATTAGGTTCTGACAGCGACCTGAAGCTACTTCGGCTCGCAACGCTCTTCAGATGTTACTTGCCACTCTCCGCATTGTCGCAACACACAGAAACGGCCGACATAGGGTAAACCCTGATGAACAAGTCGGGACTAAGATGATTTATCTACGGATACCACTTGCGAAAAGCTTACTTATTCGAAAATGTTCGTCCAGAATTCAGATCAAATCCTTCAACAGTTTTAACGGGCGCTTTGAACTCTTCGTCAATTGGATCGAAGATGTAGACTTCGCCGCTTTCAATGTCGTAGACCCAGCCGTGCAACTCAATTTCACGCGACATAACTCGTTTGGCTATGCATGGCAGGGTGCGCAAATGCTCCAGTTGCACGAGAACATTTACCTGAATCGCGGCACTGACTTTGCAATCCCAATCTAAATCACAATAGTCGGTAGCAATAATATCGAGCGTTCTTTCGGTGTGCTTGAGCCACTTCTTTACGGCTGGCATTGCATCGAGCTTGTCCATCTGCAGTAGGCCGCTCATGGCACCACAGCCTGAGTGACCGCATACGATAATTTCTTTCACGTTGAGTTGACTAACCGCATACTCGATCGTTGCCTCTTCAGCGGGGCTGTCAGATTCTGAAGAGTAGGCAGGCACAATGTTGCCGGCATTGCGGATGACGAACAGAGTGCCGGGGTCGGTCTGCGTAATCAAATCCGGCACCACTCGCGAATCGGAGCAAGTGATGAAAACAGCGTCTGGTGACTGCCCGGACGCCAAACGCTCGAAGAATTTCTCGTTCTGCGCATGGATCTCAGATTTGAATTGATGGAGACCAGGAAGTAGCTTCAGCATTTGTGAACCTCGGAAAGCATTTAAGTTTACTGCAAAATGCGCCAAAGCCGCTAATGACTGCTTCTTAAGCCGCAACACAAAAGATGACATCGGCTTAAGCCAAATATGTCAAATTTAAACAGGTGCAGACATCGCTCCGCTCTCATCCAGAATCGATGCAATCACGCGAATTCCCTCTAGCAAGTCCTCATCCTTCAACCCGCCATAATTGAGCAAAAATTCGTTTGGTCGATGCTGTCCGATGTAGTATTTCCTTGTGCTAGACAATCCAACACCTTGCTGCATGGCACGCTCCACCAGTTCTTCGTCACCGCATTCGGTATTAAAACGCACCAGCACGTTAATGCCGGCATTATCCCCCAGTATTGAGATGCGATTGCCAAAAGTCTCTTTCAGCTTGTCTACGAAGAGTTTTCGCCGTCTTTCATACAGTCCACGCATTTTGCGAATATGACGCTCCAGATGCCCCGCACTAATAAACTCTGTCAATACCTGTTGGTCGAGCAAGGCGGAGTGCCTGTCAACAAGCCACTTTCCGCGAGCGAACACATCAACAAGATTCTCAGGTAGTACGATATAACCGAGGCGCATCGCGGGAAATAACACCTTGGAAAAGGTGCCTATGTAGATGACGGAACCATACTTGTCCAAGCCAGCCAGTGCAGGAATAGGACGTCCTTTATAACGGTATTCACTGTCATAATCGTCCTCAATAATATAGGTGCCTGTGCGAGCCGCCCACTTCAACAGTTCCAGCCGCCGGGGCAACGCCAGGGCAACACCGGTCGGATATTGATGCGACGGCGTCACATAGACAAGCTTGGCCGACAATCCCGACCGCGCATCAAAACGTCGCTTCAAATCTTCAACGCGCAATCCGGCATGGTCGACAGGAATCGGAAGCAAATTCGCACCAGCAGCCATCAAAGCCTTCTGTGCGCCCAGATAGCCAGGTTCCTCAATTGCCGCATAATCATCTCTATCTACAAGAATGCGCGCAACAAGAGCAATTGCCTGCTGCGAACCATTCACTATAACGATGCGCTCAGGGTCGCACTGAAAGGCTCTTGCCCGTGCCAGATAGCCCGCTAGCGCCTGACGCAGTGGAAGATGCCCTTTAGAACGAGTTGGACAATCTAGTGAGCTCAGATCGCGCTGATTTAGATACTTGCTTATCAACTGAGACCAGACGCGCATAGGAAACTCGTCTAAGTCCGGGCGTCCAAAGCTGAACTGTATCGGCGGTTCGATATCTGGAAAATCAAGCCAATTGCGCGAGGCCAGCGTTTGCCCGTACCACGATAACCTCTTGTGCTGCACTGGAATGATCGGCTCGGCAGCGTCATGCAACTCGGTGGAAGCGTCGCTCGACAGCTCGTGATCCACATGCATGAGATCTTCCGGAATCTGCCTCGAGACGTAAGTGCCCGACCCAGTAAGCGATTCAAAGTATCCCTCGCTTAGAAGATACTCATAACTCATTGTCACGGTGGCTCTGGAAATGCCAAGGGATTGGCTTAAAGCCCTGGTCGAAGGCATTTTGTGTCCGGCTGACAAGCGCCCCGAAAGTATCGCCCGCCGGATCTCTTCATAGATCTGGCGGTGCATGGGAGTGGTCGCATTTGGGTCCAGATTTACGAGAAAATCCATAGCCATTTCTCCAAGTGGACTGGTATCAAAACACAAAAGTGGCTCTTCAGCAAGTCCATTTCAGAATGTACTCTGTATTCATCCTGAAGGAGGCAGGCAATTATGAAAAACAACTCGAACCAAATCATCAAAAGACTTGTAGCCGGTTTGCTCGTAACGATCACTGTTAGTGCATTCGTTGAACCAGCAGCCATGGCTGTCATCTCAGACCCAGTAACTTTGAACAAGTTGCAACAGCGCAAGCGCGATCTGCTCGTAAAAGAATCCGATCTACTGCGCACGAAAGACGACCTGCAAAAACAAGTTGACGATCTCAGAAGAATCAATAATGACGGCAGCTCACAGCGCCAAATCAATGACCTGTGCCAGAGCTTGGACCGAACCTACTCTGACCTGCAAAAAACTCAATTTGATATCCGTGACGTCAGCACGAGAATGATGTAGTTTTCTCGGAACATCGTACTCAGGGTTTTTCCCATGTCATAAACCTCGGACTGGAACGACAATCACTTCACTCCAACAAGTGTTTGTCTTACCAATCCGAGGTTGTTCCCATGTATAGCTACGAGTGCATCGGCAGCACAACGCATCGTATCTCCTTTGAGCGTCTGTCCATAGATCTGCCACCAAAGCCGATACTGAGCCCTCTCGACAGAAATCGCTGGGGGCAGCGTGCATTAGCGAAAACAGCCTTAGTAAAACGTGATTTCACCCTCGCTAAACGCCACATAGACAAGATTGCGACGAAAGCAAAAGATCGCAAAGATATGCCCGCTTATGCCAGCGCACTCAACGAAGTTGCGTTCATCAACATCTTAATGGGCAAGCCTGATGTAGCGGCAATGGTCTACAAACAAATCTACGAAATATGGATATCGCTACGCATGGCGCACAATTCGATTGGATTCAACGACTACATGTTCTTTCTCTGGGACTATTCTGTTTTCTTGCGCAACCAGAATGAAGACGCAGTGGCAGAGCGCTTGGAGAAAAAACTAGAACGGCTGACAACAGGAATGCCAATGACATTCATCAACTTCAGTCGGGCAGAAAGACTGGCTGATAGAGGACAATTCGTCATGGCGGAACAGTTCTACGAAGACGCCTTTGTAGAAGCCGGAATACGGAAAGACGTCAGCATGCAGTTGCGTATTGCCGACCGCCTGGCGCCTGTCTACCAGATCACCGGCAAGGTCCAAGTGGCTGAACACCTGTTCGAAAAGCGCGCCAGGCTGGATAAAGCTCGCTGCATCAGCATGTTTGGACGACCTAAAGCGGACGAAAATCCAAAACGTTAGATTGACTCGCGCCCAACACTTTGCGTCGCCGCTGAGCGATAGATTGCTTTTGCGAAATGGACTTACGCATCGAACAACGGATTTGATCGTCGTAAGATCTGAATAGCCTGAACCGCCCCAGCGCTGAGAATCCCGAAGCTATTGCCGCAACCAATCCCGTCAGCCAGAGCCCGCGCTTTTCCAGCTTCCGCAGTTTGGAAATGCTTCCGCGTCGGTTAGGACGCACAGCAGGTTTTTCATCTGCAGTCAGCGGATTGATGAAGAAATAGGGACGCCTGGCGCCGCTGAGCGTGCCTGCAGTGGTCAAGCGTTTGTGTTCGAGGTGCACGACTTTGTCTGCGAAGCCCCTCATCATCCCTTTGTCGAGCCCAACGTTTGCTCTGTTACTTCCGCGCGCTTGAACAACTCCGAGTGCTGCACTGACTCGGGCAGATGTAATAACAGCCATAGATGCCACCTTTCTAACAGGGTCGATATACAGTGGATATCGAGTCGTCACCAGCAGTAGTACCACGTACAGTTTGCAGTAACAAAGAGCAAACGTCAAATTATTCTGTAGAGAATAACTGACGCTTGCTCGAATTGTGTGAAGAGGATATCAGCCTGACTTTATCAAGAGACTGATTTTATGGGAACTTCAGAGCACAGCCTCCCTTTTTTCGAGGGCTTGACACCACGTGAATTTCAGAGCGATCAGAAACTCGCATGACCTGCAAAAACTCGATAGTCAAAAGTGAATTGGATGTCTACCGAGTCTTCAGAATATTTTGGTAGTGGCATGAATGGTGCCGCTGCACGAATTGCACTGATGGCAGCCTGGTCATTCGCACTCAAACCAGATGACCGCGCCAGCCGCACAGCGCCCAATTCTCCGCTCTTGAAAATCGTGAACTCAACAACAACTTGCCGGGAATCTCGATCTTTTGGCGGTTGCCAATTTCGCTTGATGCGGCGCTGAAGTTCTGCCATGTATGGTCCAAATTCAGGGCTTTTTCCGACATTGTCGAGACCCTGTCCGTGTCCAGCGGCGGGATTCAGTCCTTGAGAATCTATGCGCGGTTGACTGCTCGGCCCAGCGGGACCAGGACCAACGGGTCCAGTTTTAGCGGGACCAACTGCAGGCACCACACTGCCACCACCAATCGGTGCTACCGCAGCAATTTTTGTTGGTCTGGCTCCCGAATCGGCGTTAGGCGAATGCCCGGGTGTACTTGTGTGCGCACCCGGCACAGGTGTGGGCGTCCCGGAATCAGTGCTACTGGAAATCGAATTTACAGGCGCCGGAGGTCCGTTTCCTGCGGCGCTCGACGAACTTCTTCGTTTTGCCTCAGCAGGCATCGGTGTGCCAACTGCAGTCGAAGTCTGCGGTCGATTCAATGCCATGGGAGCGGGCCCAATCGTAGCGAGTGACTGTGGCGCCATAGCCAAGAATGGCAGAGGCGGCGCTGACGCAGTCGCAGGTGCCTTCGTATGAATTGGCGCAGGAGCAACAGCAGAATTCGGTGTCACCGCTTTTGGTGCCACCGATTGTGGCAAAGGTACCGGAACTGGATTCACCTTTGGTGGCGCAGCCACCGGTTTGACGATGGGGATAGGCTTCACGACTGGTGCAGGTTCGCCTTTTGCCGGCGCTTCTTTCACAATCTGCTTGGGCGCTTCTTTCACAATCTGCTTGGGCGCTTCTTTCACGATCTGCTTCGGCGGCGCTTCCTTCGAAGGTTGCTTTACCGGTGATTCTTTCAATTCAGGCTTTGCCGGACGAATCTCCTTTGGAGCATTTTGTACTTGCCTCTGCGCAGCCTGAGAGTGTGCGCTGCTGGCTGTGCTGTTCGGCGGAGTCGGCTTTTCAGCCTTCGTCTCGCGATGCCTGGCAGACGATGATTCGCTGGAAAACTTCTTTGCATGCACTGGCTCAATATCTTTTGGCAGAGGATCTGTGAACTCAATTTCAGTAACTTGCTGCACCTCTGGCTTTGGTATCAAGAAGAAAAGCGCAAAAACCGCGCAAGAAATCATCGCCGCAAAGTGAAACAAGTAAGAGCCGCTCGCTGCCTCAGAAAGATGCAAGGCCGAATCAGCGTAAATCGGTTTCAGCTTTTCGCCGCGGGCATAATCATATGCATCGCGAACAGCAAAACCTACGAAGAGCAAAATCATCGAAACGAGCACAATCGAGAAAGGCGTACCTAAATGCGCGCTCGCCAGGGCTTGCAAAATCCCATCATTCGGGCGCATGTGATTTCCAGTCAACAGATTGCGCAGACCTGTAGCCAACGGCTCAGCAAATAAAACAATCAATAAAAGCAAAGCGTTCACGGCTGCAACGTCCATGAACAAGAAACCTTTCACACTTTGACCGTTGTAGAACTGACCGAGCCCAGGAATCACTGAAAGCATGGCAGCAGTGGCGGGCTCTCTCCCACTGCTGTAAGCGACGCGCTGTGGCATTTGCCGGAAATCTTTCTTAGGCATATTAGTTTGTCCATAGATAGAAGGATGGATTCTCTCAGGTTACCGGCTCTGCAAAAGCGGCAGTAGGGGCTTGTTCTTGTAGAGTGCATAGTAATTTCACTGAACTTCGGCTAGTGTATTCAGGGGTGGATTAGGACGTCATGAGGTATCCACAATCCCGAGGCACTGCCACTTAAGAGGTGGCATCAATTCACAAGCGTGGAGCAAAAAATGGATTTGATCTTCGAACAACTGAATTCAGGCGGCTGTCAAACATATCTGGTGGCTTCACCCAAAACAGGCGAAGCGTGGCTCGTTGACCCGGTGCTGTGTTCGGTCGACAAATACATAAAGATGCTGGACGAGAAGAAATTAAAACTGACCAAAGTAATCGACACACACACGCATGCAGACCACCTCTCAGCAGGCGCCAAGCTAAAAGACCTGACCAATTGCGCTTATGTCATGCACCAGTTGGGGCAGCCGCGCGAAATCACTGATCGCCTCAATCCCGACAGCGAACTCAAACTCAACGGCACGACGGTCAAAGTCCTCTACACACCAGGGCACACCCGCGACTCATTCTGTCTCGTTTTTCCTGACCGCATCATCACAGGCGACGCGCTGTTCCTGGACGACGGCGGAGCCGGTCGAGCCGACCTGCCGGGTGGCGACCCTGGAGAGCACTGGGAAAGCTTGCAGCACATTATGGAATTGCCAGAACAGCTGGTCGTTTATCCCGGTCATGAATATCGAAACCGCCGCCCTTCCTCCCTGGCTGAGCAGAAGACGCGAAACCCATTTCTCAAACCCCGCACGCAGAGCGAATATGTGAAATTCGTCGAAGAGCTTAAGCTTGGACCGGCCGAATGGATGAAGGAAGTGCTGAAAGCCAACTGCGCCTGTACGCGCGACGCCAACGCCGTCAAAATTCCCGAAGGCATCTCTGCCTGTGAAGTACAGGGCACTCTGTCAGCCGGCGCCTGCTCGGCCGACGTGCCTTACATACACTCGCACGAGCTCAAGGAGATGATCGATACCGGTCGCAATCCCGTGCTCCTCGATGTACGCGAACAAAGAGAACTGACCGATGTGCTGGGTCATTTGCCCGGCATCATTCACATTCCTGTCGGCAGCATTAGCGAGCGTCACAGCGAAATCGAGCACCTGAAGGCAAGCGAAATCATCTCTATCTGCAAAATGGGCGGAAGAGCCAAGACAGCAGCCAAGATTCTCTCCGAAGCCGGTTTCAAAAACGTCAAAATATTAACGGGCGGCATGAATGAGTGGAACGAGCTTGGATTGCCGGTTAAGCGTCACCTGTGACCAATTGGACGGCTGGGTTTAACTTGACATCGTCCTTGACCTACATTAATAATATGAAATCTCTTGCTCCTTCTTACTACGGCAGTGTGATCTCAAAATATGCGTTCATCGCCAAATGTAGTGGGCGACGCCCTCCAAACATCTGACACACCTCGCCAAATAGGCGACGTGGCGCAGCATGTGCAGACACAGCTGACCTCCACTATCGATGTGAAAGCGGCGCACCAGTGGGTTCAACCCAGTGGTGGTGAGATGCATCTGCCCCACGTTGGCTTCGGTACCGGCACTGAAGCGGCTTCTCTGCAAGCCGTGGTACCCGGCGGAGAGCAGCACGCTATGGCGGCGGCTCAACAGGTTGGAAACCAGGCTATTTCTCCAATCATTCAGATGATTATGAAAATGCCGGGGCACATCGGCTTAATCAGTTCATTCTTCGAAGCTTTATCGTCATTCTTCGCGCCGGTTCAAGACTTGATCGGCGGATTAGATGCGTCATTCCTCACGGCTCATCTGGAAGGAGCAGCCAGCGCGTTGCACAGCGCGGGAGAGCACCTGGGCATCGACATTTCTCTTATCCCTGACGACGCACCCATCTTCACTATGGACGATGGCGGTGGCGGATTTGCCGATCTGCTGCCCAAAGATGGTTCCACAGCTTTCAATGGCGGCGAACTCAAGTTCCACTCATCCGAATTTGGTGACAGCACCAGCAGCGCCCTCAACACGTCGGGATATTCAGACGGCGGCGCCCAATATGAACAAGCGCCGGCTGGCCTTGAGTCTGCAACTTCTCATGTGCGCGACGGCATTGTCACGCCGCAATATCTTGCCATGGATAACGGCCAGGCTATATTCCGTCCAACAATGGGTGGATTCAACGCTATGCAAAATAGCGCCATCCAGGTGCCATCAAATGTGACACCACAGCCGACCGTCATTCATCCGCTCACTCACCAGATCGCGCCACACCACCCGGTTGGCGGCAACATGGCGAAAGACACGGTAGTCAACCATTTACCGGAACACGCAGCACCAATTGAACAACACGCCGCCGCACCACAACCAGCAGCTGATGCCGCAGCCGACCGCGGAACATTGCTCGGTCATCCACACACACGCGTCGAACATGTAGTAGATCAAGTCACCTCAGATCCGCAAGCTCCAGATGCCGCGCAACCCGCTGGGGACCAGGTAGCAGATACAACTCAAGCTGCACCAGAACAGGGCGCTGAAGCAACAACGACCTACACCGTCAAACCGGGCGACAATCTCTGGGATATTGCCCAACATCACTTAGGTGATGGCTTGAAGTGGCAAGAAATCTACCAGCTCAACCATGACATTATTGGCGGCGATCCTACTTTGATTCACCCAGGCACTGAACTGCAGTTGCCCGGTGGTGGCGGACAAGAACTCGCTTCCAACTACACAGTTCAACCTGGCGACAACCTCTGGGATATCTCCAAATCTCATCTCGGCGGCGGCCAGCACTGGGGCGAGCTGTATCACAACAACACCGAAGTAATCGGCTCCAATCCAAGCCTCATACATCCCGGACAGCATCTTGATATGAGCGGCGGTGGCAATCATGCCCAACTCGCCAGCGCGGATCCGTCGCACGCAGCCTCTCATGTTGCTCACAATTCCGCATCACACGCCACTTCACACGTAGCCCACCACTCCGCGCCACACACACAACACGTCGCTCAAGCACCAGCTCATCACGCACCACACCACGGCGCCGCAGACCACACCAAAGTAGCCGCAAATACTCCACATGCAACAGAAGCAACTCAGCAAGTCGCCGCTGGTTCACAGCAAGTACCTGAGGCTCTCGCAGCCACTCCGAGTGGTCAGGAAGCCGGTCTGCATGCAGCCGCGCCTATGGGTTCACTTGAAACCAGCGCTCAAAACCTGCCGGGCAAATAATCCAACCAACCTGGCGCGAAGCTAACGAACTCTAACGAGCGCAGATACGCATGGAAATCGGGTCCGTTGGTGATTTGCCTTAAGCGGCGGTGAATCCATACAGAAGCTGGATCAGCTTAAGAATAAGAGATGACCGGCTTGAGGTTCGGAACGGCAACGCCAGCTTCTGCAAGCTTCTCTTCCAGAACGTTTCTGATCAGATAGAAGTCTTCATAAGCGACGCAGGCGATGTTGTTTTGCTTGCAATGGCTGAGCAACTTGGTTTTAGCGAAGACGAGGTCGGCTTCAGCTGACCAGCAGAAATCACTTCTTCCGTCGCCGATTACAACTTTGAGCGGACGGCTCGAACCATTCTCGAGAATGCGGCACTTGCACAGACCAGACCCGCAACCAAGCACCTGTGGAGCATGAGGGAATGTCAGCTGCAAGTTCTTATCTTCGTCTTCGACGAGGTGGTTAGCCCAGACATTATCAACGTGAATGTTTTCGCGCTTCAAAATATGATGAATGACGCGGTCGATGCCGTCGCTGACAATCCTCAAGGCAACGCCATTTTGACGGCACCAGTTGGCGAATTTCGGAAACGTCGGATCAATTTTGACTTTATCCAAAACTTTGACGACACCATCCCAGCCACCACGAATCAGCGGCACTTGCAATGCCATACATTCGCGTGAGCCGATTTCGCCACGCACCCAGCGCTCTTCAATTGCATGCCAGGCGGGATCTGCCAACTCTTCCAACAGCACGTCAATGGTATCACCCCTGGTGATAGTGCCATCGAAATCGCAATAAACGTCAATTGAAGAACTCATGATTAGCCTTTCTTACATTCAGTGATAAGTAAATCAAGCAAGTCGTGCGCGAGATCCATTTCTGGATAAGTGATCTCCAACGATGGTGCCAGGGTGACTACGTTTTTGTAGTAACCACCAATATCGAGCACCAGTCCCATTTTCTTTCCATTCAATACGAGGTTGCCCATCAAACCGCGCTGGAACATTTTGTCAGCCAGTTCGCGGTTCGGCGTGTAACTGTCGTGCCCCTGGCACATTTCCATTCTGAGCGCCAAGCCCATTCCATCAACGTCGCCGATTTCAGGATGCTTTTTCTGCAAGTCCTTAAGAAGCTTCAGGAAGTAAGCACCCTTTTCGTTGACCGTTCTTTCGTAATCGCCTTCTTCGAAGATCTTCATGACTTCGAGACCGCAAGCGGTTCCGAGACTGTTCGAAGAGAATGTCGAGTGCGTCGAACCAGGACCGAATTTATCAGGACTGATATATTCCTCTTTCGCCCAGATTCCCGAAAGTGGGTTAAGCCCGTTGGTGAGAGCCTTTCCGAAGACCATGATGTCGGGAGTGATGTTGAAGTTTTCAGAAGCCCAGAGCTTACCGGTGCGGAAGAAGCCCATCTGAATTTCATCGTCGACGATCATGATGCCATGCTCTTTGCAAATCTTGGCGAGCCTTTCGAAATAACCCTTCGGAGGCACTACATAACCGCCTGTACCCTGAATGACTTCCACAAAGAAAGCACCAAATTCCGACTTGTTAGTCTTCGGATTGTGGGCACCGGTGTATTCATGTTCGAACTTGCGCTCAAATTGCTCTACGCAATACATTCCGCAAGTCTCTTTTTGCTTACCGTACGGACAACGGAAGCAATAAGGGAACGGAATGAACTCAGCACGATCGCCGAACTCACCATAGTTTTCGCGATATCTATAAGAAGAAGTGATGGCGGAGGCAGCCAGCGTGCGTCCGTGGTATCCACCTTCGAAGGCGTACATGCGGCTCTTTCCGGTTGTCTTTCGAACCAGCTTGAGCGCGTCTTCAACTGCTTGAGCGCCGCCGACGTTAAAGTGAACTCGTCCTTTCTCGCCGAAATTGCGCTTGATGCCCTTTACGATGATGTCAGCCAGGTGGACCTTTTCCTTGTGCAGGTATTGACAAGCGAGCTGCGGCAACTTATCAATCTGGTTTTTAAGAGCATCATTGACCCGCGGATTGGCGTATCCGAGGTTCACTGCTGAGTACCACATCTGCAAATCGAGATATGGGGTGGCTGCGCCATCGTAGAGATAACTGCCGTCACAAGTTTCAAAAAACTGCGGACGCTTTGCGTAGTGAACAGTGTCGCCGTGAGAGCAGACCTCGGCTTCCAACGCCAGCAACTCATCCTCCTGCTTCCTGACAACCGCTTCGTCGACTGGTGTCAACGTCGCCGCTTTGGAAGAACTGCTGCCCGATCCCGCTTCGCCCGTCATATATCGTCTACAACCCCGCACACTACCAACTTACTCCGGTGAGCATACGCGTCGACATTTACACCATCCTTACAGCGAGCGTAAGTTTGAACATGTTTCACGTATGCAAACAAAAATCGAACTCTTCGAAACCCTGAGTAGGACCGAACCTTACGCGAAGCTGACAGAAACCCCTCAGGTCAAGTCGTCAATAAAGGCAATAGAACTGACAATAAATGTATAAAATCAAAGATTACACTGGTATCATATACAGTGACCTCAGTGCGTTAAATACTTCAATAATTACAAATCATAGAGAGGATACAGATCCGCATAAATACAAGCCGGAGAGCAGCAATACCATCGGTATCACCGCCCTCCATAAATTTCGATTTAAGCAAGATCTATTTTGTTTTCTTGATCATATTCTTCGACTGTTTATGTTTGACGGGTGCTACAACCTTTGATGTAGACTTGGTTGTAGTGATTTTAGCGCCCTTAGCAGGTGCCGCCGCCGGCGATGGCTTAGCGAATGCAGGTGAAGTAACGGCTACAGCTGCAAGTACGATCAAAGATGCGATTGCTTTATTCATGATTGACTCTCCATCAGTGTTTTAGTGTAACTTTAGAAATCTCCGACCTCGTCGGTTCGTAGTTTCATATTAGTTCTGACATCGTGTAGCTTTCGTGAGCCGAAATGCATTTTGATGTAAAAGATAGGTAAACCGGTTAACCGAAAAGTATTCTCAAGACAACGTTGTCGAGGGTTAGCCTTCATAAAAGCTACACACATTACGGATAGAATGTAGCAGCGTTATTGACAAGTTCAACGAGACCCGCATGACGAAAATATTAGTAGTTGAAGACGAGCACGACCTTTCTATTCCCATCCGAGACTGGCTCAGCCGCGAGCAATACCTCGTCGAACTTGTAGACAATGGAATAGAAGCCCTCGAAAGGCTCAAGGTTTATAAGTTCGACGCCATAGTGCTTGACCTGATGATTCCGGGTGTAAACGGTATGGAGGTTTGCAAGCGCTTTCGAGAGGAAGGGGGATCGACTCCCATCCTCATGCTGACCGCCAAAAACAGCGTTGAGGAGAAAGAGGCGGGCCTGGATGCAGGCGCCGACGACTACTTGACCAAACCTTTCCACCTCAAAGAATTATCAGCACGCATCCGAGCCCTCTTGCGCAGACACACTCAGCCGACGAGCAGAGAATTGAGGGTCGGCAATCTAGTTTTAGATGTCGTTGCACGAACCGTACATCTAAATGGAGAGGAAATCCATTTCGTTCCCCGAGAGTTCAGCTTACTCGAGTTTTTCATGCGCCACCCCAACCAGGTGTTCAGCGCCGAGGCGATACTCGACCGGGTTTGGGCTTCTGACACACTCGCATCTTCTGATACGATCAGAACGTATATCAAGATTCTGAGAAAGAAACTTGGTGGTGAAGGAAAAGAGTCGTTCATCCGCACCGTGCATGGTGTCGGCTATAAGATAGAGTCTCCTCAATAATGTTTTCCAGCCTGCGCTGGCGCCTAACTTTCTGGTTCATATGTTTGACGACACTGGTCTATGCTTTGTCGACATTCTGCGCGATCGGTTTATTTCATGCCGGTTTGAGCGCATTGATAAAAGAAGAAGTAGATGCCCTCGTATCCGAAATCGTTCCTGCAATCGCGCTAAACGGCGGCACACCGAGCTTGCACGAATGGGCATCGACATTCCGAAAACATCCATTTAAAGCGCTGCCGACGATTCAAATTTTCAGCAACGAAGGCAAAGTGATCGAAGAGCACGGACCAGCCGGTATTCCCGTTCTGTACAGGCAAGAGGGCGAAGTGCAAGTCAATCATCACGCCTTCTTCGCTCACTCGACACCTCTTGTCTACGAAGGTCAGTGCGTCGGATATCTGCAAGTCGAATTATCACTGAAGCATCGAGATCAAACAACGGTTCAGTTTGCTATGACCATGGCATCTGTGGCGCCGTTCTTGCTGTTCGCGCTGGGTGTAGCCGGATATCTGTTTTCGAGCAAAGCCGCGCAACCACTGGAAGACAGCTTGTTGGTGTTGCGCCGTTTCATGACTGACGCCGGTCATGAATTAAGTACGCCGATCACGATCATTCAAGCCAACGCGGAAGCGATGGAAGTCGACATCGAAAGCAATGAACCAGCTGAAAACCGGCTGTCTGTCATATCTCGCGCCACCGAGCGAATGGGGAAATTAGTGCAAGATCTGATGCTGCTGTCTAAGATGGAGAGCCCGCAGCTTGAAACAAAGCGTGTTCCGCTCGATTTCGACAAGCTCGTGAAAAATCTTCTGGAAGAGTTCGACGAATTATTCAAAGCAAAAGGCGTAGAGCTGAAAGGCACGACGATTCAAAGTGCACCGATTTACGGCGATCCCGAATCTTTGAAGCGACTTGTCACCAATCTTCTGCAAAACGCTCTGCGCTACACCGAACCAGGCGGCTCAGTAGAGATTTCGGTTGAAAGTACGCAACGCTTCGCCAAATTGAAAGTTGCCGATACCGGCATAGGCATTCCGTCTGAGAGCCTGCCACGAATTTTCGACCGCTTTTACCGAGTTGATAAATCCAGATCGAGACAGGCTGGTGGGGTCGGGCTGGGGCTTTCCATCGTCAAGGCTATTGTCGATGCGCATAAAGGCAAAATGGAAGTGCACAGCAAGGTAGATGAGGGCACGGTGTTCACCATTTCCTTGCCGATGCGCAGCTAACCAAAAACTCCAGCGCCATACTCACAACGCGGCTTCGTCTTCTAGATTCAACTGAGGATATCACTACGACCATGGTATTATCCGTGGTGCCATACATTAAGAGCAAAAAAATCAAGAGCTACCATTCACACAGCTCGTAATGGACGCCAGTGCGATCTGGACGTGCCGAGCCCATATATCCAAGCTCGCTGTTTCGCACCGTGTAACCACCTGAGGCAGTTTTTGAAATGGTTGTAGTTGTCTTGTCCGGACGATGGACGATGGTTGTGCTTCCTTTTCTAACCAGGCGGCCCTTCGCTCCGTTGGGATATTTAACAAGGTAACTCTTGTCTGCTTCTGGAAGCAAAACTGTTCCGTCGGCAAAACCATCTTCGATTGCATAGCTTCCGTCTGGAAAACGGCGAAGATAACAGCTGCTACCATCGACAAGAGTGAACTTTAATACAATGGCGGATCTGTTGAGGGGCGGTCCCTTCTTTTCGTAGGGATTGATGTCCTGCGCCGAAAACACGAAGACCATATCCTGCGACATTTTCTTAGCACTCGTTCCCAGCTCTTTAGCGACTCCCTTTCCAGCAGCTTTAGCGAACGTGCGAACTGGTCCTTTGTGATTTTTCTTTTGTTTTAAATCGTCTCCAGGCAGTAACCAGGGTGAAGTCTTGTTTAACACCCACTGCTCTGCTTGCCAGACTGGTGCCTGCTTAGAAACACTACCTTGATGAGAGGTCGGCAGCTTTTCATCAGCCAGCGCAAAACCATGATCAATGGACATCGCTGAGACAACAGCGAGGACAACTAGAGAAATTTGGCGCATAATTTGCCTTCAATTTGTGGAAAAACTAAAAAGAATCTATCAAGTCTGGCAGATGCGAACAACGAACAAACGCTAACCTGTCAGCGTTTCCTTTTCATGTACGACCTACGAACGTTTCATGCGATAACCGACCCGAGGAATGTTTTCGATCATCGAAGTAGTCGCATCCTCGCCGTCAATCTGCTTGCGCAGACGTTTCAATGCGGTTCTAAGAGCATCGGGACTTCCAGCATCATCAGTTGACCAGACCCTGCGCAGTATGAACTCCGTACTAAAGACCTCGTTGGTATGCCGCATGAAAAATTCCAACAAGGCAAAGTCAATCGGACGCAAGTCGAGAAGCTGGCCATTTTTCGTGACCTGATGACTACCCAGGTCCATTTCAATATCGCCCACCTTTAAAACCATCGGTGCGAACGAAGCCGGACGCCGCAAAAGCGCACCGATTCGGGCAATTAACTCCCGCATGCTGAAAGGCTTGACGAGATAATCGTCTGCCCCGGTTACAAGCCCCTGTACTTTATCTTGTTCATTGCCGCGCCCGGTAAGCATGATGATAGGCGTCTTGCCGCCCTTATCCCTGTAAGTGCGACAAGCCTCAATGCCCGACAAACCGGGCAACATCCAGTCCAGAATAATCAAATCGTAGCTGGATAACAGCATCAGCTCCAGCCCATCGGCGCCGTCATGAGCGATTTCCACATTGTGCTTCTCCATTCGCAGCGAATGAGTCACAGTTGCAGTTAGTTCGACATCATCATCGACAAAGAGAATCTTGGCCATCGATTTCCTATGACAACAGATCTTTTAATTTGGGGGCGAGCAGCAAGGTTTCCGATTCGAATACATTGTATCGCCTCGAAGATATCAAACTCCGCCGTTTGATTGGCAAAATGCTGTGAACTAGTTTCCAGAAATGCTCAAAAGTCAAATCTCGACCGATGTCCCCTGCAAGGCATCAGTCGAGAATTTGACCGGAAATAGCGTGTTTTAAGGACAATCAGTGCATCGAGAATCGCATGTCAGAGGGAACTCGCCTGCCACCGTGTCCAACACCATCTCTCAATAGTAGATTCCATAGCCTCCATAGCCTGTTCCAAAGCCGCCCTGACTGACATCCTGGATCACAGACCCAAGGACGCTACCGAGAGCACTTCCTATGACTGTTCCTCGCCAGCGATTATGACGGTCAAAGAGAGCACCGGCACTGCCACCGATGACAGGACCTAACCAGGCTCCGACATTCTGCCGACCATAACCATAGTTACCGTATCCTCCGTAGCCATAGTTACCGTATCCGTAGTTGCCAGGATATTGGTCATAGCCGTAGTTGCCGGAGTTTTGCGGATAGTAGCGGTAATCCTGGTCACGATAACCATAATTCTGATCAGGATAGTAACTGAAATTCCGCGACGGATAGTAGCTACGAGGCTGTGCATCATATTGATAAACATCATTTTGCGAATAGCTACGCGTCTGCGGTACGACGTTCCGCTCGTATCTGTAACTTTCGTCCACGGGCGAATTCGGTGTTCGGTAATGATTGGTTTGATAGCTGTACTCACTACCCGAGTGCTGCTCGACGTAAGTGCGGTTGCCCTGTGCGCGCTGCTGCGCACCCTCGTAATAGCCAGGCACTTGAGAGCCTTCATAGTAATTTCTGCCGGATGGCACACGCGAACTTGCTCCACCCAGGGCGACACGTTCGTTATTCTGAATACTCACTTGAGGCAAGTGCTCTGCGTGCTTCTTCTTTTGAGCAGCTTCTTCCAGATCGATTTCATGCATGGCATGGCGCCAGGCCTTAGGACTGATCTTATCTCGCAGATCTAGAGCCGCATCCCATGCGGCAGGATCATGACTCTTCCACGCAGCCCAAGCATCATGCGCAGCATAGACATCACTGTCAAATTTATCGCTGTTGTGAGCGGCATGGTGAGTAGCGTGGTGATGATGATGCTCCTTGTGAGCGTGATGAGAAGCTTCGTGTCTGCCGGCTCCGTCCATCATTCCTTCCTCGTCTCATTGGTCACACGTTCAGATGGCTCCAATTAAAACCAAGTGTTGTGTCAAAACGGTGATCGTCCTGAAAAACGCATTCCATTGGAATGTTCCAACCAGATTCGCCACACAGATTCGCCTATAAATGGATTGCACAAAACTTTTTGTCCCCACTCCCGGATGACCACAGCTCTGCCACAAGTCAGTCTTAGTCTGCTCTCATACCCCCTGCAGAACCCGAACAACTGGCGCAGGCACCGATTCTAACGATGCTCACTTAGGGAGAAGTTGAAATGGCAAAAGCAAACATTGAAGATCAGACCCAGCAAGCTCACGACGATGCAGCCAGCATTCAAAGAACGCTTGAAACACAAGGATCTCACAATGCTCTTTCGGAAGTCGAACACGATCTCAAAAAACACAAAAATGATCCAGCTTATCAAGCCGAATTGACAACTAAGCTGACCGAAAAGACTGACGACAAAGCCGCCATCCTACCGAGCTTGCAAATTGCCTTCCTCGACGAGCATATGAAAGATTATTCAAATGGCGGAGTCAGCGTCGACAAAGCCACCGTGCAAAAAATTGCAGAAGCTGCACAAAAGAACGCCAAAGACGATCCATTTACAGCGGCAATGACCGAAACAGTATCTAAAAACTTCGACAGCACCCAGCGCCTGCTCGACGTCGACGGGAAGGGCATTTCGCGCGCTGACACATATCAGGCGCTATCCAGAGAGAATCACGACAAACTGGTTCAACAAGAAAAGAAACAGGCAGAAGATCAGGCCAAGGCCCAGACCGAGAAAGAAGAATCGGACAGCAAAGATCACAATGCCGCACGCGTTAAAGCTCTTATGGCAGACGGCGGCAGGCTTTTCCACAGCATCGACAAGAATGGTGACGGCATGACAATGCCGGAAATCGAAGGCTTCCTCAAAGAGGCAAAATCAAATGACAAAAATGCAATCAACTCAAGCTTCACAACAGAGCAAATAGGCGTTGTTCAAGACCTGCACGACAAGTGGGACAAGAATGCCGACGGCACCAAAAATATAGCCGAACACCATACCTTTCAGCGGGACAAGATCACAGAACAGAGCCTGGCCAAAGGCACCGGCTACGGTGACGATGAAGTCGGCGTCATGAAGATGAAGCAAGATTGGGACAAGACATATAAGCCTTTCGTTGGACCAGAAAAGCCGAAGACCGAAGAAGATATCGCGAAAGAAGACAAGACAAAACAAGACGAGTTGCAACAGAAAGCAGAAGCCGCCCAGCGAACAGCAGCTGAGGAACGTCGCGTTCACGACCAGCAGCACCAGTTAGAGCAGAAAACAGGAGCTGTGCCTCCGGCAGACGGCTCGCCTAACGAAGCCAGCAAGCACCTTGCTGAAACACTCAAACCAAGAAGCGGTGAGGGCTACTACCAGGTCGCAGAACGCCTGCTGAAGGAAACAGGACACACAGATGCGGATTTCCTGGCCGTAAAGCGAGTCACCGAAGCTTTGAAACAAGCCAATCTGGACGAACATGGTAAGCCCAAAACCGCCCTCAAGGGTGGCGTAACACTCAATATCCCTGAGAATCTCGGTCAGCTACTCAGCGCCTAATATCGAGTCGACACCAAAGGTTTGTGCAACCAACGAAACAACCGGCGTACATGCGCCGGTTGTTTTGTCGTTAAAAATCTGCACAAACCAAGCTTGGTCTCAACGCTCAGCTCGCATCAAAATCTCCAGCACCTTCGACGAAAGACGCTCCGTCCTCCAGAAGAACTTGTTCATCCTCCCGCGAAAGCACCTTACTACCGCGCGTGCCGAGCCGCTGCCGCAATTTGTTCGCGCCATATTCTCCACCGATGCAGAACTTGCAAGTACAGAACGGGCGCTGCCCTTTAGCCTTGGGCGAATATCGCCAGCCAATCACCTGCGAAACGGCTCGTACCTTGTGGATTTCATCCTTGCTGACAGACCTGGGCAATAAAATCTCATAGCCCATCGGATCATCGACCGACATTATGATCTTGGAGGCTTCTGAAATAGACACTTCAGCATGAGGTGCAGCGAAGTGTCCTACCAGCACCATCTCATCCGGCGGCAAGCGGAAGTCTACTGCAACTATGGTTGACTGGCGCCGCCTCAGTTCACGAATCCACTGATGGGACGCATAATAGTCAGGCAGAACCGGCATGCAAAAAATGCCCTTTCCACCGGTTCGCAACGACGTTGCCTTAATGCCCTGGCGCAATATGCGACGAACGTTCTTTTCGGACGTCAAATGCACGCAAATAGGCAATTAAGTAGTCTCCCCTGTCAGATCACGCACCAATTTAATCACATCAAAGTAAGGCAACTCGAACGCCGCGACGCAAGCGTCAAAACCCAAAAGTCAAATCCAAACCGCGCTACGCAAGCGCCAAACCCAAAAGCCAACAACGCCCCATTATTCTTACAACATATAGTATAGCCAGCGCCAAAAAAGAAATTCCAAGCATCGGAAAGGCTCCGGTTGCAGACATCCATTGTCTGCAACCCGCAACCTCAGGCTGCTTTCGGCACATTTGCCAGTTGACACATTCGCCTGAACTCATGACGAGCGGTGCGATTTGAACCAACTGCATCGGAGATACGAAGAATCGTCAGACCTTCGTACAAATCGAGAGCAGACCGCAATCGCCCCCAGGAAGCAGCGTCGTACAGCGTGTAATTGAGCGCATTCTCGCCTTTAACCGGAACAAACTGACGGTTAGCCTCCTTGCCAATCCAGCGCACAAGCTGAAAAGCAAGCGATTCGTTTTCGCCGTTTGCCAATTCCAGGCAAGTAAAATGCAGCACGACGCGGGTGCCCTCCTGCTGAAGCTCTCGGAACAAGGAAATTACAGCCTTATAGCCATAGACCTGTTCCTCGTCCCAGCCATAGGACGAAATCAAACCAGCAGTCATCTCAGCCAGCCGATCGGAGAGCATGAGCCGACCATTGTCTAGATGTCCCATGCGCCAGTGCACCCCCGGAAACTTCGCACCAATATCGATACCCGCAAAGGCAGAACCTTCAGAAGAGAAGACTTCCAGCGCTGCTGAAAGTACCATCCGTCCGTGCTCCAGGAGCGATTCTCTATACCAGTCGAAAAAATCTCGACCGTATTGAAGATTGATGTGTCCGCGGTCGGCAAAGAATGCACCGGGGTTGCACGGAGGCTCGATCTTATCTAGCACACCCCAGGCACTCCGTGCACCATTTACAGTACCGTACTTGGTCAGCACGTAATCGACAAAAGACTGCCGCGCCAACTCGCTGTAGCACTGAAGCGCCCCGCGAGTAGGGTAATCGGTGTTTTTGTCGTGCTGATTGTAGCTGGGGTAGCGCAGTTCTCCGGCTGGTCCCAGGCTGATATTGATTTCGCAAATATGCTCCCTCTTCGCGGCAAAATGCTCCTGAAAAGCGCTGAAAAACGCTTTGTAGTCTTCCAGAACAAGTTTCGTCGCCCAGCATGAAACATACTCATTGCTAGCGTTTCCCTGTTCGCTGACATATTTGACAGCATTGACATTGCCAGATTCGATCTTGGACGCCAGCTTGCTCCAGACCCAATCAGGAAGACTTACGTTGAAAGTGTCGCCAGTATTACCTCCGCACTTATGCAATGAAATTATGCCAATCCAGTTCAAACCAGCACGGATGATGTGATCGGAAAGCTTGTCATAATAGGCCCAGTCGTAGTTACGCTCAGCCTTTTCTACAAGACCCCACCAGACATCAGTCGTCACGGCATAAACGCCTCTGCGTTTTGCCTTGGCCAAATGTCTGTCGAATTCCTTCCATGCTTTCGCGGACGTCGCGTTGTTGAGACCCGCAGGGTCACCAACAACAAGCGGCGCCATGACGTTGATGACTGTATTCATGACTCTTCTCCTGTCAGGTTGACCGGGGTCCAAACAACGTCAAATGCCGAAGCAAATGACTGCGGACGCGAATCAAGGCGGGGCGCGCACCACTTGTAGTGCCTGACGCCACCGACCTTGCCGGATGTTATGGAATAAAAGCAGCTGCAATTCAGTTCATGAAACCGAAATATGCTCCTGCCGGCGCGTGTTGAAAAAGCACGAACAAATGGAACACCAGGGAAAGAACACTACAGGCGTAAGATGCCTGCCAGGCGGCTCCGGCACGCGCAACGTAAATGATTCCCGGCATAATCAGACCAGCCAGCAAAAGAGTCAGCCAGACCGAAAGTTGCACCATCAAAGGTTTCGCCAGAACGACAACCAGAAACGGTGTAGCGTTATGCGGGTCAATAATGTCGACGACGAACGAGGAAAAGCTCCAGACCACATCGCCCAATAAGGCAATTGAAGCAATCACCGTTGTTCCGACATACATCAAGCCACCGAAGAGCAACTTGAGAAAAAAGCTCACCGGTCTGAAGGCAACAGCACCATTGCTGAAGCCAGGAGCCATGTGCTGAAAGACCAGAACATAGCAAATCGAATAAAACAGTAGGTTGAAGATGTTGAAGGTGTTTAGCATGATGCTCTCCAGAGGAAATGCTGTTGGTTTTAAGAGATTGGTAGAGCTGCGATGAGCAAGGCCCTCCGAAAAACTGACACCCATCAGCTTGTCGTTTGACAGGTTGCATTGACGCGCAAGAGCGCCGACGGTCAATCGATCAGAGGCTCTTACGCTACGAGCCAAGAAACACCAGTCTGTGAAACTTGCCTGTCTGTTTCACATGCAAGGTCTGACCTTCTGCTACAGACGACGCGATCTGGATGTACGCCGTGTCAGCAATGATAGTCCAAATTTCATTCGAGTCTTTCCCCTTTACCGTAACGATTTCCCGCCCGGTCAACCCATCTCGCAAGACAGACACAACAACAACAGTCGAATTCTGCTTTGCGAATCTCCGCCATTGCTTCTGTTCCTCGGTCTCAATCGATCCGAAAAACTGCGAATAAACTGCCGTCAGCAAAATACCGACATAGAGCAGGTTTGGGACTAACCGATCCCAGAAAGACTCCGTATCATCAATCATTTTCTTTTGCATGCGGTCTCCGCTTTCACAAGTGTTGAAAAAAAGCATTCAGAACAAACCTACGAGCACCCGCGGTCTTTTCCCTCAAAGCTGTGCTGCTTGAAACTGTGCTGCATAATCGATCAGTTTTTCGGCGGACTGCAGACTACTGCCGATGATGGCGGTGTCAGTTAATGCGATCATCCCCTGAGCGACATCCAGGATCTCTGCGGCTAGGTTCCTTACGCTTCCGTCGCGGTCGCCGTCGCCGCCGCCAATCGCCACTCTGCTGGATACCTGCAAGATTGAACTCCGCAGATATGAACTCTCTCGGCTGCGTGGAGTACTTGAACTTGCGGGCTCCCTTTCGACGAACCATCAAACCATATGCGCGATGGCTTGCAATTCCTGTGCTCATCGCACAGATAGATAGTGAAATGTATGTTCATCAGTATTCCTCAAACAATTGAATCAAACTAAGTCGCTATAAGTGTTTCCGAACCTTCCATGTGACTTCGACTGCATGCTCGATCAGTTTTTGGGCGGCTTGCAAAACAGAGCCAAAACTGCTTCCAACAAAGTTCAAGGTGCTAACGGTTCCATCGTCTGAAATTGTGCAGTTGCAACCGATTTCTTCGAAGACCAGCTTAAATACTGATGCCTGTGACCAGAATCCAGAAGGTACGCGGATACTTCCGTCGCCCATAATCAACCAATTCTTTTCAACAGAACCGCGTGAACTGCGGATGGTGGCGGTGTCAATCAAATCGAGCATTTTCCAAGCGGCATCCAGAATCACCGACACTTGCGAGAGTGGTTCGGTGGAACCTATTCCTTCCACTCTCGAAATAAGACCTGTCAAAATACGCTCAATTTGCCGTTTCATCGGCTTCGAGTCGCTCGTTGTTAAAGAACCTGATTCGTTAGATGTTGTCATAAGACCTACGAAGTTAATTACTGTTGCCATTCACATTCGTCGCCGCCTGAACTACAAGAGTTACCTGTCAGTTATTGAGCGTTGTCCATGGCGACGGTAAACCACCAATTACCAGTTACGTCCCGCTCCTGTTAGGGATGGGCTGGCTTTATTCTGCGTCGAATCTGACTAGCAAGCAGAATACTGTCGCCTCAGCACAAAGACTGACTTGTGACAGTCGTGTTCGACTTCCGAAAGAGCATTGCGAGATCCTTGTGTTTCGAGCGTTCTTTGAATGCTGGCTGCATCGTCGTGAGCTTGCTTGAACTTCTCCCTAAGTGAGCATCGTTAGAATCGGTGCCTGCGCCAGTTGTTCGAGTTCTGCAGGGGGGATGCGTGCAGACTGACTGCATGCTCGATCAGTATTTCGGCGGCTTGCAGAACAGAGCCAAAACTGCTCCCAGCAAAGTTCAAGGTGCAAACGGATCCATCGTCTGAAGTTGTGCATTTGCAACCGATTTCTCCGAAGACCTGCTCAAATACTGATATCTGTGACCAGAAGTCAGAAGGTACTTGGATGCTTCCGTCGCGGGTAATCACCCAACGCTTTTCAACACAACCAACACCACTGCCGCTGATGGCGGTGTCAATCAAATTGAGCATCTTCCAAGCGGCATCCAGAATGTTTGCGACTTGGCTCAACAGAGCCAGTATCCGAGGTGACGGAGTACTTAACAAAACTGCCAAATTCACAAAAAGAGTACGCTCAATTTGCAGTGTCAGCGGCAGCAAGTCGTTCGTTGTTAAAGAACCTGATTCGTTAGATGTTGTCATAAGAGTTACCTACCAAGTGATTCGTAATTCATTCATGTGGAGAGAACACTCCACATGGCGCCATGATTGTGAGAACCGGTGAAGCTCAAGTGCTCCAGGCGTCCTCCGAGATCATCGAAATAACCAGACGGTAATATGAGACTTCTGGAGAGCCGCGCAGTCTTGTACCAAAATGTCTTCCAAAGACCCCGGCAGAGTTGGTAAACTCGCTATCAAAGGGCACCTGATGAGCCCAAATGCATACAGACTCTCAGGCAGAGCTGGCAGCGCCTCGATGGGCAAACCTTCTACCTGCAGTTCGCTGAGCGAGCGCGGGAACTCAGGAAGTGCCTTAACCTCGGGACAATCGACTACTTCTAAATTAGTCAGCCCTTCCGGCAACAGAGGCAACGCTCCGATTTGGAGGCAGTTCAAGATCGCCAAACATCTGAGTGAGTGCGGAAGAATCGGAAGACTGAGCATGGCAATGCCACTGACCCTCAACGCCCTTAGTGAGCTTGGCAGAGATGGCAGGCTTGTTAAACCACCGCAATCCCTAACCCATAAAGTCTTCAGCGACCTCGACAGCCTTGGCAAATGATCGATACCAGGGCAATTGATGATCCACAGAAATGAAACCCCACTCGGTAGGTTTGGAAGCCTTTTGATGCCGATGCAATTACTAAGGAAAAGATGCTCCAGTGAACGCGGCAACCTTCGTAGCATCTTGAGCAATGGGCAGTCAGCAACCGTTAACTTCTTCAGTGACCTCGGCAGCACCGGCAACCGCCTGACATTGGGACAATTCTTGACGCTCAACTCGGTTATACTGTCGGGAAGTTCCGGCAGTTCCGTTACACCAGGACTGTCCTCAATTTCCAGTTCGGTCAGGCCTGGGTTGCTGCTTAAGTAGCAGGACAGAACAGCATTCGATATGAACCTCATACGGTCTCCGTTCAAATTAGAATTAGGCGATAGGATAATTCCAAGTAACTAGCAGGCTAGGAAGACAAGCGACCCGTCGCCGTCTTGCCTGACAGTCATTCGGCCGAAAACAGAACTCGACAAGCCGCTTACGCCACTGGCAACTTATCACTAGCGCCAATCATCCTCATCGTCGCCCGGTATCCAGGTGCCAAAGCGGCCAGTGGAATCATCGACGTCGAGCGGAAGATGTCGAGAGACCTCCTGTCGAAAGAAAAGGAACGGGGGGAAAAGGAACGCAATCAAATGTGCGAGATTGAAGATCAAAAAGAAAACGGCCGCAACGAGCACCAATGTTGCAGCAGACGAGTCTTCACGAAAAAACCAAGCAACAAAACTGACTGCGCTGACGACAAACCCAAGCACACAGGCGATAAAAGATTCTTGTAGGAGAAAAGACGATGAATAATGGCGTGAGTACTGACTCAGCAAGCCCATCCCGAACAAGAGCGGGAATACGAATATCGCCGCGCTATCCGGATGGGAGGGAGTATAAAGAAACCAGGCTACCAGGTTGCCGAGAGAAACCAGGGCAATAAATGTCACTAACCGAACGCTAGTTTTCATATAACAGATACCTTCTGAATTTAAAACATAAGGAAGCTCTCTTCGAGCATGTGTTTGTGCTGCCATTCTCAAAAATGGACAAAATTAATTGCAGAACGGTCAATCGATCAGAGTCAGCTCATTTGCTTCAAAACTTTGACTGCATGCTCGATCAGTTTTTGGGCGGCTTGCAGAACAGAGCCAAAACTGCTTCCAACAAAGTTCAAGGTGCTAACGGTTCCATCGTCTGAAATTTTGCAGTTGCAACCGATTTCTTCGAAGACCTGCTTAAATACTGATGCCTGTGACCAGAATCCAGAAGGTACGCGGATACTTCCGTCGCCCATAATCAACGAATTCTTTTCAACGGAACCGCGTGAACTGCGGATGGTAGCGATGTCAATCAAATCGAGCATCTTCCAAGCGGCATCCAGAATCACCGACACTTGCGAGAGTGGTTCGGTGGAATCTATCCCGTCCACTCTCGAAATAAGACCTGTCAAAATACGCTCAATTTGCCGTTTCATCGGCCTCGAGTCGCTCGTTGTTAAAGAACCTGATTCGTTAGATGTTGTCATAAGAGTTACCTACCAAGTGATTCGTAATTCATTCATGTGGAGAGAACACAGCAGTTCGTCATTAGTGCTAAAGTTCATTGCGATGCCCGTTCAAACTTGCATTCAGCCGCAGTCTCAGTTGTCGGAAGAAAACAAAGCCAATCAAATCTGCGAGATGAAAGATCAAAGAGAAAACGGCCGTAACGAGCACCAATGTTGCAGCAGACGAGTCCTCACGAAAAAACCAAGCAACGAAACTAACTGCGCTGACGACAACCCCAAGCGCAGAGGCGACAATAGAATCGTAAATAGAAGACTCTTTCAGTAACAAGTACGATGAACAATAGAGCCAGCCCATCCCTAACAAAAGTGGAAAGACGAATATCGCCGCACTATCCGGATGGGACGGAGTATAAAGAAACCAGGCTGCCAGATTACCAAGAGAAACCAGGGCAACAATCGTCACTATCCAAACGTTAGTTTTCATACAACTAATACCTTTCTGAATTTAACGAACAAATATGCGTGACTAGGCTGAGGCGATAAGCAGAGTCCTTCGGCAAACTGTCGAAAGACCTTGCTACCGCCTCGAATAAATCGCACGGCCTCAACCGCGACATTCACTCGCCTCCCGAACAGCCGACTCCCCGCGATCGATTTTGACGATCGAACCACCGTCTGCGGCGTCCGTCACGGACTCGAGTTCTTCCAACAGCGCTCCGACTCGATTTGTCACCGCGGCGAAAGCACTGATACCGCCGAATTGGGCGATCAATAGAGTTGCTCCATTGAAGACGACCGTGAATGCCATGACTGATTGAGTGATGGCACCAAATTCGATGTCGCCGCGGAAGTATATCGGCGCCATAATTATTGCGGGGATCAACGGCACCAGCAGATTGAAGCCGGTGGTGAACATCTGCACACGGCTGTTCAATGTCGCAATGCCTAACAACGTTTTTATTACGGTGTCAAGCTGAGACAATGCTTCACGGTGCAAGCTCGCACTCGTACCTGATTGCAGATAGTGCGGGTCGTTCGTTAATGCCAGCGTCGTCCGCAGAGCTGCTTCCGATGCGAATTGCTTATCATTCAATGCCGGCATCTCTTTACCTATCGAAGCGACAATCAGGACACCCAGAGTTGCATAACCCAGATCGGTCCAGAAGAGTATCGGAGACAGGTGGAAGAGCACGACAGAGAATATCACTACATGCGCAGACGCTTCTATTATCGAGATCACAAGCCCCAAAAAACTGTTGCAGAACGAATCAAGGTCCTGCGTCATACGTTGCTCGGGGTGGTCGATCTGGGGATGGTCAGCAAATTTGCCGATTGCATCTTCAGCGCAAGCTGAGGCAAACGTTTTCTTTGATAACCATGATCGCCACAAAAGAGCCAGTCGCGTGCGGGTCAGCGATATCTTCACTTGCAGCGGGGTGTTAAGTCCTAACAAAGCTATGTAGATAGCCATGTACAGGTAGTAGTCCCACATCGAGTGTTTTTCTATAGCGGTGAAAAATGCTCCATTCGTTTTGTTGATGAGAAGAAGCACGAAGGTTTGGCCGGCTATCAAAGCCAGCAGCGCGAAAAAGCGTTTGTAGGCAACATTGCGCGTCTCGGAAACCCAAAACGGCTTACCCACTCTCAAAAGCTTTTTCCAGGGGAATTGTTTGAGCATGTTCATGGAGGTTCTCCAGTGAATTAAAGAGAGGCTTACAGCCGTAGCTGAGCCGGTCTTGTCTGGTCGGGCATCGAAGACAGCGGTCAGTCGAAGACAGCAGTCAATCGATGCCAACCAGAAACAGTGATCACCAGAGGACATCCAACGAACAGCTATTCTGCGAGGATTGCCACTATCTGAGTGTCACTGAAAGTGCCTAGCCACCTGGCACTGCGGCCACGGCTGATGCGAGCATGGACTTCACATGCCGGAAACTCTTCGGCGCAAGCCCACAATTCAACAACCACACCGCTACGGCAAATCTGTCCATTCGGCTGGCTACGTTCGGCAATCCATCTTTCGAACTCCGTATCCAAAAATCTCATTTCGTTGCTGGTTTCATCCAGAAAAGCTACGAGCTGAGCGCCGATTTCGACAGAGCACTCTTCCTTTTGATCCTTTGCGATCGCTTCTTGTGCTAAGCGCCGAGTTTCAAGAACGAAATTAACTACCGTCGGCAAAATGACAGCACCAGCAAGGGAGCAGAACAACTCTGTGATTGGATCCTGAAACACACCGGCCAGCAGAAGCGCTGCTCCTGTGCAACCGCCGATGAAGAAGCCAGCACAAATCAACTTGAGAAGAAGGTAGAGTTTTGAAGACTTTGATGTATTCATAAATTTCTCTCCGTAAATAGCGAAGACAACCAGGGGCTTCTTCGCACCGGTTATGATTAGAACGGCTAAAGAGACTGAAGTCTCTCCAACGCTCGCCGAAATTTGCACCACATACAGTGCAGCACAAGACTCTAAACAAGACTCTCTGGAATGACCACGATGAAAGCGTGACCATTCAACAAAGCCCTGCATCTTGCTTACCAGGCGACCGCATCCTTGATGGTCATTAGTAAAAAGCGAGGACCTTCCCTGGTCCACGGCTAATTTTCTATCGACTTGCGCCTATCGTTTACAAAACGGGCAACAAGCACCCTTGCCCAAAGCAGAATATTCATGCAGGCAGTGCGGGCAGACCACAAGTGGTCCAGCAACGCCATACGAAACATTCTCGCCCTGGTGGCAGTGCGGGCACGGCCAGGTCAATGATGCTCTTATAGACACCTTGCCACAGTGTGTACACGTAACTTCGGCAGGAGGAATCAGCGAACTGGCTTCACCACCCATGCCGCAATGTGGGCAAGCGGAGTTCTCGCATTGTTGCGCGTATGACAACAAGCAGTGCTTGCATATGACGATCACGATCAACTCCTTTGTGTAAGTTGGAACGAGGTTGTGCGACTCTAGCTGCCTTTCGATTCAGTCAATGGACTCGCGAATCCCTAAAGATGATTCACGCGACAACGTCGAAATCACCCCACTCAGGATTGCGACAGTCGCCGCTGAATTTTGCTGATTGAAATTCTCTGCGCGCGCAGCTTATGCAATCTGCCCACCTGGCTTTGCATCAAGAGCGACGCAGGCATGGTGTGTCCGAGGTCTCTCAAAGATTTTGCAGATGATTTTTTTGCTTTCTTGGTCATTTTTTTGAACTCCGATTTGCGACTTTAGTGTTGCTGTTCGCCTGAAAACCAATGAACTGACGGCACGTGAACTCACCGCCAGCGGGACAATTGAAGGGACTTTCGGAAAACAGCAGGTTTTCAATCGGGCAATTTCGTTGCCCGATTGTTTTAGAGATGTTGCACTTACAGAACCCAACTCAACTTCTGCGCAGCCTCCTCGTTACTGAGATTCGGACAGAGTACGGCACCGTGTAGCGCACCAACAGACAAAACAAAAGTGCTGTTACTGGCGCGGCCCAGTGCGGTCCAACCAGTCTGATCAGGTCATTGTAGGCAGCATAAAAGGTGACGAGCAAAAGCAATCCGATCGTCCCCAAACTCGACCAACGTTGAACCATGACCGACACCGCCTTGCCTCTCATCTTCTCAATTGCGAGGAACAGCAAGTGTCCGCCGTCCAGAGCAGGCAAAGGCAAGAAATTGAGCACCCCCAGAGACAAACTGACAATCGCAGCAAATGCCAGAAAGTCAGCCAGTCCTGACTGGAAGAGTTCGCCGCCGGTTTGCACAATACCAATCAGACTTTGCAGCTGATCGGCGTTCACTTGCTCCTCGTTAGACCTGGGAACGATATGCAGCAATTTGCCGAGCCACTCAAGGGTAGCTCCAGTCGCCTCGGCAGTTTTGTCGACTGCATCAACCGCAGCAGTCAAGACACCTACCTGCGCATAAGGCACATAACCCTTCTGCCGAACACCCTTCAGCCCGAGCTTACCGTTGGCATCGTGATCCAACTTGAGAGAAATGACTTGATCGCCGCGTTTTACATCCACGGCAACCGGGCTGCTTTGATGCGCGAGAAGGGCGTTGAAGACCTCCCTGGCAGAGAAAACCCTCTGCCCTTCGATGTTGACGAACTCATCGCCAACGCGAAGACCGCTGTCATAGGCAGCGGTGATTTTCGAGTCCAGCTCGGCAATGACGCTTCCCGTAGGTTTGAACGCCTGCGGCTCTCCCACGAGCGTGTAGGAGAAAAACGTAATCAGCACGGCGCACAGCAAATTCATAAGCGGTCCGCCACTGATGAACACGGCTCGCTTCCAGATTGGCGCGCGCGCCATGTCATCGTCATCGGGCACTATGTACCCACCTAAAGGAACGCTGCTGAGCCGAAAATAGGTACCCCATATCGGTTTGGGATACTGGTAGATGGTTTTGCCGAAGCCGACCGAAAACGTCTTGACGCTCAGCCCCATCATACGAGCAGGAATCCAGTGTCCCACCTCGTGGATGATAATCAGAAAGACGATAACCAGCGCTGCGACGACCTGACCGAATGCGTACGCAAAGAGAAAATCGGCCAGGATTATAGCCAGCATGATTGACAGAACCTGCTTTACTGGCGGGAACTTCGAACGAAAAATGCCTAATGGATTCATAAAGAATCTCCGATGTTGTTGGTGATAAGCACGATCAGTGCTTGAATCTGAGCCTGAAGCTCAACCTGTTGAACTTGAAACTGTGCCCAATCTCTCTGTTGTGCTTCCTGCTGCGCCTGAAGCTTGGCTTGCTCAGTTACGACCGCTTCTTGCAACTTCCGAATTTCCTGTAGCAAGAAACGATTGTCTGGTCCAATCTTGAGGAAAGGACGCAGAAAGAACAATTCCACAATCGCAGTAAAGACACTGACGCAAACGATACCAGACAAGAGCAGCGGCGCCGCCACGACTCTTCCTTGCCAGGAATGCGGCACAATGTCACCGTATCCGATACCAAGCAAGCTGATATAAGTAAACCAGAGTCCATCACCTAGCGATTTAAACGTATTCGGTTCGATACGATACAAAACTATCGAACCGAATACGGTGAGGCAGGAGAGTATGCACACAGATGAAACGACTGGATGCCGCGCGAGACAATGCAGGCAGCGTTCTGCTCTGCACCCGATTTTTTGGTGCCTTTCAAAAAACATAGACAGCCCCACAAACCAGGCACTTCAGGCGTAGAAGACGTACGACGGCTCTGGACCCATCTTACCGACCCAACCTCGACAGGCTGCGACTGCCAGAATAGCAGCCTCCTGAGACTGAGCAAGGCGCCGACGAAGCGCGAGCAAATCGTCCAGGCTTGTGGCCGTGCGCCAATCAGACGCGTCGATTTGTCGCATTATGGTGGACGCCATCAGCAAATGATTGCAGGCGTTGTTATTGTCGGGCGAGCCTGCCACAGCCAATCTCGCCTCTTCGATTTTCTTCTTCACTGCTTCCAAGTCCTCCTCGAAGTGCCGCTTCATCTCGAACTTGAACCAGTGATAGTAAATGACGACGATGCAAAACGCCACCAGAAAGCCGTTCAATAATTCATTCATAGTTATTCCTGCTGGAAAGTTATAGGTTTTGTTATCCAAACGAGTGCGTCGAGCACAGGCGCTCAACTGTGTCAAAATCGGCGCTGTCTCGACGACTCGCTCACATTCTGAGGCGTAAAGTTAAGCAGGCAATACCGGTATCACCAGCGATGAGCTAACGAATTTACACCAATCCTGAGGCGCACGTCTCGGATAGTTTTTAGAACCAGTGACAACGGGCGCAGCAAACCATTCAGCGCTTTGACCGGCTGTTGTCCGCACTGAACGCCTGACAGCCAGCCAGACTTTGCCCTGCTCGTCAACGATAAACATGTTGCAGAGGAAGCTTGCTCCGGGCATTCGCTGGCGCGTGATTTTTCCCTGAAAAACCCACAGGTCACCAGCCCAATAACCGCCGGGGGCTGGATTTGTCAGGACTGGCCGATGTTTTTTAAAGTTTCGCATTTTAGTTCTCCGAAAGTTGGTAAAAGGCACTCGCGCCCAGCCGAAGCCAAACGCGAGTGGTTGTAACGAGCGAATCTAGCGAGTGTAGCAAGCCGTTCTAGCGCTTCCCCCCGGTCTCCTATCAGACCAGGCTAACTAAGCGCTCACTGAAAGAGGTACGAGTAGTCCGGCATCGGAATCACCTGCCCGGTGCGGTCGCAAACAGCCAACCCAGGCGCAACAGCCGAGTAGCACGTTATTTGCCCATCTGCACCGGTCATCTCGATGTGACGGCAAACACCCTGCTCATAGCGAACCACAATCGAGCTGCCGTCGATTGGGTAAACGGCCCGAATCTCCGCGTTACCGTCGGTTCCTTCCAGCAAAAGAGAACCGAAGTTCTTCGATTTCGGATCAGAAACCACCTGCAGTCGTTGCACCTTGCCCTCGAAAAACTCCGGCGCTTCCTCTGCAACGACAAGCTGCCAGCATTTTTCGGACTCGCCCTCCGACCTCTTAAAAGCGCACAACACATCATCCTGATAAATACACAGACCAGTTGAACGGTCTGGATACGCGATCGTTTGAATTCGCGAATCCGGCATGAACCCGACCTTGTAACACATCAAAGGCGCAATCACTTCCAACATGTCAAAACGAGACAAGATGACTGTGCCGGCGCAATACAAGGGAGAGTCCTCGTGTATGACCTGCAAGTCGTACCAGGTGGTGCGATCTTCCTTGTAGATGTCACCTGCCGATTCGAAGACGAAGTCTCTACCGCGAATGCTCGCAGCGCAAGGGTGAGCACCCTGATAAGTGAATTCGGCTCTCTCAGCATCCGGATAGATCACCGACTTCACCAGTCCTTCCGCCACCTCAATTTCGTATGTCCTCGGCACGACGGTCATTCCTTTGACTCGCAAAGCAGCGCGCACGAAATTGAGCCAGCCCTTCGCCTCAATCATCTCGAATCCAGCATGATATGTTTGTTTCTCCATTACTCTTTCTCTCTTAATAAGTGGTTCTCAACGCCGCAGTCCGATTGCGACGCGAGAACGAAAAATCCACCACTTCCTTGTGGCAGTACTGAACAGGTACCAACCAGACTTACAGACCTACGGACTGATAACCGACTCGATGAAGGCCTTCGCTTCAGCCTCGGTTAGATTTTTTCGCACAATAAACAACTCATCGTTGATGCTCACCATATAGGTCGGAATGACGAGCCCGGGCGAATTGACGCGCTGCACTAATGCGGAATTTTCTGTTGTAGGCGCTTGAACAAATCTGGCACGACCAGTAAACTGCACCGCCAGTCGCTCGGTTGCAGCGATACGAGCAGCACAGTCGGCAGGAGCGCAAACGTCCAAAACAACCGGCTTTTGCGAATCAGAAACTTCCTGGTGGAAGGTCTGATTCGTCACCGATGTTATGAAGTGAGCGGGCGCGTAATCATCATCTTTGCCGTAGGCGGTGGCCGCGGCGATGCTGATGATCGTAACTACGATTGACGCAAGGATACTTTTTATTTTCATGAACACTCCTGCTTGAGGACTAAGTTATTTTTGGGGAATGCTGAGCCGGCTAAAGACCCAACAGTGCACGCATCTTCTCTTGGGCATCACTGAACTCAGCCTTACGCTGTTTCATGATGGAAGTCAGATCAACGTTGCTGTTCGCTGCAGCGAATGCGGAAGGATTGTGAGCAACCTCGAGGGCTCTGGCCATCTGCAAGTCCGAAGCGCCATCGCCGGCCGCCACTTCTACATCCGGAGTAACGCCAACCCAGTCGACCGACTTATTGTCGATGGAATACTCCATGCAGATAGGAAACAGGGAATAGTCGAAAGGCAAACCGACAGGACATTGCCCCACACCCTTACCAACCGTTCTCCTGCCTACGACAATGGCGTTCCTGTAACGTTGCAGCATTTCAGCCAGAGCTTCCGCACCACTGGCGGTATTTTCATTGGTCAGCACGACGATAGGACGATCCAGCGGAAAGTGCACCGGAATCCAGCGCTTTACGTGCTGAGCGGTGCCGTCAGGAAGAGTCAGGGATAGCTGGTTTGCGGTCAAGATGTAGTTCTGACTGTCCGTGTGATCGCCGTTTCGCATGTTAACGGTGACCAGACTGCCCTGATCGACGAACAGCTGAACGACATTGAGCACCAAATCCAGCCTGCCACCGGGATTGTCGCGCAAATCGATTATGAGCGCGTTAGCCTTACAGCCTTTTTCGGGCTCCTTCGCTCCTGTCACGCCGCAAGCTTTGTCCACCGCTTCATGAACGTCGGCCGCAGTGTTTTCACTGTCGAATTCGGCAATACGCACCACACCCACATCGCCGATATCGCTCTCACTGGCCGCCGGCATCTTGATAATCTGACGCACCAGGTGCACAGTTCTCTGCTTACCCTCTGCTCCAGATAATATCTTCAAGGTAACTCGACTGCCTTCAGGCCCACGCACATTGGCAATCAAAGCCTCGGCGTCGGCGCTCGCGTCAATCGCGGCACCGTTGATTTCAAGAATCTGGTCTCCAGCCTTCAATCCAGCTCCATAAGCAGGCGTGCCAGGAGCCGGGTCGGATGCAACAACAATCTTCTCGAAGCGGGCGCCATTACCTGCAGTGCCATACTTTTTCCGCAGCAGGGCACGCGCTTGTGATGTCGGATATTTCGGAAGCTCCAGTTTCTCGAGAGCGGCTGATGTTTTGCCAACGAAAGCAATGTTGGCACCAATGCCTGCAATCTGCCCCTCTTCGTCGATGCTGTTCTGGCGAGTCTCAGCCGGCGTGTAGAAATAGTCAAAGCGCTCGTTCATGCTCATGAGCATGTCGGTCACAGCCTTCAACGTGCCGGTTTCATCAGCGAGCAAATTGGAATTGTCAAAGCGATGCAACCACACGTCCAGCCAGGCTTGACGCACCTGCGGATCGGTGTTGCCCCGATGAATATCTGCCACAGCTTTGACCGTGCAGGTGTACAAAACCTTTCCATCGAAAGGTCCACGATTTGACGGGCTACATTCATCAGAACTGAACCAGTCAAACGCAGCGAAAAAGAAAGCTAGAGCCGCTACGGCTGCCAGCACCGGATGTTTCTTGACGAGAGAAAGTTTCTTCATAAGATTACCTGATTAATGGAAGTGAACCGCCATCGTTAAGCGCGCGCAACGGCTGTGACGCGCAAAACGATGGCGGAGGTTGATTAGAGAGCGGCGCGAGCGTCGCGTTCTTTGTGTTGCTGACGCAACTGGTCTGCCCGCCTCGAAGCCGTCGAAGCCTGCGCAATGCGATTGCGAATCACCTCGACAGCTCGGGTCAGCTGCGCATCTCGGACAGACATCGGATCATCCAGATATGCAGTCGATTGCTCGACTTCAACATCAGGCATGATCGCAGCTCCAAGCTCTTCATCGCCAGGCTTGAACTTGAGCACTGTGGTTTTAAGAGCAGTGCCGAAAGCGAGCGGAATCACTTCCTGTCCTACATCCTTGCCATAAGAAGGCGTACCGACGATGGTTGCACCATGACGCTGCAAAAGACCCGCCACCATTTCCGATGCACTGGCACTGCGTCCGTTGATCAGCACCACAATCGGAAGATTGCGTGGTAACAGATTCATGTATCGGTCGGCGCCCGTGGCACTTTTCAGCTCACCATCGATAAAGATTTCCGTCACCAGGGTGTTCGGCTCGAGCACCAACTTGGTTTCGACTATTTGATTGCCATGACGCTCCCATGTAGAAACAAGAGGTCCATGGTCAATCAACAACTGCGGAATGATTTTAGCGAAATCATCTCTGCCTCCACCGTCGTTACGGAAGTCGAGCACAAGTCCTTTCAACTTACAGCCTGTTTCCGGATCGTAGTCGGTTGGGAAATCGATTCCGCCCCCGGCGTTAACGGGCAATGATATGCCTGTACAGAGCCTGAAGAGGCTTTGCGCGAAAGTGATATGCAAGTCTTTCGACGCAAATGCCGTCAGAGTAAGCGACGCTATGGTACCAGGTGCAGTGTCATCCAGGTCGTCAGTTTGCACCATCGGCACTGTCACTGCCTCTCTGGTTATCTGCAGAGATAGCTGAGATGTATTGCCTCCACTCCTGCGCTCTACGACGACTTGAACCTGGCTTCCCGCCTCCCCCTGCAGAAGCTGGCTCACCTCGGAGAAAGTATGACCTTCCACCGGCTCGCCACCAATCTTCAAAATGTGATCACCACTGCGCACACCGGCTCGATCAGCAGGACCACCGGGCAGAGGTGCGGGCCAAAAGTATACGCCACTCGCTGGCGTTACTATCTGAGCAGCCAGCAGCTGTCCCGGAGTCGGATTAACGCCTGCCGCCTTGATTCGGCTTTCGACGCCCTTTTGCATTACATACGCCCCGACACCGCTCAGGGTTCCCCGAATGTGACTAAGCAGTTGTTGAACCCCATTCACATCGAGGAACCTGGTGTGAGGCTGATTAAGACTGGCCAACATCTCGTCAATAGCATTTTTCGTACCATCTTCGCTGTCGAGCATGCCATCCTGATCGTGCTTGTGCTCGAACTCAGCGGCAAACTTTTCAGCAACGGCGGCATCGATCAGTGAGTACTCTCTTTGCCTTGTGTAATTAAACACGCAGCGATAGAGAAGATGTCCATCGAAACTGCCCCTGTTGGCTGGTTCACACCCCGCGAACATAGCGGCGTCAGCAGCGGCGTTGGCCGGGGAATCCGCGGTCACATTTGCGATGGCAGGAAGTGCTGTGGTGGTACTACGTGCGGTTACTGATGCCCCAATGGTTCCGTGCCTTCCAAACGCTACCATAAGCACAAGGGTCACGCCCAGAATCAGGAGGCAGACCGTTCCGAGGTTGCCCCGCAGCGCACGCCGACCAGCCACAAGTGCCGGCAGCAAAAACCGAAGAAAAGCGCTTTTTTCTGCGTCTTTCATAAAAACTCCAATGATTAGTTGAACAAAGGATAAAAGCATCCGTGAGCGGGATAACGACAACAGCGCTTTAAGCAGATATCGCCCAACAGCTTTGCTGCCGTCATCCCAACAATGCGGAAGTTAAGGTTGTTCTGTCTGGGTTTCCGGCTCTAAGCCTGATTCGTCGCTACCGCCGCCGGAATTTACCTGGACGAAACTCTTGATGTCATCCACTCCGTTGATGTTATAAGCGACAGTCAGTGCTGAACCTTTGAACACATAGATGGGATACCGCACCTGTTCGTATTCTCCACCCCAGCCCGCCCAGCGCGCGAATGCCCGCCAGATACGAACCAAGACATTGTGAGTGAATTCCAGGGTTTCTTGCTGTTCCTTGTGAATGCGAGCAGCGAATTCGGCGTTGTCCACGGTGTTCATCTGCACAAAGGCGACGGTCGTTGAACCTTTTGCAGCCTTATCGAGCAAAATCTTGTCAAACTTACACTCATCGGCCCGGCACAGCTGTATCAGAGCTAGAGACATCTGATCCATCTCCGCATAGTTGTTCGCGGAGGTGACTATTTGAACCGGATTCGCTTGTGCAGCTTCCTCTGCCCGGGCAGCCGCAACAAATAGCAGCAACAGAGCGAGTGAAGCAAATATCGAGTGTGTGATCTTCATGTTTAATTCCTGTATAGAAAGTTTATGGGATTCGTCTTTTGATGGCGAAAGCGAGACTATTGCTCGTCTCGCTTTCGCACATTCAGTTAAGACAGAACGTCAGTCAGGCCTCAACGTTGTTTAAAGCAGTGCCAGCGCTCACGCTCATATCGCTCGTAGAACGGATAGCCCTGCCTTTGTTGTTGCGGGTATGCTTGATACGGCACATCCTGGTAAAGCGGCTGATTGGAACCCGGTGCCGGTTCACCAATGGGCGGCACAAACTGGTATCGCTGCTGATTCTGACTGCAACACGGCTGTAGGTTCTGGTATGGCTGCTGGTGTTGACCGCAACAAGGCTGAACATACTGGTATCGCAGCTGGTTCTGACCGCAACACGGATTCGCCAAAGTGGGCTCGGCGATCGGTGCGGGCTCGTACTGCTGCGGCTGCTGGCTATCCCCGTTGTACTCACGATACTCGTGGTATTCGTAGTATTCGTGATACTCGAGATACTCGTGATCGGACCCGCTCCCGTCGCCCTCCCAGGCTAGAGAAAGCACGGGTACACAAAGAGCGGTCAGCAGAATCGTCGTTTTCAATGAATTCATCACTATCTCCGGAGATTGAGGTTGAGTGACGATTACCAGCGACGGAAGTTATCGTATTGACGATACTGATACGGGTACGGAGACCCGTTGTACAACGGATAACGCTGGTACGGAATGTAAGGACGACGCCAGTGATTATAGGGGCCATACGGCCGATACATCGGCACGCGCACGCCCACGCCCACATCGACGGGAACGCCGACACAGCCAGTCAGCAAAGCGCTAAGCAATACGGCTAAGATCAGGAATTTTGCTTTCATGGATTTTCTCCAAATGAATGGTTGATGCCGCAATGAGCGGCGCAAGGTTAATGCCGCGATGAGGCGGCATCAGGTTAATGGCTACTTGGGCGCTGCGGCAATAGCAGCGGGCGGAAATGCATCAGGCGCGGGAGCCGGAGACACGTTTGGCAGAACTGAAGCGCCTGCACCAGCGACTGGTTCGATGCCGCTTGCAGCTCGCTTTAGAAAATCATCGAGTTCACGCGCATTGTGAATCGCCGTAGCCGTGAAATGCACACTGTCTACGAGAGACGAGATGTACAAAGGATGGCGGGGATTGTCGTTGACGACAGATACCAGCCAATAGATGTGGTCGTCCTCACCAATTACCGGTCTATCTTCAGTGACGACCTTGTGCCCCCAATCGACCCGTGGATCAGCATTGTGCGCGTAAGTGATCGCCATTGCGGGTCCACTTCCGGCACGCGGTTCGAAGATCCGCAAATGTCCGTAATTGTCGACCATTGCCAGCGCAGTCAGAGCTTTGCCGTCTCTGGTGCCCGCCGGTTCAAGCGACGCCATCTGTTGAGGACGCAGCTCAGACTTGAACTCGGTAATGTACGGGGCCGGGTTGAAATCCTCCGGAGCAAGCTCCTTCGGACGTTCTTCCAAGCTCATTTGCATCACGCCAGCCGACTGCTGGTTGAACTTCTTGCTGATGATACCCGTGTAGAACTGCGCATACGCCTTGATCAAGGTAGCAGCGAAATCCGACGAGATGAACACTGCTTTCGGATAGAGCTTCTCAGCCTCCTCGATGCTGAGATCCCGTATCCAGTTCGTTGTGCTTACGTCCATGACGCCGCCGACACAAGGCACCATGGCACCGAGAGCATAAGGACAGCGTGACACATAAGTGATCAGGTAGTGGCGGCTGCCGTCCGGTGCGTAGGTGTAGATGACTCTATCCCTGGTGCTGAACGGGTGACGTAGCTTCAAGACGGCGGTCGTCAGAAAGCTTTGATCGCCGACCCAGAAAAAGCCATCACCGGGGTTTGATTTGTACAATCCAAGCAAACGGCTGAGGATCTCATAGACACCGTCCTGTCCAGCGCTAACAGTGGTTGCGGCCGCCTGCATGTCCGTCTTATCGGAGTCGATGCAAATCACGTCGCGCACCATGCCCAGCACGTTATAAGCAAGGTTGTCTTTGTAGTAGAGCGGCGAGCACCAGTACATCTTATCCGCGCCGGGAGACAGGTGTGGCTTGTCTGCCGGTACATAGAGATTGGAACGGTTGTCCAGATTGATCTGACCCTTTGCAGAAATCTGGGGAAGCAGGCGATTGACGGTGGCAGGAACGTGTTCGAGCCGCTCGACATTGGCACCAACATAGGTCGCCAACTGCCACGCGCGCAATTCATCATTATCGTTGGCGTACCAGGAGGCACCGCACAATGACAAGACAAACAACCAGACCGTGCCAAGCCAGAAGTTACGGCGCTCAGTCGCCCAATGCAAGACCATAACAGTCAGCAAAAGTCCGGCCACGCCCAGCACTGACATCACCATCATCAAACCAAACTCGGTCTGGTTGTAGCTGGTAAGCGACGCCTCGTAGAAGGACGGAATGACCACCTTGTACATGAACAGGTATGGCAGCAGCACCAGAGTCGTTCCGATCGGAAACAGCACAAGCGCAAGCCAAAATCGCCGGGTTCGGGCAAAAGAGAATATAGCCAGCGACAACCCGAAAAACGGCGCGATGTATTCCAGCATGTAAGGCTGAAAGAGTGCGTAAGTTCCAATCATCAAGACGATGACAGCCTTGAATATCGTATGCCGATCAGGCACCAGACTGGAAAGGAAGGCAGCCATTTTATATCGAGTTTGCTGCAGGGCATCTCGTGCTCTTGCGAGCGGGGCGGAAAAGTCTCTCATTTTTGTACCCAATGTGTGATGTTGAAGAACGAGGCACCGCGCCAGCACGATGCCATCGCATGTAGTGCAACTATGCAGCGATCTTCCGGCATTCCAGAATGACGCTGCATGCACGGAACTTATTCAGCGATCAGTCTGGATTTCCAGAACGACGCTATGGCGTAACCGGCAGCGAGACCGGTGATGTGCACGACCATCTGCCCGGCCAGCGGATTGCCGAGCGCCTGGAACAGCAGTTCGAACTGCCACAGCAACCACACCACTATGACGTGCTTAGCACGCACAGTGAAATGGATAATGGGCAGTTCCCCTAGCGGCTGCTCTCTGGTCAAGACGAGTGTCGCCCCCATCAGTCCTGCAATCGCACCAGATGCACCCACGAGTGGGAAAATCAGATTCGGCGAAAACAGAACCAGACCGATGCCGGAAAGCATACCGCAGACAAGATACAGCGCCAGGAACCGTCTTGTTCCAAGCGTGTACTCCAGCGATAATCCGACCGCCAGCAGAAAGAGCATATTTCCGAACAGGTGGGTCATATCGACATGAAAAAACTGATGTCGAATCAAACCGGTCAAACAATCGAAAAGATGTCCGCTCTGCAATTGCTCGATGAAGCTGAATGGAATCAGACCAACGGCGCGAAAGTCTTCCCCGCCACCAATCACAAGCCCAACCGGGAAGAGAATGATGTTCAGGATCAAAAGCCATTTCACTGCCGGATATCTGAGTAAGGCTTGCAAGTTCGTAAGTTGAGTATCCATAGTATTTCCGGTGTATCCACCACTATTAGATTGAGGTGCCACCACGCTCGGTGCTGCACCAGAGGCACAGTCAGCCAAGCGTGATGGAGTAAGTTGCGTTACTGACCGACCTGGTTCAAAGCCTCGTAACGCAGACGCAGTTGCTCGATTCGCGCCTTTATGAAAGCGCGCGTCTCAGCTTGCAGCGGCTCGGGTGACCAGCCATAGGGGTCCCTGGCGACCTTTTCAAGCAAGCTGTCCAGATCGCCGTTGCTCCACTCAGGATGAGCCTTAACTTCCGCCATAGCCTGGTCGAATATTTCGGCGAATCTGTCCTGACGCATGATCTTGCCTTCCAGCAATTCCCAGAACATCGTCCAGATGCTTTCCGAGCGGATAAAGAGATTCATTATCCACCAGGTTCTTGCATACAGCACTTTGGTCTTGAGGTTGCATTCCGCATCGATCAAGTCCTTCTGCGCAGTCCCCATCTCGGTCGAAGCGGTCATGCCGCGTTGACCAAGCGAGATCGGACCCAACTTTTCAGAACCGTACCAGCGCCCGATAGCCCGGTAGATATTCTGACCGACAACTTCAAAATCGTTGTCGGGACCCGAGTCTTTCACGTTCAGGAAAACCAACTGCGCCGCACTGCCACCGAAGCCACAAACAGCATCCGCATCGACTTGCGTCAATGTCTTGCCAAAGGCATCACGGTCGGGGGTTTTGAAGGTCAAACCACCGGCGCGCCCCCTCGGCTCTACTGCAATGAAGCGCACGATTTCATTGGTCCGACCCAGATAACGCTCATAGGCGATACCCAGGGCGTGCCCGGCTTCGTGCACGACGGTGTTGAAGATTTCGCCGAACGTCAAGTTCACTTCCGTCTTCAAACCCATCAGATGCCGCAGCAAGCCCTCAAAGAAGTCTTCCTGACTGACCCTGGACTTAACCGCTGCCTCGATTTGCTCCTTGCTGTAGTTTTTGGCTCTCAGCAGCTCCGCTTCGCGCTCGGCAAGCTCCTCTGCGTAAAGCGCCG